>NZ_JBHSEL010000053.1:0-306402 GCF_042653845.1 Daeguia caeni | reverse complement strand
GCGCCATCATCTGCCCAGATGATGGCTCAGAAGCCGATCATGCATTAAGATTGAAACCGGACCACATCATAGGGGCAGGCCACCATGGAATAGTAAATATGCAGGAATGAGCAGTGAAGAGCTGCTGGCGCGTTATAAGAACTGCTATGAAGCAAAAATAAAGGGGCTGATGCGCGACGGTATTGATCTTGAGTGGGCGCTGAAGATCAAGTGAAACAGCATCGATCGTCTGTCTGATTGGCACGCAAGGGCGTGTGGGTATTTGCCGTGCGTCTGTAGCCAGTGCAGGATTCTTGTGCTGGTTGCGGGATGGTGCGGCAGGGCTGATATGGCGGAATATGCTTGTTGGTCTGTTCAGTCCGGGATCTGCAATCTGCCTGCCGCAGCTTGGGTTGGGGGGGGCGAAGGTGTCAAACACCTTGTCCGCTTGAGCGCAGCAGCCGAAACCCACGGCAAAGATTACATGTCAGCCCGCAGTTCCAGAAAAAGTGGGCACCGGTTTTCCGTCCGGAAGCGGATTGCTGGCGAATCAAATTACCGTTTGCCTGTTGGCGCTCTCGCGCAAGGGCTGGTTCTGATGCGTCACAACAGGGTTGGTGTCTTGTGGGCTGCCAAATCCTGTAAAATCAGGTTTTCCCATAGGTTGCAGCGGCTTTGACAGGACCGGACAGGGCATCTGACCGAAGCCGATTGTGTGGTTTTACTGTTCCTGGCCTTTCAGCCTTTCACGCAAGGTCGGGCGGCATATGCAGGGTGGTCTTTGGGGGCTTGGAAAAGGGCTGGAACCATCACCAGCTTCTTGCTCGTGAAAATGAATGGAACTGTTGAAATCCGACAACTTCCTTGACTGGCTCCCGGAAACAATAACGCTTCGTTAAGCTTAATAACCGATAACTGTCGGATGAGCCGACCATAACGAATTCTGGCCGGATTTGCGAAACAAAACAATGATGGCGGGCATGTTACACCCGGGAAAGGATCGGAGATGATGGCAAGCCTCGGCGGAGAAAGATCTCAGGCCGAAGGGGCGCAGATCCGTCATGTCCCGGTGATGCTGGCCGAGGTGATCGAGGCTCTCAGGCCAAAGCCGGGTGAGGTGATGGTTGATGGCACATTCGGTGCTGGCGGCTATACGACCCGGATCCTGAACGAGGGTGCCGAAGTGATCGCGATTGACCGCGATCCGACGGCAATTGAAGCGGGGCGTGCGATTGAGGCAGGACATCCGGGCAGGCTGCATCTGGTCGAAAGCCGGTTTTCCCGGCTCGATGAGGCGGTTGCTTCGGTGAAGGGCGCAGATTTCAGGGTGGATGGCGTGGTGCTCGATATCGGTGTGTCATCGATGCAGATCGATCAGGCCGAGCGCGGTTTTTCCTTCCAGAAGGATGGGCCGCTCGACATGCGCATGTCGGGCAAGGGGGCAAGTGCCGCCGATGTCGTCAACCGCCTGAAAATGGGCGATCTTGCCCGCATCTTCAATTTTCTGGGCGAAGAACGTCATGCCGGGCGCATTGCGCGCATGATTGAAAAGCGTCGTGCCATCCAGCCTTTCACGCGTACGCTGGATCTTGCCAATGCCATTGAGGCTTTGGTGGGGCGCAATCCCAGGGATCGCATCCATCCGGCAACGCGCGTGTTTCAGGCGCTGCGCGTGTTCGTCAATGATGAGCTTGGCGAGCTGGCCCGGGCGCTGCTTGCGGCCGAACGCGTCTTGAAGCCCGGCGGGCGTCTGGTCGTGGTGACGTTTCATTCGCTGGAAGACCGCATGGTAAAACGCTTCTTTGCTGATCGCGCCGGCGGGCGTGCAGGCTCGCGTCACATGCCGGAAGTGGCTGAGCGCCTGCCAAGTTTCACGCCTGCGGTAAAGGGGGCTGTCGGCCCCAGCGCGGAAGAAGAGGCGCACAATCCGCGCGCGCGCTCGGCCAAGTTGCGCGCTGGCCTGCGCACGCAAAATCCGCCGCTTGAAAATGATCTCACGCTGTTCGGCCTGCCAAGACTGCCCGATGCTGATGAACTGACCCGGAGTTGAACGAGTGCTGCGTACCTTTGAACTCATTATGCTTGCAGCGATGCTGGTGGCGGCAGCCGTCACCTACACGATCAAATATGACGCGGAAAAGCAGATCGCGGTGATTGCCAAGCTGAAGCGCCAGATCGATTCCGAACGCGACACGATCAACCTTTTGCGGGCTGACTGGGCATTGATGACGCAGCCAAGCCGTCTGCAGGATCTCGTGGCGATCTATGACAGCGAGGTGCAGCTTGAGCCGATCAAGGCGGAACAGCTGATCACCAGTGTCGATGACATTCCGGAGCGTCCGGTGGATGACATCCAGAAGATCATTTCCGGCAGCGATGAACTGCTCGCAAGCGGGGTTCTGGAACAGGATGCGATGACCACAGGCAGCATCGCAAACAAGACCGGCGGCAACAAGAAGAATGTGGCGAGGCACTAATCATGAAGTTCGGATTTGGATTGCCTGGCAGAAGGAAGCAGGCAGCGTTGAACGGTCATGAGCCGGCGGGCAGTGAAAAGCCGGCCGGCGAAATGTCATTTGTGGGTTTGCGCAAGAAACATGGCAACAAGGCACGCAATCGCCTGTGGATGGCGATTGCCGGCTTTGTCTGCGTCTATGGCGTGATCGGCGGCAAGCTGATCTATTTTGGCGTGCTGAGCGGGGCAGAAGAGGAAACCACCGGCCCTGCCGTGGCCCAGCTTGCCTCGCGTCCTGACATTCTTGACCGCAATGGCGAGATCCTTGCAACCGACATCAAGACGGCGTCGCTTTATGCCGAGCCGCGCAAGATCGTCGACCCGGACGAGACGCTGGAAATGCTGGCGACCGTTCTGCCCGACCTCGACTGGGAGACAACCTATCGACGGCTGAAGGGCGAGCAGGGCTTCATCTGGATCAAGCGCGGCCTGACGCCAAAGCAGCAAAGCCAGATCATGGCGCTCGGTCTTCCGGGCATTGGTTTCCGCACGGAAAAGCGCCGTTTCTATCCGGGCGGGCCGACGGCATCGCATATTCTGGGGCTGGTCAATATCGACAATCAGGGCATTGCCGGCATGGAAAAATATATCGACTCGCAGGGCCTGAGCGACTTGCGCTCGGTTGGTCTGGCCACTGGGCAGTCGCTTGAGCCGGTACGCCTGTCGATCGATATTCGCGTGCAGCATATTGTGCGCGATGTGCTGGTCAAGGCGATGGAGCGTTATCGCGCCATTGCCGCCGGTGCTGTTGTCCTGAACGTCAAGACGGGCGAAGTGATCGCCATGGGATCCGTGCCGGATTTTGATCCGAACAATCCGGTGCATGCGCTGGACAAGGATCGCCTCAACCGCATGTCGGCCGGCACCTATGAAATGGGTTCTACGATCAAGACCTTCACTACGGCCATGGCGCTTGATTCCGGCAAGTTCACCCTGCAGTCGCGCGTGGATGCCTCGCGCCCATTGGTGGTGGGCAAACAGGTCATCCGCGATTTTCACGGCAAGGGCCGCGTGCTGACACTGCCGGAAGTGTTCATTTATTCATCCAATATCGGCTCCGGCCACGAGGCCAATGTGGTGGGCATTGAGGGCCATCGCGCTTTCCTCAAGAAGATGGGCCTGCTTGACCGTATGGAAACGGAACTGCCAGAGGTGGCCCGCCCGGTCGAGCCGCGCGTCTGGAAGAAGGTTCACTCCATGACCATCTCCTTTGGTCACGGCATGATGACTACGCCCCTGCAGACGGCCGTGGCGGCAGCAGCCCTGATGAATGGCGGCAAGCTGATCCCGCCAACCTTCCTGGTGCGTACGCAGGAAGAAGCTGCGAAAGTGGCCAAGCAGGTGACGAGCCCACAGGTTTCGGCCGATATGCGCTATCTCTATCGCCTCAATGCAACGGCGCCCGGTGGTTCCGGCAAACGTGCGGCGGTTCCGGGCTATCGTGTCGGCGGCAAGACGGGTACGGCGGAAAAGGTGGTCAATGGCCGCTATGCCAAGGATGTGCGTTTCAACGCCTTCCTTGCAGCCTTCCCGATGGATGATCCGGCCTATGTTGTCCTGACCATCATTGACGAGCCAAAGCCGGAGCCGGGCAAGTTCGCCGCGACCGCCGGTCTCAATGCCGCGCCAATGGTTGCGGAGATCATCAGCCGTTCAGCATCATTCCTGGGGGTTAAGCCTGATTTTGAACAGGAATCTGAACCAGCAATGGTTTCAGCCGAACGAACTTACGACTGATTCGCTTTTGCCGTGTGCCATGTGTTCGGTGACAACGAGTGGAATGGAATTGGAATGACGATGAAATTGAAAGATATCTCACTCTTCAGGGACCTCGTGCATGGTGCAGAGGGCGAGGCTGCCGTCACCGGGATCACGTCGGATTCGCGCAAGGTCGAACGCGGTTTCCTGTTTGCAGCCCTGAAGGGGGTCAAGGCTGATGGTGGGGCCTTTGCCGAAGATGCGATCAGGCGCGGTGCAATCGCCATCATCGCCGGAAAAGATACAGTCATTGCAAATGCCAGCGTGCCGGTGCTGCATGTCGATGATGCACGGCTGGCTCTGGCAAAGGCTGCGGCGCAATTCTATGGCAGGCAGCCGGAAGTGATGGTCGCCGTGACCGGCACCAGTGGCAAGACCTCTGTTGCCTCCTTTACCCGCCAGATCTGGGCCGATGCGGGGTTTCCTGCTGCCAATATCGGCACGACCGGCGTGTTCTCGCCGACCCGCAGCGATTATAATTCGCTGACGACGCCCGATCCGGTGGAATTGCACCGGGTTCTGGCGGAACTGGCTGATGAAGGGGTGACCCATGCCGCGATGGAAGCTTCGTCGCATGGTCTGGATCAGCGCCGCCTGGATGGCGTGCATCTGGCTGCGGCCGCTTTCACCAATCTTGGCCGTGACCACATGGACTACCATGCGACGATTGAAGAATATCTTGATGCAAAGATGCGCCTGTTCAGGACGCTGTTGCCCAAGGGCGCGCCGGCGATCATCTTTGCCGATGACCGTTTTTCCAATGCGGCCATCGAAGCTGCCACAGAAGCTGGCTGCGATGTCAAGACCGTTGGCCGCAAGGGCAGTTTCATCACGTTGAAGCGGGTTGAACATGGCCGTTTCCGTCAGCATGTCGAAGTGGCGATCGGCACGGACATTTTCGAGATCGAATTACCGCTGGCCGGTGATTTCCAGGTTGCCAATGCGCTCGTGGCGGCTGGCCTTGCCATTGTGACGGGCGTGCCGGCTGCTGCTGCCATGCGCGCGCTCGGACGGCTCAAGGGCGCACCGGGACGCCTTGATCTTGTTGGCACGACCGAAGAGGGCGCGCCAGCCTATGTCGATTATGCGCACAAGCCGGAGGCGCTGGAAAATGTGCTTGCCTCCGTGCGTCCTTTCACGACAGGACGCGTGATCGTCGTCTTTGGCTGCGGAGGGGACCGCGACAAGGGCAAGCGCCCGATCATGGGCGAAATCGCCACGCGCCTTGCCGATGTGGTGATCGTGACCGACGACAATCCGCGCTCGGAAGTGCCGGCCGAAATTCGTGCCGAAATCATGGCGGCAGCACCCGGCGCAACCGAAATCGGCGATCGTCGCGAGGCAATCTTTACCGCCGTGTCGATGATGATGGCGGGCGACACGCTGGTGGTTGCGGGCAAGGGGCATGAGGAAGGCCAGATCATTGGCGGCAGGGTGCTGCCATTTTCCGATCATGCCGAAGTGGCCGCGGCACTGGCAGCGCGCCTTGAGGAGTCGAAATCATGAGCGAATGGCTATGGACTTCATCCGATATGGTCGAGGCCATGGGCGGCAGGCCGGTTGGCCAGATGCCGGCAGGCATTACCGGCATATCGATTGATAGCCGTACCCTGAAGCCGGGCGAAGCCTTCTTTGCCATCAAGGGCGAGCAGTTTGATGGCCATGATTTTGCAACGGCTGCCATGGCGGCAGGCGCTGGCCTGCTGGTCGTGGCCGAACATCGCCTGCCTGCGCTTGGCACGCTGAAAATCCCGATGATCGTGGTTGAGGATGTGCTGGAGGGCCTGACCCGGCTCGGCATCGCCGCGCGCAACCGTTCAGGGGCGCAGATCATCGCGGTGACCGGTTCGGTCGGCAAGACCACCACCAAGGAAGCGCTGCGCCATGTGCTTTCGGAAGTCGGCAAGGTGCATGCATCGGTTGCCTCGTTCAATAATCATTGGGGCGTGCCGTTGACGCTTGCGCGCATGCCGCAGGATGTCGACTATGGCGTGTTTGAAATCGGCATGAATCATCATGACGAGATCCGCCCGCTGGTGAAGATGGTGCGTCCGCATGTGGCGCTGATCACGCAGATTGCACCGGCCCATCTTGGCCATTTCGCCAATC
The DNA here is from genome assembly GCF_042653845.1 of Daeguia caeni. NCBI lineage: Bacteria > Pseudomonadati > Pseudomonadota > Alphaproteobacteria > Hyphomicrobiales > Brucellaceae > Daeguia > Daeguia caeni. The sequence goes on along the minus strand of NZ_JBHSEL010000053.1, from coordinate 300,041 downwards.
AGGAGGAGATTGCCGTTGCCAAGGCGGAAATCTTTGAAGGCATTGTGCCCGGCGGCTATGCGCTGCTGAACCGCGACGACAAGCGCTTCCGGCAGCTTGAGGAACTGGCGCAGAAAGCCGGTGTCGAGCACATTCATTCCTTTGGCGAGAATGCGCGTGCCGATTATCGCCTGCGCGAGGTCAGGCTTCATCCCGGCTGTTCCTGTATGACGGTGAAGATTGACGATGAGGAAGCCGCGATCAAGGTTGGCATTCCCGGCCGCCATATCGTGCAGAACATGCTGGCCGTGCTGGGAGCGGCGCATCTGGTTGGCGCCGACATGGCCAAGGTCGCCATGGCCATGGCGACGCTTACGGCGGAAGAGGGGCGCGGCGCGCGTCATGTGCTGCAACATCCGGAAGGCGGCAGTTTTACGCTGATAGATGAAAGCTATAATGCCAATCCGGCCTCGATGCGTGCGGCGCTGGCACTGTTGCAGGCGACACAGCCGGAAAGCCGCGGCCGGCGTATTGCGGTTCTGGGCGACATGCTGGAGCTTGGCCGCCAGTCCGGCAAGCTGCATGCCGATCTGGCCCGGCCCATTGTTGACGCGGAAGTGAACGCGCTTTTCATCGCGGGCGAGGAAATGTCAGTGCTGAAAAATGCCTTGCCGGTTGAAATTCACACCGAATACAGGCAGACCACTGCCGAATTGCTGCCTCTGGTGATCAGGGCAGTCCGTCCAGGCGATGTCATCATGGTGAAATCATCGAAAGGGATTGGCTTCTCGAAAATCGTCAAGGCGCTGACCACACAATTTCCGCCGGTAAAACCCGCAGAATAGGCGGGGTTTGGGGACTATTCGTCATGTTGATGCTTCTCACGCAATTTGCCGAACATGTGACGCCGCTCAATGTGTTCCGCTACATCACCTTCCGTACGGGCGGTGCGCTGATTACTTCGGCGCTGATCGTGTTTCTGTTCGGCCCGGCGATCATCGATTCGCTGCGTGTGCGTCAGGGCAAGGGCCAGCCGATCCGTGCTGACGGGCCGCAGACCCATTTCAAGAAGGCCGGCACCCCCACCATGGGTGGCCTGATGATCATGACCGGCATTCTGGTATCGTGTCTGCTCTGGGCCAATCTTTCCAGCATTTATGTCTGGGTCGTGCTGATGGTGACGGTCGGTTTTGGCGCCATCGGCTTTTATGATGACTATCTGAAGGTGACCAAACAGTCGGACAAGGGCTTTTCCGGCAAGGCGCGTCTTGGCATAGAATTCCTGATTGCCGGCATTGCCGCCTTCATCATCATGCGTGCAGGCCAGGAGCCGTTTTCCTCCTCGCTCACTTTCCCCTTTGCCAAGGAATTCCTGATCAATCTCGGCTGGTTCTTCATCCCGATGGCGGCCTTCGTCATGGTGGGGGCCGGCAATGCGGTCAATCTCACCGACGGTCTTGATGGTCTGGCCATCGTGCCGGTCATGGTGGCGGCCGCTTCCTTCGGCTTCATCGCCTATCTTTCCGGTAATGCGATCTTTGCCGACTATCTGCAGATCCATTTCGTGCCGGGCACGGGTGAACTTGCGGTCCTGCTTGGCGCTGTCATTGGCGCGGGCCTTGGCTTTCTCTGGTTCAATGCGCCGCCTGCGGCCATCTTCATGGGCGACACGGGTTCGCTTGCCCTGGGGGGCATGCTGGGTGCGGTTGCCGTTGCCACCAAGCACGAAATCGTCCTTGCCATCATTGGCGGTCTTTTCGTCATGGAAGCGCTTTCGGTCATCATTCAGGTCGCTTCCTTCAAGCTGACGGGAAAGCGCGTTTTCCTCATGGCGCCGATCCATCATCATTTTGAAAAGAAGGGGTGGACGGAAAGCCAGGTCGTCATCCGCTTCTGGATCGTGGCGATCATCCTCGCCATGATTGGCCTTTCAACCCTCAAGCTCAGATAACAGGCATGGCATCATGATCCCGATTACCGCTCTTAAAGACAAGACTGTCGCTCTCTTCGGACTGGGCGGGTCGGGCATTGCGACGGCCAAGGCCATTGTCGCCGGTGGCGCACATGTGATTGCGTGGGATGACAATCCCGACAGCGTGGCGCGCGCGCAAGGCGAGGGGCTTGCGACAGGTGATCTGCGTCAGGCCGACTGGTCGCAGTTTGCAGCCTTTGTCCTGTCGCCTGGTGTGCCGCTTACCCATCCCAAGCCGCATTGGTCGGTCGAGCTTGCCCATGCGGCAGGCGTTGAAATCATCGGCGATGTCGAACTCTTCGTGCGCGAGCGCAAGCTGCTGGCACCCGATTGCCCCTTCATTGCGATTACCGGAACGAATGGCAAATCGACCACGACGGCGCTGATTGCGCATATTCTGAAAACGTCAGGCCGCGACATGCAGCTTGGCGGCAATATCGGTACGGCGATTCTTACGCTCGAGGCACCCAGGCCAGACCGCTTCTATGTGGTTGAGTGTTCGTCCTATCAGATCGATCTTGCGCCATCGCTCAATCCGACGGCCGGCATTCTCTTGAATCTCACGCCAGATCACCTTGACCGTCATGGTTCGATGGAAAATTACGCCGCAATCAAGGAGCGCCTTGTGGCGGCAAGCGGCACGGCCGTTGTCGGTGTGGATGATGATTATTGCGCGGCCATTGCCGACCGGCTTTCGGCGAAAGGCGTGAAGGTTGCACGCATTTCAAAGAACAGGCCTCTGGCTGATGGCTATTATGCCGATGGCTCGACCCTGCTTCATGCCAGGGCTGGCAAGGTGGAGGAACTTGCCTCGCTTGCAGGCATTGGTTCGCTGCGTGGCGCCCACAATGCGCAAAATGCGCTGGCAGCGGTGGTGGCCTGCCTGTCGGTTGGGCTGACGATTGAGGAAATCCGTGCCGGATTGCAAAGCTTTCCTGGCCTGGCTCACCGCATGGAACAGATCGGCCGGCGCGGCAAGGTTCTGTTCGTCAATGATTCCAAGGCCACCAATGCCGATGCCACTGCACCCGCCCTGTCGTCTTTCCCGCATATCTACTGGATTGCCGGTGGTGTGCCGAAGGCTGGCGGCATTGCATCGCTTGCCGAATTCTTCCCGCGCATTGCCAAGGCCTATCTGATTGGCGAGGCGGCTGCGGCCTTTGCCGCAACGCTGGGTGACAAGGTGCCGTTTGAAATTTCCGACACGCTTGCCGTTGCGGTCGAACATGCCGCACGCGATGCCGGCAATGATGCCGCAGCTGAGCCGGTCGTGCTGTTGTCGCCTGCCTGTGCGAGCTTTGACCAGTTTCCGAATTTTGAAAAACGTGGCGATGCCTTTCGCAGTGCCGTTCTGGCGCTGCCCGGCATTACGCCGACAGGAGGGGAACGCTGATGGTAAGTCGTGTCGACCGCGGTCCCGTCGCCAACTGGTGGTGGACGATCGACCGCTATTTCCTTGCCGCTTGTCTTGCACTGATGGGGCTTGGTGTTCTGCTTTCCTTTGCGGCCAGTCCGGCGGTTGCAGAGCGCATCGGCCTTGACAGTTTCCATTTCGTCGATCGCCAGATCCTGTTCATGCTTCCGGCGGTCGTTGTCATGATCAGCGTCTCCTTTCTTACGCCGCGCTATATCCGGCGCTTTGCGCTGATCCTGCTGGGTGTGTCGTTGCTATTGATGGTTGCGGCACTTTTCTTCGGCATTGAGGTCAAGGGCGCGCGGCGTTGGGTGAGCCTTGCCGGCATTTCCATCCAGCCATCCGAATTCATGAAGCCAGCTTTTGTGGTGATTTGCGCATGGCTCTTGTCGGAGCGCGAGCGCGGCGGCGACATGCCAGGTTATTTTCTGGCCTTGGTGCTGTTTGGTATCGTTGCGGGGCTGCTTATGCTGCAGCCAGATCTTGGCCAGACCATGCTGACCACCTTCACATGGGCGGGCATGTTCTTCCTGGCCGGCCTGTCGATGTTCTGGATTTTCCTGCTGATCGGCTTCAGTGTCGTGTTTGTCATTTCATCCTATTTCATTTTCCCACACGTTGCAGGCCGTGTTGACCGGTTTCTCACGGGCGAGGGCGATACGTTTCAGGTTGATGCGGGACGCGAGGCGATCTTGCGCGGCGGCTGGTTTGGCCAGGGGCCGGGCGAAGGTACGGTCAAGCGCATCATTCCCGACAGCCATACCGACTTCATCTTTTCGGTCGCGGCCGAGGAATATGGCATCATTCTGTGCATATTCATCATGCTGTTGTTTGCCTTCATCGTGGTGCGGGGGCTCGTCATGGCGCTGAAGGAACGGGATCCGTTTACGCGGCTTGCCGTATCCGGCATTGTGATCCTGTTCGGCTTCCAGTCGATCATCAATATGGCGGTCAATCTGCATCTGATGCCTGCCAAGGGCATGACGCTGCCCTTCATCTCCTATGGCGGTTCGTCGCTGATTGCGATTGCCGTGACGATGGGCATTCTGCTTGCGCTCACGCGGCGCCGTCCTGAAGCGCGCATGACCCATACGGTTGGCTTCAAAGAGCACATTCCGGCGATCTGATTTTAGGTGAGGGACGATGAATAAGGGCGTTATCGTCGTTGCTGCCGGGGGAACCGGCGGGCATCTGTTTCCAGCCGAGGCACTGGCGCATGAGCTGAAAGAGCGTGGATGGGATGTGCATCTGGCAACCGATGCACGCGCACAGCGCTTTGCGGGAGCCTTTGCCCCGGATCATGTGCATGTCATTCGCTCGGCCACGATTGGCGGGCGCAATCCGCTGGCGCTGGCAAAGACCTTCTTCACATTGTGGCAGGGCAATCTTGATGCGCGCAAGCTGTTTCAGCGGCTGAAGCCGAAACTCGTGGCAGGCTTTGGTGGCTATCCGACCCTGCCGCCGGTCTATGCCGCCAGCAATATGGGCATTCCCACGCTGGTGCATGAGCAGAATGCCGTCATGGGGCGTGCCAATAAGGGGCTGGCATCACGGGTGAAGGCCATTGCCGGCGGCTTTCTGCCGGAAGGCCGCGGCGCCTATGCCGCAAAGACGATCATCACCGGCAATCCGGTGCGCCCGCCGGTTCTGGTTGCGGCGGAAATGCCCTATCAGCCAGCCGGTGCCGGCGAGCGTTTCCGCCTGCTGGTATTTGGCGGCAGTCAGGGCGCGCAGTTTTTCTCAAAAGCTGTGCCAGAGGCCATTGCTCTGCTTGATGCGCAGGAACGTTCGCGGCTTCTGGTAACACAGCAGGCGCGCAAGGAAGATGAGGCGGATGTGCGTGAGGCCTATGCCGGACTTGGTGTTACGGCCGATGTTGCCACTTTCTTCAACGACATGCCGGCGCGCATGGCCGATGCACATTTCGTCATTTCGCGTTCCGGCGCCTCGACGGTTTCGGAAATTGCCGCCATTGGCCGTCCGGCCATGCTGGTGCCATTTCCGCATGCGCTTGACCATGATCAGGCCGCCAATGCGGCAGCCCTTGCGGCAGCCGGTGGCTGCGAGGTGGTGCGCCAGTCTGATCTTTCACCGGAGCGGCTTGCAGAAATCCTGCGCAAGGCCATGAACGAGCCGGAACGGCTCGCAGCCATGGCAAAGGCGGCAAAAACTGTCGGGAAGCCACACGCGGCACGGTTGCTTGCAGACCTTGCAGAGGCTATTGCAGCGGGAAAATCGGTTCAGGAATTCAAAGAAGGAATAGTGTCATGAAAATGCCACTCAACATCGGGCTTGTCCACTTCATCGGGATTGGCGGCATCGGCATGAGCGGCATTGCGGAAGTGCTGCACAATCTTGGCTACAAGGTGCAGGGCTCCGATCAGGCCGACAGCGCCAATGTGCAGCGCCTGCGCGCCAAGGGCATCGAGGTTTTCGTCGGCCACAAGGCCGAAAATATTGGCGATGCGGAAGTGGTCGTCGTCTCCACCGCGATCAAGAAGAACAATCCGGAACTGGTCGCGGCACGCGAAAAGCTGCTGCCGATCGTGCGCCGGGCGGAAATGCTGGCCGAACTCATGCGCTTCCGCCATGCCGTTGCCATCGGCGGCACCCATGGCAAGACCACGACCACCTCGCTGGTTGCTGCTCTCCTTGATGCTGGCGGTCTTGATCCGACGGTCATCAATGGTGGCATCATCAATGCCTATGGCACCAATGCGCGCATGGGCGATGGCGACTGGATGGTGGTTGAGGCTGATGAAAGCGATGGCACTTTCCTGAAGCTTCCGGCCGATATCGCGGTCATCACCAATATCGACCCGGAACATCTGGATCACTATGGCAATTTCGACAATGTACGCAATGCGTTTCGCCAGTTTGTCGAGAATGTGCCGTTTTATGGCTTTGGCGTGATGTGCCTTGATCATCCGGAAGTGCAGGCGCTGGTCAGCCACATCGAGGATCGGCGCATCATCACTTATGGCAAGAATCCGCAGGCTGATGTGCGCTTTGTCAACCAGCGCATGGAAGGTGCGGCCAATCTGTTCGACGTCATCATCCGTTCGCGCAAGGGTGATATGGTCGAGATCAAGGATCTGCGCCTGCCCATGCCGGGCCAGCACAATGTATCCAATGCGACGGCGGCGATTGCGGTTGCGCATGAGCTTGGCATTTCGGCCGATGATATTCGCCGCGGTCTTGCTTCCTTTGGCGGTGTGAAGCGTCGCTTCACCCATACGGGTTCGTGGAATGGTGTCGAGGTCTTTGACGATTATGGCCACCATCCGGTTGAAATCCGTGCCGTGCTGAAGGCTGCGCGCGAGGCAACCAGGGGCAAGGTGATCGCCATTGCCCAGCCGCATCGCTATACCCGTTTGGGCAGCCTGTTCGACGAATTTGCCACCTGTTTCAACGATGCCGATATTGTTGCGGTCGCACCGGTCTATGCCGCAGGCGAAGACCCGATCGAGGGGGTTACTTCTGAAGAACTGGTCACGCGCATCAAGACGGCCGGCCATCGTGACGCGCGTTTCCTCAGCGGGCCGGAGGCCTTGGCGCCATTTGTCGCTTCGGTTGCAGAGCCCGGTGATTTCGTTGTCTGCCTTGGGGCTGGCAATATCACGCAATGGGCCTATGCGCTTCCAAACGAACTGGCTGCACAGGGTAAGAACTGATGGAAGGCGGCGAAGAGCTTCTGAAAAAACTGGAAGGCAGGCTCTCGGGCCTGCGCGGACGCATCACGCCGGATTCCGGTATGGACAAGATCACCTGGTTTCGCGTCGGCGGTCCGGCACAGGTTCTGTTCCAGCCTGCCGACGAGGAAGATCTGGCAGCATTTTTGAAAGCTGTGCCGGAGGAAATTCCGGTGATGGTGGTTGGCATAGGCTCGAATCTTCTGGTGCGCGATGGCGGTATTCCGGGCTTTGTCGTACGGCTTTCGGCCAAGGGTTTTGGCGAGATCGAGCGCGTCTCCGATACAAGGCTGCGCGCAGGGGCTGCAACCCCAGACAAGCGCGTGGCTGCGGCTGCCCTTGAGGCTGGCCTTGCAGGCTTTCATTTCTACCACGGTATTCCGGGCGGCGTTGGTGGCGCGTTGCGCATGAATGCGGGGGCCAATGGTGTTGAAACGCGCGAGCGCGTGGTGGAAGTGCGTGCGCTTGACCGCAAGGGCGAGCTGCATATCCTCGGCAATGCCGATATGGGCTATGCCTATCGTCATTCCTCGGCAGCTCCTGATCTGATCTTTACCTCGGCCTTGTTTGAAGGTGTTCCAGGTGATGCTGAGGAAATCAGGCAGGCCATGGATGCTGTGCAGCATCACCGCGAGACGGTACAGCCGGTGCGCGAAAAGACCGGCGGCTCGACCTTCAAGAATCCGGAAGGCACATCTGCCTGGAAAGAGATCGACAAGGCCGGTTGCCGGGGCTTGCGTATCGGCGGGGCGCAGATGTCGGAAATGCACTGCAATTTCATGATCAATACCGGCAATGCGACCGGCCTTGATCTGGAAACTCTGGGCGAGACCGTGCGTGCGCGGGTGTTTGAGAATTCCGGCATTCGCCTGCAATGGGAGATCAAGCGTCTCGGCCTGTTCCGGGACGGCGAAAGGGTTGAGGAATTCCTTGGCAAAACCCAAGCTTAAGCCAGCTTGCGGGAATCATTTTATCATTTATCTGGATTTATGAGGGTGCAGACTTCCGGTTGTGCCCTCATTTTGCGTCTTGCAATCATGGCGGCAAAAAAAGTTGCTACCGTGGATGCCTGAAAATATGGACTTTTTTTGCATCGGGGGCGGTACTTGAGCGTCTTGTTTACTATAGGGGCTTGTCACGGAATCGATCCTCTGATTCTTTATGGTTAACCGTACAGTGATTTGATTCGTCAGGGTTTTCCTGTTGTGGGTGTCTGCGGCTCTGCCGCCGGGCTGTCCTGACTTTGGGCGTGGCTGAACGCGAAGGGGTGACTGACATGACTGGCAAGCATGTGGCTGTATTGATGGGGGGAGTCTCGTCAGAGCGTCCGGTCAGTCTGTCGTCGGGTGCGGCCTGCGCCAAGGTGCTGGAGGATATCGGCTATCGTGTAAGTCGTGTGGATGTCGGGCATGACATTGCAGCTGTTCTGTCTGAGTTGAAGCCGGATGTCGTCTTCAATGCGCTGCATGGCCCGTTTGGCGAGGACGGCACCATTCAGGGGGTGCTTGAATATTTGCAGATCCCCTATACCCATTCCGGTGTGCTGGCTTCTGCGCTGGCGATGGACAAGGCGCGTGCCAAGATGGTTGTGGCGGCTGCCGGGGTGGCGGTGGCTGAATCGTGCCTGATGAACCGTTTTGACATTGGCAATGAACATCCGATGGCGTCGCCCTATGTGGTCAAGCCCGTGCGCGAGGGGTCGAGTTTTGGTGTGGTGATCGTGCGTGAGGATCAGCCGCATCCGCCGCAGGTCATTGCCTCGGCTGATTGGAAATATGGCGATGAGGTTCTGGTTGAGCGTTATATTCCAGGGCGTGAGCTGACCTGTGCGGTGATGGGGGATCGCGCAATGGATGTCTGCGAGATCATTCCGGTCGGTCATCAGTTTTACGATTACGATTCAAAATATGCGGAAGGTGCCTCGCGGCACGAATGTCCGGCGAAAATTTCACCAAATATTTACCAAAAAATACAAAGAATGGCCCTCATGGCTCATCGGGCTATCGGGTGCCGAGGCGTGAGTCGTTCGGACTTCAGGTTTGACGACCGTTTCTCAGAGGAAGGTGAGGTTATCTGGCTGGAAATCAATACGCAGCCGGGCATGACCCCAACATCGCTGGTGCCGGATATCGCGAAGGCTGCGGGTATTTCGTTTGGTGAATTGTTGCAGTGGATGGTGGAGGACGCATCTTGTTTGCGCTGAATGGCAGGTCTGACGATTATGCGCGCTCTGGCGCGGTGCGTGATGCATCGGGCCTGATGGGTGCTGCTTTCGTCCTGCCGCGCTTCCTGCGCAAGCCTTTCCGCGTCATTGTCCGCCTGTTCCAGGGCAATGTGCGCATTCCACGTCATGCCGGCACGGTCGGCATGCTCGGCTTTTTCGCGGCCACCGGCATTTACGGCATGGTGATCGGCGGTCATTCGCAGGATGTCGTCAAGACGATGGCCTCCACGCTTGGCTTTGCCATTGAGGACATCAAGGTCGTCGGCAATAGCGAGACATCGGATATTGATATTCTGGGTCAGCTTGAGCTTGATGGCGAGACATCGCTGATTGGCCTGAGCGCGGAAGGTGCGCGCGAAGCCATTGCAAGGCTCCCTTGGGTGGAAAGCGTCGAAGTGCGCAAGGTCTACCCGAACACGCTGCTGGTTTCGCTCGAAGAGCGCAAGGCTTTCGCCATCTGGCAGAACGGGAAGGAGCTGACGCTGATCGATGAGCAGGGTCGGGAAATCGTTCCGTTTCGCCGTGGTCGCTACAATGCGCTGCCGCTGGTTGTCGGTCAGGGTGCAGAAAAGCGCGTAAAGGGTTTTGTCGATGAGGTTGCGGCCTATCCGGGTATTGCCGGCAAGGTGAAGGCTTATATCCGTGTTGGTGACCGCCGGTGGGATTTGCTGCTCGAAAATGGCGTGCGCATCATGCTGCCCGAAAATGAGCCGCTGAAGGCGCTGGCGGAAGTCGAAAGGCTGGATCAGGAGAAGCGTCTCCTGTCGCGCGATATTCTGGCGGTCGATATGCGGCTGGAGGACCGGATCACGGTGCAGCTGACGGCAAGTGGTATGGAGCAGCGCGAGAAGATTCTCGCAGATCGTAAGAAAGCATTATCCCGCGCGGGGAAGCGTGTATGAGTATTCTGGGCGGACATCGTTCTAGTCAGGGCGGAGCAGGGCGCAAGACGCGCCTTCTGACCGTTCTTGATGTGGGGTCAAGCAAGGTATCCTGTGTGATTGCGCGGCTGCGGCCACATGAGGGTGGCACGCTTCTGCCGGGGCGTACGCATCGCATGGAAGTGCTGGGTATCGGCCATCAGCGCTCGCGCGGTGTGAAGTCGGGCGTGATCATTGATCTTGATGCGGCCGAACAGTCGATCCGCCTTGCTGTCGATGCTGCCGAACGCATGGCGGGGCTGACGGTCGACAGCCTGATTGTCAATATTTCCGCTGGGCGCCTCAAGAGCGAGACGTTTACCGCCAGTGTCAATCTGGGTGGTCATGAGGTTGCGCCGGCCGATATTCGTCGCGTTCTGGCGGCAGGCGCCAAGCAGGCGCTGGCAGCCGAACGTCATCTCGTGCATTCGCTGCCGGTCGGCTACACGCTGGATGGTGAGCGCGGCATTCGCGATCCTCTCGGCATGCTGGGCGATACGCTTGGCGTCGACATGCATGTGCTGACGGCTGACAGTGCGCCGCTCCGCAATCTCGAGCTTTGTGTCAATCGCTGCCATCTTTCGGTCGAGGCCATGGTGGCAACGCCTTATGCCAGCGGTCTTGCGGCTCTGGTTGGCGATGAGGCCGAAATGGGGGCTGCCTGCATCGATATGGGTGGTGGCACCACGACGATTGCCGTCTTTGCCGAAGGCAAGTTCATTCATGCCGATGCCGTGGCGCTGGGTGGCAACCATGTCACCATGGACATTGCGCGCGGATTTTCGACCCGTATGGAAGACGCCGAGCGTCTGAAGGTCATGTATGGTTCGGCTCTGCCAAGCGCAGCCGATGATCGCGATCTGATCAGTGTTCCGCCGATTGGCGATGATGAGCGCGATGTTCCGAACCAGTATCCACGTTCTGTGCTGACGCGTATTATCCGGGCGCGCGTCGAGGAAACCCTTGAACTGGTACGCGACAGGCTGAACCGTTCGGGGTTGGGGCACATTGTTGGCAAGCGTGTCGTGCTGACAGGCGGTGCAAGCCAGTTGCCTGGCATGCCGGAGGCGGCACGGCGCATCCTTGCCAGAAATGTACGAATCGGGCGACCTCTAGGAATAGCGGGATTGCCCGAGGCGGCCAAGGGAGCGGCGTTCTCCGCGACCGTCGGGCTTCTGATCTATCCGCAGGTGGCGGGGATTGAAGAACGGTCTGTGCGGGCGGCGTCCTCAGGCCTGATGACCGGAACGGGTGGGCGTATTCAAAGAGTCAGCCAATGGCTGAGAGAGAGTTTCTGAGTAACCGATAAGCGCAATCAGTTTCAAATCTGGGCGCAACCATTTGGGTAACAATTCATGACACCGCTATGGCGAAGCGGTGGCGAGGCTTAAGAGGAATAGGACAATGACAATCAATCTGCAAAGGCCGGACATCACCGAGCTGAAGCCCCGCATCACCGTATTCGGTGTTGGCGGCGGCGGCGGCAATGCGGTTAACAACATGATCAATGCTGGTTTGCGCGGTGTTGATTTCGTTGTGGCCAACACTGACGCTCAGGCGCTGACAATGTCGAAGGCTGAACGTATCATTCAGCTGGGTGCTGCCGTAACCGAAGGTCTCGGCGCGGGTTCACAGCCGGAAGTTGGCCGTGCGGCCGCTGAAGAATGCATCGATGAAATCATCGATCACCTGAATGGCACGCATATGTGCTTTGTCACTGCCGGCATGGGCGGCGGCACCGGTACGGGGGCTGCTCCGGTTGTTGCGCGTGCTGCGCGTGAACGCGGCATTCTGACCGTGGGCGTTGTGACCAAGCCTTTCCATTTTGAAGGCCAGCGTCGCATGAAGACCGCCGAGATGGGCATCGAAGAGCTGCAGAAAAACGTCGATACGCTCATCGTTATCCCGAACCAGAACCTCTTCCGCATTGCCAACGACAAGACCACCTTCGCCGATGCTTTTGCCATGGCTGACCAGGTGCTCTATTCGGGCGTTGCCTGCATTACCGATCTGATGGTCAAGGAAGGCCTGATCAATCTCGACTTCGCCGACGTTCGTTCGGTCATGCGCGAAATGGGCAAGGCAATGATGGGCACGGGCGAGGCTTCCGGCGAAGGCCGCGCAATGGCTGCTGCCGAAGCTGCAATTGCCAATCCGCTGCTTGATGAAACCTCGATGCGCGGTGCCAAGGGCCTGCTGATCTCGATCACCGGCGGCCGCGACATGACGCTGTTTGAGGTTGATGAGGCTGCAACCCGCATCCGCGAGGAAGTCGATCCGGATGCAAACATCATCCTCGGCGCAACCTTCGACGAAGGTCTGGAAGGCGTGATCCGCGTATCCGTCGTCGCAACCGGTATCGACAAGCAGCAAGGAGATGCGGCGCCTGCGCCGATCGAATTTCGCCAGCCGGTAAAGCCTGCCGTACAGACGGCTACCAAGCCGGTTGCGCCACATGGCGCGCTGCGTCCGCCGGTCGTTGAACAGCCGGTCCAGCAGGAGCCTGTTGCCCAGGCTGCAGAAGCCGAAATGCCGGTTGCCCCGGCTGCTCCGGTTGCAGCCGCCGAGCCAGCCTTCCGTCCGCAGAGCCGCATTTTCCAGGCTCCTGCACCGGAAGCCTTTGACCGCGCACCGGTGGTTGCGCGTGCACCGCAGCAGGCTGCCCAGGCGACCGCCCAGGCTGTCCAGCAGCAGACCTATCAGCAACCGCAGCAGATGCATGTAGAGCCCATGCGTGAACCGCGTCCGGCCCCGCGCATGCCTTCGGTTTCCGACTTCCCGCCACAGGCGCAGGCTGAATTCAATGCCCGTCGTGCGCAGCAGGCACCGGCTCAGCCACAGGAAGAACGCGGCTCCAAGGGCCTGTTCAACCGTCTGCTGCAGGGCCTGTCGCGTCGCGACGAAGAGCAGCCGGCTGCCCGTCTGGAACCGGCACGCGAACCAGCCTTGCGTCCGGCAGAACCACGCCGCATGCCGCAGCAGGATGCATCGATCTATCAGCCACGCCGTGGCCAGCTCGATGATCAGGGCCGCGCCCGCGCAGTTTCGGAAGATGATCAGCTCGAAATTCCGGCTTTCCTGCGCCGCCAGTCGAACTGATTGACCGGATGATGATTTCGGATGCCGCAGGTGAAAGCCTGCGGCATTTTTGTTTGCGGCGCGGAAAACAGGTTCCTTATTTTCGCGGAACTGCTCTAAAGCTGATGCAATAATATAAAATATGAGAAAGCCGCAAAATTGGCCCGATTGGATGCCATGCGGGTCTGGCTTCAGGTAAGCAGTAATGATGCTGAGCAAATGATTGGAATGGTCGTGCAGAATTTTCAAGGCACAATTGGCGGCGAAGTGACGGTATCGGGCATTGGCGTACATGGTGGCAAGCCTGCCGCGGTGACCTTTCTGCCAGCCGAAGTGAATACGGGGATCGTCTTTCAACGGGCCGACATTGACGGCAGTCCATGGGTGCCGGCGCATGTGGAGCAGATCGGGGCAACGGATCTGTGCACATCGATCGGTGCGCGCGCGGCACGAATCGATACGATCGAACATCTCATGGCTGCAGTCACCGCATTGGGCATTGATAATCTGCGCGTGCGGGTGAGCGGGCCGGAAGTGCCGATTCTCGATGGATCCTCACGCGAATATGTTGCAGCCTTTGCCAGGGTGGGCCTGGTGCAGCAGGAGGTTCGCCGCCGTTATCTCCGCATTCTGAAGCCGGTGCGTGTTGAGGCCGGCAGTTCATGGGGCGAGTTCCGCCCCTATGACGGGACGCGCTATGAAGTCGAGATCGATTTTGATGTTGCGGTCATCGGTCGGCAGAAATTTGCCGGCGACATGAGTGCCGAGGTCTTCAGCCGGGAAATTGCCGATGCGCGCACCTTTGGCTTCATGAAGGATGTGGCAAGGCTGCATGCGGCAGGCCTTGCGCTGGGGGCGTCGCTTGACAATACCGTGGCAATTGGCGAGGATAATCAGGTGATGAACCCAGAGGGCCTGCGCTTTGCCGATGAATTTGTCCGCCACAAGACACTTGATGCGGTGGGCGATCTGGCGCTTGCCGGCATGCCTTTCATCGGTTGCTATGCATCTTATCGCGGCGGGCACAGGCTGAACAGCGAAGCAGTCAAGGCGCTGCTGGCCGATGCATCGGCCTATGAAATTGTTCAGGGCTGACAAATCAGACCGGGATGATTTATGCCGGGCTTGGTCATAATTGGGCCGCGATGGCAGAATCATCTGGGGAGGCTGCCCAAATCATTGGCGTTATTTGCAAAGTTGCAGCAATTTCTGGCGATAGATGCGCTAGACGATTGCCGATTGCGCGCCATTATGGTTTATGGACGGCTAGCGCAATTCAGATTTTCACGGAGACTCTGAATTGCACCAACATATTGTCTTTTCGCAGTTCCGGACGGAAAACCGGTTTCCACTTTCCTGGAACTGCTCTGAGGCATGTGAGCATATTCGCTTTGCGAGTGCTGTAATATTTGGATGAATGCTATTTGTGCTGAAGGCAAACTTCAGCTATGCCATTCGGAAAAGATGCTGCCAGAAGGCCGGAGACCGCATGACGAGTTTCAGATTTACGGGTGTGACAAAAACTGCACTGCTGACAAGTGCGCTGGCTGTTGTTGTGACGCTCGTCGGTTGCGCAAGCAAGGATGAAGATATCGATCTGGCCACCTATGTCGAGTCGATCGAGCCTGCAGACAAGCTTTACAATGAAGGTCTGGCCAATCTGGATGCCGGACGCCTGAACGAGGCGGCAAAGAAGTTTGCCGCCATCGAACGCCAGCATCCCTATACGGAATGGGCGCGCAAGGCGCTGGTGATGGCAGCCTTCACCAATTACCGGCAGGGCAATTACGAGGAAGCCATCAATATGGCAAAGCGTTACAACACGCTTTACCCAACCTCGCCTGAATCGGCCTATGCCTATTACATCATCGGCCTGTCCTATTTCCGTCAGATTCCGGATGTCACACGCGATCAGGCCGCAAGCCGCCGTGCCATCGCTGCGATGCAGGAAGTGGTCGATCGTTTCCCGGATTCGGAATATACCGAGGATGCCAAGGCCAAGATCCGTGTCGCGCGCGACCAACTCGCCGGCAAGGAAATGCAGATCGGTCGCTATTATCTTGAACGCAAGGAATATCTGGCCGCAATCAAGCGCTTCCGCGGCGTTGTCGAGGATTATTCCAATACCCGTCAGGTCGAAGAAGCGCTGGCCCGTCTGGTCGAGGCCTATTATGCGCTTGGCCTGACATCGGAAGCGCAGATGGCGGCTTCCGTTCTGGGTAAGAACTTCCCGGACAGCCAGTGGTACAAGGACAGTTACAAGCTGCTGCAGTCGGGCGGTCTGTCGCCGCGTGAAAACAGTGGCTCCTGGCTGGCACGGGCATCTTCACTGATCACTGGTGCGCCTCAGTAAGCGGAAACGCATATGCTGTCGAACCTGTCGATCCGTGATATTGTCCTGATTGAAAGGCTCGATATTGAGTTCAAGCCGGGCTTGTCGGTGCTTACCGGCGAGACCGGGGCAGGTAAATCGATCCTGCTCGATTCGCTGTCACTTGCGCTTGGCGCGCGCGGCGATGCATCGCTCGTGCGCGATGGTGCCGAACATGGCCAGGTGACGGCGGTGTTTGACGTGCCGGGCAATCATCCAGCCCGGCTTTTCCTGCGCGAAAACGGGTTTGATGATGACGGCGACATTATTCTGCGTCGTCTGCAGATGAGCGATGGCCGCACCCGTGTCTTCATCAATGATCAGGCGGCAAGTGTCGCGCTTTTGCGCGAACTTGGCAAAAAGCTGGTCGAAATCCATGGTCAGCATGATGACCGCGCTCTGGTGGACACCGATCTGCATCGCACGCTGCTTGATGCCTTTGGCGGGCTGGAACACGAGGCCAGTCTGGTGCGCGAGCGCCACAGGGCGTGGCGCGATGCCGAAAACGCGCTGAACAGGCACCGGGCCAAGGTGGAAGCTGCCGAGCGCGAGGGCGATTATCTGCGGGCGTCCGTCGAGGAACTCACCAGGCTTGATCCGCAGCCCAACGAAGAGGAAGAACTGGCCGAACGCCGCGCCGTGATGATGAAATCGGAAAAGATTGCCGGTGACATCAATGAGGCGGGCGAAATCCTGTCCGGGCAGGGCTCGCCCGTGCCGACGCTGGCGAGTCTGGTGCGCCGGCTGGAGCGCAAGATCCCGGAAGCACCGCATCTGCTGGAACCGGTATGCAAGGCAATCGATGAGGCGCTGAACAGTCTGGCACTGGCGCAGGATGGCATTGACCATGCCATGCGTGAGATTGATTTTGATCCACGCGAATTGGAACAGGTGGAAGAACGCCTGTTTGCGCTGCGGGCGGCAGCGCGCAAATATTCCGTGCCGGTTGAATCACTGTCGGCGCTGCGTGACAGGATGGATGCCGATCTGGCCGATCTTGACGCAGGCGCAGAAAAGCTCATCCAGCTTGAGGCAGAGGCTTCTGAGGCGCGCGCTGCCTATGACAGGGCTGCGGCAGAGCTTTCCGCCAAGCGGCGCGAGGCGGCGGAACATCTCAAGGCTGCCGTGATGGCAGAATTGCCGGCACTGAAGCTTGAACGGGCGGAATTTCTGGTCGAAATGACAAGTGACCCGGAATCACGCACGGCTGAGGGTATTGATACGGTTGAATATTGGGTGCGTACCAATCCCGGTACGCGCGCCGGGCCGATGATGAAAGTGGCTTCAGGCGGCGAGCTGTCGCGTTTTCTTCTGGCGCTGAAGGTGGCGCTGGCGGATCGTGGTTCTGCCCCGACACTGGTGTTTGACGAAATCGATACCGGCGTTGGCGGAGCGGTTGCCGATGCCATTGGCCAGCGTCTGGCGCGGCTTTCCGAACGCGTGCAGGTTCTGTCGGTCACCCATGCGCCGCAGGTTGCCGCGCGTGCTTCGACGCATTTCCTGATCGCCAAGTCGGCGACCAGTGATGACCGCATGGCAACCTCGATCCGCGTCATGGGTGCGGATGAGCGCCAGGAAGAAATTGCCCGCATGCTGGCCGGCGCCAGCATTACCGAGGAAGCGCGCAAGGCGGCAGAACGGCTGCTTGCCGAAAACCGCGCCTTCGCCTCCTGATCATGACATTGTTCTGTCAGGATCATCTGTTCGTAAGGGATGCAGCAGTATCGCGCGGGGCCGTTCTTGACTATCCTCTGCCCGATTCCTTCCTGCAGGACTGATGTAAGCCATGGCGAAAAAAGCCCGCACAACCGGCACCGAGATTGCCGTTGATCAATTGACCGCTCTGGAAGCTGCCGCAGAACTGGCTCATCTTGCACGCGAGATTGCCCGGCATGATGCGCTTTACCATGCCAAGGACCAGCCGGAAATTTCGGATGCCGAATATGATGCGCTGAAGCGGCGCAATGAGGCGATCGAAGCGCGCTTTCCCGAGCTTGTGCGCGAGGACAGTCCGTCGAAGCGGGTGGGGGCTGCGCCGCAACTGACGCAATTTGCGCCCATCACCCATGTCAAGCCGATGCTCTCCCTCGACAATGCCTTTTCGGATGAGGATGTGCAGGATTTTGTCGGCAGTGTTTATCGTTTTCTGGGCATGCTGCCGGACAATTCCATCGCCTTTACCGCCGAGCCGAAGATCGATGGGCTTTCCATGTCGATCCGCTATGAAAAGGGCAGGCTGGTTCATGGAGCCACCCGCGGCGATGGCACCACGGGCGAAAATGTGACCGCCAATATTCTCACCATCGCCGAAATCCCGAAACAATTGCCCGCCGATGCGCCGGATGTGGTGGAAGTGCGCGGCGAAGTCTATATGGCAAAAAGCGATTTTCTGGCGCTCAATGCCCAGATGGCGGCCGAGGGCAGGCAGACCTATGTCAATCCACGCAATACGGCGGCAGGTTCACTGCGCCAGCTCGACCCGAAGGTGACGGCAAGTCGCAAGCTCAAATTCTTCGCCTATGCCTGGGGTGACATGTCGGACATGCCGGCCGATACGCAGATGGGCATGGTTGAGGTTTTCCGCAAATGGGGCTTTCCGGTCAATCCGCTGATGCAGCGCTTTAACAGTGTTGATGGGCTGCTTGGCCATTACCGCGCGATCGGTATGGAACGGCCCAATCTCGATTATGACATTGACGGCGTGGTCTACAAGGTCGACCGGATCGAGCTGCAGAACCGGCTCGGTTTTCGCTCGCGCAGCCCGCGCTGGGCAATTGCGCATAAATTCCCGGCAGAACAGGCGACAACCATCTTGCGTGGCATCGACATTCAGGTTGGCCGCACCGGTGCACTGACGCCGGTGGCGCGGCTTGAGCCGATCACGGTTGGCGGTGTGGTGGTGACCAATGCAACGCTGCACAATGAAGATTACATCAAGGGCATCGGGCTCAAGGGCGAGCCGTTGCGCGAGGGACGGGACATTCGCATTGGCGACACCGTGATCGTGCAGCGCGCGGGCGACGTCATTCCGCAGATCGTCGATGTCGTGCTTGAGAAGCGGCCTGCCGATGCGGTGCCATTCCAGTTTCCGCATCAATGCCCGATTTGCGGCAGCCATGCCGTGCGCGAGGAGGGAGAATCGGTCTATCGCTGCACGGCGGGGCTCACCTGTCCGGCGCAGGCCATGGAGCGGCTTCGCCATTTTGTGTCGCGCAATGCCTTTGACATTGAGGGGCTTGGTGAAAAGCAGGTCGAGTTCTTCTTCAATGCGCAGGATCCAAGCCTTTCGATCCGATCGCCAGCCGATATCTTCACCCTGCAGAAGCGCCAGGAAGCTTCGCTCAAGAAGCTTGAAAATATCGAAGGCTTTGGCGCAACCTCAGTGCGCAAGCTTTATGACGCGATCAATGCAAGGCGGGAAATTGCGTTTTCCCGCTTCCTGTTCGGCCTTGGCATCCGCCATGTCGGCGAGGTCAATGCCAAGCGTCTGGCACGCGCCTATCGCTCCTATCAGGCCTTTGAAAGAGCCGTGCTCGAAGCCCGTCCGCCGAGGGAAGGCGACCGCAATGACAAGGGCAATGAGGCATGGCAGGAACTGACATCAATTGAAGGTATTGGCACCATCGTTGCCGAAGCCGTCGTCGATTTTTATGCCGAGCCACATAACCGGGAGGCTCTGGCCTCACTTCTTGCGGAAGTGAAACCGCTTGATGAAGAGGTGCAGATTGCAACCGGTTCGCCGGTTGAAGGCAAGACAATCGTCTTTACCGGTTCGCTGGAGCGCATGTCGCGCGATGAAGCCAAGGCCATGGCCGAACGCTATGGTGCAAAGACGGCTGGTTCCGTTTCCAGAAAGACTGATCTGGTTGTGGCCGGGCCGGGCGCAGGCTCAAAGCTTGCCAAGGCGCAGGAGCTTGGTATTGAGGTGATTGATGAGGATGCCTGGTTCAGACTGGTCGGGGAGGAGTGAGTGATGGCGCCCTTTCAAGGCTTTGGCGACAAGGCCATAGCCTTCCTGAAGGCGCTTGATTTCCATCAGAACCGCGAATGGTTTTTGGAAAACAGGGATATTTTTGAAAAGCATTTGAAAGAGCCACTCGGCGATCTGGTTGAAGAGCTGACCGAACGCTTTGCAAAGGCCGGTCTGCCGTTCAAGGGCGACCGGGTGAAATCGCTGTTTCGTATCAAGCGCGATACGCGCTTTTCCCGGGACAAGGCGCCCTATAACCGGCATTTATCGGCACTTCTGTCGGTATCCGGCTCGAAATGGGATGAAAGTGGCTGTTTCTATGTCTGCATTGGTCTGCCGGGTGTGCGCGATTGTTATGCCGGTGTTGCCTGGTGGAGCCCAAGGCCAGCATTGCTTGCAGCCATGCGGCAGTCGATCGTTGATGAACCGGAAAGGTTTCGCGCCATGGTCGCGGCCTTGAAGAAAAACGGTCTCACATTTAGCGATCATGATCGGCTGAAACGCAATCCGCGCGGGTTTGAGACAGTAAACGGGCCCGATCTGGTTGCGGCCATTCGCAACCGGCATTTTGTCGTGCGCATGGAAATTGATCCGGCCGAGATTACCGATCCGGCTCTTGCCGACCGCCTGTTTGATTTTGCCATGCGCGCAAGACCGCTGATCGACTAGGGCAAGCGCATAGAGCAGTCGCTGCCCGCATGATGATTGATCATAAAGATTTATCAGTCACTTCAATGAAACTGACGTGACAAGAAACGCCATGCTCTTTAGAGGGCGTTTCAGGGCATGTTTATTCCAAAGTCGAATCAGACATCTGCCCTGACCTGTCTAGGCGGCATGGGAACCGAAATCTGGTGGAACATTTCGGGATGTGCCTTCAAAGCATGAATGGGAGAGGGCCGGTGTCTCAGGCCAATATGATCAAAGGCAAGGCCTCCAATGCGGCATTGTTTTGGGAAGGCTTTCGCACCGCGCTGCCGGTGACGATTGCCATCATGCCGTTCGGCATGCTGTTTGGTGCCATTGCCATCGATAATGGTTTTACCACGGCTGATGCCGTTTTCATGAGTGCGGCGATCTTTGCTGGCGCAAGCCAGATGGTGGGGCTGGAGCTGTTTGGCCAGCATATTGCGCCATGGATGATCGTGCTGTCGATTTTCGCGGTCAATTTTCGCCATGTGCTTTATTCTGCTGCTGTCGGGCGGCGGATACAGCATTTCAGCTTCATCCAGAAGGCGCTGACCTTCTTCTTCCTCGCCGATCCGCAATATGCCGATGTCGAAAGCCGTGCCGAGGCAGGCAAGCCGGTCACCTTCATCGGCTATCTCGGCTTTTCCATGTGCATCTATCCGATGTGGGTGATTGATGGCTATATCGGTGCGCGTTTTGGCAAGCTGATCAAGGATCCTTATGCATGGGGCATCGATTTCATGCTGCCCATGTATTTCATGTGCCTTGTCATGGGATTCCGCTCGCGCGAGCACTGGTTTCCGGTGGTCGCGGCAAGTGCGCTTTCCTCCATCCTTGCCTATCATTTTATCGGCTCGCCCTGGCATGTCTCGATCGGCGCCATTGGCGGCATTGCCGTTGCCGTCATTCTCGCCAAGCCGAAGGAAGCGAATCTGTGACCGATTTTTTCTGGATCATCGTGGCGGGCGCTGTCGTCACCTATCTCACCCGCATTGGCGGCTATCTCATCCTGTCGCGCTTTGAGCGCATTCATTACCGCGTGGAAGCAGGGCTTAATGCCGTTCCGGCGGCAGTTCTGACGACACTGGTGGCACCGCCTGCCTTTGATCATGGCTGGAAGGAGCTGGCAGCCCTCATCGTCTGTATCGTGATGTCGCTGCGTGTGAACCTGCTCAAATCCTTTATCTGCGGTGCAGTGGTGCTCATTGCCCTGCGCCACTTTTTCCCCGGCTGAAAATAAACGCCGATCCGGGCAGACCGGATCGGCGTTTGCATGAAGACAAATGATCTGCCCGCAATCAGAGTGGTGCGGTTGCCCATTCCAGCCATTTTCGCGTGGCCTCATCCAGATGGCCGGACAATCTGGCATAGACTTTTGCGTGGTAATCGTTGAGCCAGTCGCGCTCCTCCTGTGTAAGAAGCGTAACATCGATCAGCCGGCGGTCGATCGGGCAATAGGTCAGCGTCTCAAAGCCCATCATTGCGATGTCGCCACCTGCAGGTACCTTCGGCTCGGTGACGATGATCAGGTTTTCGATGCGGATGCCGAAATGGCCCGGCTTGTAATAGCCCGGCTCATTGGAAAGGATCATGCCCGGAAGCAGTTCCTGCGTGCCGGTCTTGGCCAGACGCTGCGGTCCCTCATGCACGGCCAGATAGGAACCAACGCCGTGGCCGGTGCCATGGGCATAGTCAAAGCCATGTTTCCACAAGGCAATGCGCGCCAGAACGTCCAGATCCTGTCCGCGCGTGCCGGCCGGGAAACGGGCAGTGGAGATGGCAATCATGCCTTTGAGCACCAGTGTGAAGGCGCGCACGGTTTCTGGCTTGATTGCGCCTACGGGCACGGTGCGGGTGATGTCGGTCGTGCCATCGCGATATTGCGCGCCTGAATCAAGCAGGAACAGTTCGCCATCATTGAGCGTGCGGTTGGTTTCGGTATTGACGCGATAATGAATGATTGCGCCATTGGGGCCGGCACCGGAAATGGTGTCGAAGGAAATATCCTCAAGCGGCATCTGGAAGTCATTGCCGGCCTTGGCGCGGGCTTCTTCCAGCTTCTGCGCGGCGGTGATTTCATCAATGGTGCCGGGGGGCTGTGTGTCAAGCCAGGACAGGAAATTGACCATGGCAACACCATCACGCTCATGCGCTGCGCGCGAGCCGTCAAGTTCGGCCTTGTTCTTGACTGCGCGCGGCAGGCGGGCAGGATCCCTGCCGTCGATCACCTTGCCGCCTGCCGTTTCCACGATGAGACGCAGCTTTTCGGCCGCAAGACTGGAATCAAGCAGGATGGCCTCACCGGACTTTGCCCGCGCGGCAAGGCTCTTTTCCAGATCCTGCGGCGGCAGCAGTCTGGCAAGCTGGGTGAGATAGGCGCGCGGCTCGATATCGAGCTTTGCTTCATCGATGAAGAGTTCCGGTTCGCCCTTGGCCGGGATGATGGCAAAGCTCAAGGGAAGCGGGGTGTTGGAGACATCCTTGCCGCGAATGTTGAAGACCCAGGCAACAGAAGACGGATCGGTCAGAACGGTAGCGTCTGCTCCGCTTGCAGCCACGGCCTGCTGCATTTCGGCAATCTTGTCCCGTGCCTCACGGCCGGCAAAACGTGCAGGCTGAATGCTGACTGGGCCTTTGGGTGCATCTGGCTGATCGTCCCAGATGAGATCGACCAGATTTTCAGCCACCGGCACCAGGCTGCCGCCCCGCTTTTCAAGCGCTGCGGCAAGGGCCTTGGTTTCGGCAATGGTGTGCAGCCATGGGTCGAAGCCGATGCGCAGTCCCTTGCCATGGTCGGCGAGAAAGACATGCGGCGGATTGCTGACAAGGCTTTCATAAGAAAACACGGCCGGATCGGTCTGCGCGCGCACCTGCAATTCGTAGCGACCATCGACAAAGATATAGGCCTTGTCTTTCAGGATGAGGGCGGCGCCGGCCGAGCCGGTAAAGCCTGTCAGCCAGCCGAGGCGCTGGGCGCGTGGCGGCACATATTCGCCCTGATGCTCGTCAGCGCGCGGCACAAGAAATCCATCAAGTCCAAGCGCTGCCATTTTTTCCCGCAAGGCGGCAACGCGGGGCGCGCCATTGGCAGGATTGCTGGTTACCTCGAAAGACTGGAAAGCCATGGGACACCTCGAAACAGGACAGTTCAGACAACAGATCGCGTGGCAAGCATCAGCTCGTGCGGGCGGGATCAGACCGCCGGCATCATTTCATATGGATCGTCACCCAGCCTTCGCGATGCAGCGTCTTTTGATGGGTGAGCCCTTGTGCCTCATAGGCGACAATCACGGCATCGTGCTGGCTTTCAAGAATGCCGGACAGGATGATCGAGCCACCGGGGGCAAGATGCTGTTTGATGCCAGGGGCAAGCTCCATCAGCGGATTGGCAAGAATATTGGCAACGATCAGGTCAAATGGCGCATAGGAGCGGAAGATCGGATGGCCAAAACCTTCGGCAGTCGCTGTGACAACATGTTCGGCAACGCCGTTCTTGATGATGTTTTCGGCAGCAACCGAAACGGCGACCGGATCAATGTCGGTGGCAAGAACCGGAATCGGCGCAAGCTTGGCAATGGCAATCGCCAGAACAGCACTACCCGTACCAAGATCAAGCGCATTGGTCGGATGTTCGCTTTCGACGATCTCCTCGATCATTTCGAGGCAGCCTGCCGTCGTACCGTGATGGCCGGTGCCAAAAGCCTGACCGGCATCAATCTCGATGGCAATGTCATCCGGGGTGATCTTGTCGCGGTCATGCGAACCGTGAACAAAGAAACGTCCGGCGCGCACCGGTTTGAGGCCGGCCAGAGAATGGGTGACCCAATCAATATCCGGCAGTTCTTCCCATTCAAACGTGCCTGAGCCAATGGCTGCATCAATGCGGGCTGCGACTTCCGCAACCTCGCCCTCGACATAGATAGAGACTTCAAAGATCTGCCTGTCCTCATCGATTTCGGTGATGGCAACGGGAAAGCCGTCATCCTCGAACAATTGTTCGATGGTGGCGTAAAGGCGCTCGGCTTCGGCTTTTTCTGCCGTATGGAAGAGTTTGAACTGGGTCATTGATCGCTGTTCTCTTTCAGATTCAGAGTAGCTGTTTACCCCTTCGTGGAGCGTTTTGCCAGATTCTTCAACTTTTCCAGCGCAGTCTCTGCATTCTCCTGATAGGCGATGGTGCTGCGGAAGCGGCCGCCCTTGTCGAGCAGGAAGACAGAGGCCGTGTGATCCATCGTATAGCCGCCATCCGAATCCGGCACCTTGCGGGCATAGATATGATAGGACCTGATTGCCTCTGCGATGTTTTCCGGGGTGCCGGTAAGGCCGGTGATGCGGTCGGAGACATTGCCGACATAAAGCTTCAACACATCCTGCGTGTCACGTTCCGGATCGACGGTGACAAAATAGGCCTTGATGTTTTCACCCTCTGCCCCAAGCTGCTTCAACCAGCCATCCAGCTCGTAAAGCGTGGTGGGGCAGACATCCGGGCAATGCGTATAGCCGAAAAACAGCGCCACGGGGGTTGCACGCAGATCCTGTTCGGTAAAGGGTTTGCCGTCCATGGTGACAAGATTGAGCGGGCCGCCGAAAGGCTCATTGGCCGCCTGTCGGTCGCGGATCAGGTTGAAGGCTGCCGCCGCAATGATGACGACAACAAAGGTCAGAATGAAGATGGGCAGAAATTTTTTCATATCCGGTCAACCTTGTTGTTGGAGGCGCCATCAAACCCATGGTCGGGATGCGCCCGAAATGGTATCGCCTGTTGGGCAACCATAAGCCATCCTGCAGATTGATGGTCAAACCACATTTGAAGGCAGCAATATGGCATTGTCAGTTACGCATGTCTTGTCCCAAAATGCCCGCTTCCGGGATAGCAAATATCAGTTTGTTCAGAAAGAAATGAAATGACGCAGGACGGCGATCTCCGGTTTCAGAACAGCGAACCGCGCATTCATTCAACCGCGCAACTGAAGGGCGTGAAGCTGGGGCGCTATGTCGATATTGGCGAGCGGGTGATCCTGCGTGACGTGACGGTGGGCGACTTCACCTATTTTGAGCGCAATGGCGAGGGCATCTATGCCGATATTGGCAGGTTCTGCTCGATTGCCTCTCATGTGCGCATCAATGCGCTGGAACATCCGATGGAGCGGTTGACCACGCACAAGGTCAGCTATCGCCCCAATGAATATTTCCGCTATCTCGGTGTCGATGGCGTTTTTCGGGCAAGACGACAACAGCGCCGCGTGACGATCGGCCATGATGTGTGGATTGGCCATGGGGCCGTCATCATGCCGGGGGTGACGATCGGGCATGGTGCGGTGATTGGCGCCAATGCGGTGGTGACAAGGGATGTGCCGCCCTACACGATTGTCGGCGGTGTTCCGGCAAGGGTGATCCGCAAGCGTTTTGCCGATGACATTGTTGTGCGCCTGCTTGCGCTCAACTGGTGGGATTGGCCGCATGAACGGCTTTATGAGGCCATTCCCGATATTCAAGATATGGATATTGAAGCTTTTCTCACGAAGTGGGAAAGTGTCGGCTGAGTGCAGTATTTTGTAATAAAATCAAATTGTTGAAATGGATTTTGGCCAATGTGATTCAATTGGCCGGATGCTTCCAGCCGCAGGCGAAATATGGGTGTGGCTCTTGCAAACAAGTCTGCCAGACGCCAACTTTCGTGGGAGCAACATCAGGAGTTGATGATGAAGAAATTACTCGGCGCATCTGCTTTTCTGGCGCTATCCGTCATGTCTGCCATGGCTGAGGAGGTTGGCAAGGTGCCGGTGGACTGGTTCGGCAATGATATCGTGATCGATGCCGTGCATGATCCGAAGGTAAAGGGTGTTACCTGCCATCTTGCCTCCTTCTCACGTGGTATCATCGACCGTCTGCAGAAGGGCAACTGGTTTGAGGACCCGTCCAATGCATCGATCTCGTGCGAACAGACCGGGCCGATAGTCATTGGTGATATCAAGCTTGGCAAGGGTGGAGAGCGGGTCTTTTCAGAACGCACAAGCCTGATCTGGAAGAAGCTGGTGATTACCCGCATCTATGACCAGACCAACAATACGCTGCTTTATCTTGCCCATGCCAGCCAGGTCCAGGACGGCTCGGCCAAGACCTCGCTTTCGACCGTGCCGCTCTTCCGCGGCGATGTGACCTGGGAAAAGGGCCCGCCGCAATGAGCCCAATGTGGCCTGACTAGGCCCGTCAGGCCGGCTGGACGAAACTGTCCAGCACGCGCTTTTGGCCAGCCTTGTCGAATTCGATGGTGAGCTTGTTGCCATCGACGCCGGACACGGTGCCATTGCCGAATTTCATATGGAAAACACGGCTGCCGACCTTGAAGGTCGAAGGCTTGTCGGCAACCGACTTGGCAATCAGCTCGCCTTCGATCGTGCGTGCCTTCACCGCACCACGGCCTGCGCCATAGCCGGAATCCACCTCGCCATAGCCGATGCGCTCGACACGGGCGCCGGAGCGCGAGCCCCAATTGTTACGTGTCGCCTCCGAGCGGTTCTGCTGTGCGCGTTGCCAGCCGGGTGTTGCATAAGTGTTCTGGAACGGATCGACCTTGTCAAAGCGCGACTGACCATAGGCATTGCCATAGCCGCCATAATTGCCTTCCATCTCGGCAATCTCGACATGATCTTCCGGTAATTCATCCAGGAAGCGCGACGGAATGGTCGATTGCCACATGCCGTGGATGCGCCTGTTCGACACAAACCAGATATGCAGGTTTTTCTTCGCGCGCGTCACGCCGACATAGGCCAGGCGGCGTTCTTCCTCCAGCCCCGCCCGTCCGCCTTCATCCAGCGCGCGCTGATGCGGAAACAGGCCTTCTTCCCAGCCAGGCAGGAAGACGGTCTCGAATTCCAGCCCCTTGGCCGAATGCAGCGTCATGATGTTGACGGCATCGAGATCCTCATTCTGCTCGGCATCCATCACCAGAGCGACATGTTCAAGGAAACCGCGCAGGCTTTCATAATCTTCCATGGAACGGATGAGTTCCTTGAGGTTTTCCAGCCGTCCCGGTGCTTCCGCGCTCTTGTCGTTCTGCCACATGGCGGTATAGCCGGATTCATCGAGAATGATTTCGGCCAGTTCGGTATGCGGTGTATTGTCGAGCAGGGACTGCCAGCGACGGAAATTGGTGACCACCTCACGCAAGGCCGAACGCGGCTTGGGCTTCAGCTCTTCCGTTTCCACCAGTTCGCAGGCGGCCTCGAACATTGAAATGCCGCGGGCGCGGGCATGGTCATGCACCTGCCGGATGGCTGCTTCACCAAGGCCACGCTTTGGCGTGTTGATGATACGCTCCAGCGCCAGATCGTCGGCCGGCTGCGCCACCACGCGCAAATAGGCCATGGCATCACGGATTTCGAGCCGTTCATAGAAGCGTGGGCCGCCAATGACGCGGTAATTGAGGCCAAGCGTGACAAAGCGGTCTTCAAACTCACGCATCTGGAACGATGCACGCACGAGGATCGCCATGTCATTGAGCTTGTGGCCCTTGCGCTGGGCCTGCTCGATCGCCTCGCCGACAGCGCGGGCCTCTTCTTCGGAATCCCAGGCGGCGTGGATCAGCACGCGCGGATCATCCGGGTTGGGCGCATCGGTAAACAGCGTCTTGCCAAGCCGGCCCTCATTATGCGCGATCAGATGCGCGGCCGTGCCCAGAATATGCGCGGTCGAACGATAATTGCGCTCAAGCTTGATGATGGTCGCGCCGGGAAAATCCTTGTCAAAACGCAGGATGTTATCAACTTCCGCACCACGCCAGCCATAGATCGACTGGTCATCATCGCCGACACAGCACAGATTTACCTGTGCTGGTCTGTTTTCGCTCACGCTGTTTGCGCCGGTGGCGCCAACTGTTGGGCTGGCGTTTCTGGGCTGCGGGCGCTGGGCCAGCAGACGCAGCCACAAATATTGCGCCGTATTGGTGTCCTGATATTCGTCCACCATGATGTAGCGGAATCGGGTGTGATATTCGCGCAAAATGTCCGGGTGCGTGCGGAAAATGCGGATGGGGTGCAACAGCAGATCGCCGAAATCGCAGGCATTGAGCGTGCGCAGACGGTCCTGATAGGCCTGATAAAGCTCGCGTCCCTTGCCATTGCCAAAGGAGCGCGCGTCGCCTTCCGGAATATCGGCCGGGCCAAAACCCTTGTTCTTCCAGCCGTCGATCATGTTGGCGAAGGTGCGTGCCGGCCAGCGCTTGTCGTCCAGACCTTCGGACTGGATCAGCTGCTTGATGAGGCGGATGACATCATCCGTATCCAGAATGGTGAAATCCGAGGTGAGGTTCACCAGTTCGGCATGACGGCGCAGAAGTTTCACCCCGATCGAGTGGAAGGTGCCAAGCCATGGCATGCCTTCGACAGCGCCGCCCACCATATGGCCGATGCGCTCTTTCATTTCGCGCGCGGCCTTGTTGGTAAAGGTCACGGCCAGAATCTGGCTGGGCAGGGCAAGGCCGGTGGAGAGAATATGGGCAATGCGCGCCGTCAGAACGCGTGTCTTGCCGGTGCCTGCGCCAGCCAGTACCAGAACCGGGCCTTCCGTGGTCAGCACGGCCTGACGCTGTTCGGGATTCAGCCCTTTCAGATAATCAGGCTCGCCGCGCTGCTGGTTGCGCGCGGCCATGGCGCGGGCTGCAAGGCCACCTGCAGGGCCGCTACCCTGTGGCCGATGCGGGCGGGCGGGCGGTTCGTCATCGCCGAAAAACGGCATATCGTCAGAGAAATCGGACATCGTGCCCCGAATGTAGTGATTCGTTAGCGAAAGACCAGTCAG
This sequence comes from Daeguia caeni, assembly GCF_042653845.1. Classification (NCBI taxonomy): domain Bacteria; kingdom Pseudomonadati; phylum Pseudomonadota; class Alphaproteobacteria; order Hyphomicrobiales; family Brucellaceae; genus Daeguia; species Daeguia caeni. The sequence goes on along the minus strand of NZ_JBHSEL010000053.1, from coordinate 270,932 downwards.
GGCGTGGAAATAATCCGCCTGAACCGGCTGTTATCAATGTTCCAGCTGCGTGATGCGGCGATCGGTGAAATTGCGCCTGTTGGCGGCAAGTGTCTGAACCATCTCACGCATTTCCGGTTCGCGCTGCAAGAGAGCATCCAGTTCCGTCATCTGGTTCATGGCGAGCAGACGCAGAATGTCGTCGCGGATCGTGCCATCCTCACGGCGGGGCAATTTGCTGACCGGTTGTATCAGTTCGACTTTCTGGCTTTTCAGCCGTGCGCGCAAGCGCTTTTCGTCGGGATCGCTGGTCTCGACAAAGGCATAGATGCCAACGCCCTTTGCGGGCAGCGAATAAAGGGTAAGCGCAACATCGCTGACCAGCGGATCGGATTTCAGGGCGGCGATGATGGCCGGACCTTCATTATCGATGCGGTCGCCCGTGCCCTCGCCATCAGACCAGCTGAAAATGCCCCGGGTAATGAAATTATAGACCTTCTTGCCTGTGGCCAGCCAGATGCGCGACGGCAATGAGCGGCGCGCGACAATGCGCCTTTCCGTTGGTGTCAGCAGATGGCTGGCAAAGGAACGCTTCTGTTTGATCAGATGGCGGAAATCCTCATAGGCCATGAAGCGATAGAGCATGCCGCGGCGGCGGTGAACGCTGGCAAGCTGAAAATCGATGATGGCTGCATTGCCTTCCGGGGTCATCAGCCAGTTCTGCGGCTTGGCGAGATCATTATGGGTGATGCCGAGCCGGCGCAGATTGCGCAGGATGTGGTGGGCGCTGCGATACCATTGTGGATCGGTGGGGCGGGCAAGATGCAGGGGGGTTCCTTCCGTCCAGGAACGATAAAGCCCATGGCGGTCGGTGGCGATCAGCTGCGGCACGCCTTCAAGGCCGCGCAGCTTTTTCAGGCCGCGAATTTCCCGCCGCGCCAGAATCCATGCCAATGGTTTCGACCACCATGGCGCAGCACTTACCACGCGGCGGATGATGCGCTTTTCCGGCTCGCCCACGAAATAACCCGCCCGCGTTTCGGAAAACACATCGCGTTTGAATACGGCGGTTTCCACAAATTCGGGGATGCTGTCTGCGTCGAGGAGCGCGTTATCGTCAAAATGCTGAGCCATGCGGTTCAACTAAACACTAATCGGTCAGCAATCAAGTCGATGACGCATGTGCCATCCATAAAGTCCCTGTATAAAGGGTAACAGCTGCCACAGAATCAGGGAAGGAAATGCCATGGCGAAAGGTGAGGAAATACGGCATCAGATTGAGCATATCATCCGGCAGGAGGAGGCGCTTACCTTTACGCGCTTTGATGAAAACACCGCTTTTGAGCTTGGCAGCCTGATCCGCAACATTGCCCTTGAGGAAAAACTCGGCGTGGCAATCGATATATCGCTGTGGGACAGGCGGCTGTTCTTTGCGGCAACCGCCGGGACAAGCGCAGACAATCATGAATGGATCCGCCGCAAGTTCAATGTGGTGCGGCGTTTTCATGCCGCGACCTATCGGCTGGTGCTGCAGCATAACCGGGACGACTCCATGTTTGCGCCCCATCGCGGGCTCAATGTCGAGGATTATGCGCTGGCGGGCGGCGGCTTTCCGATCCGGGTGGCGGGGATTGGCGCCATTGGCGCGGTGGTGGTTTCCGGTCTGCCGCAGCGGGAAGACCATAATCTTGTCGTGCGCGGGCTTGCCGTTTTTCTGGGGCTGGATCTTGCCGGGCTTGCACTGCCAAGCGCATGATGCGGCAGGAATGGGAGGCAGGTTTTCCGGAATCGAAACAGGGGTTTGCGGCAAGTTTCTTGCAAAATGATTCAGGACCGGTCCGTTTCGGGGCTGGCTTTTGTCTTTTGCCTTGTTGTCGCCCGATCAATATCATTATGTTGCGGTGATGAGAATGCCGTGATTCAGGCAGTCCTGTCTTGCAACGGCGCATTGGCTGAGCAATCCGGAGTAGAGTTTGGCGCGTATATTCGTCATAATTGGCGGTTTTCTGGTGCTGCTTTTGACAGCGGCCCTTGTCGTTCCTCCATTGGTTGACTGGAGCGGATACCGGGCTGATTTCGAGCGCGAGGCAGGGGTGATCCTCGGCCGTCCGGTGCGGGTGGCGGGTGATGTGCGCGCGCGTCTTCTGCCATTTCCTTCGGTGACATTCTCCGATGTGCGCATCGGGGAGGAGGGCGCGCCTGCGGCCATGACGGTCGAGCGTTTTTCCATGGATGCCGAACTTCTGCCGTTCCTGCGCGGGCAGGTGCTGATTTTCGATATGCGGGTGGAACGCCCAAATGTCACCATCACGCTCGACAAGGCCGGGCGAGTGGACTGGGCCCTGCGTCCGTCCACGCCGGTTGATCCGATGCATATCAAGGTCGAGCGGCTCGATATCAGCAATGGCACGATCACGCTGGCCGACGAGGCCAATGGACGCAGGCTGGTGGCGCGGGATGTCAATGCCGTGCTTTCCGCCACCAGTCTTGCCGGCCCGTGGACGGCCAATGGCCATCTTGATCTGGAAGGCCATCAGCTGGCCGTGGACATGACAAGCGGCGAGGCCAAGCCGGATGGCAGCATGCGCCTTCGCCTGCGTGTGTCACCGGAGGGGATGCCGGCCAGTCTTGACATGGATGGCGATATGCAGATCCAGGATGGGCGGCTTACCTATGCCGGCAATTTTGCCCTGCGTTCGGTCGATATGCTTGGACAGGCGCAGAATGTCAGGAACAATGCCCAAAACAGTACCAGGACAAGCAGCGACAAGCCCTTTTTCAGCGATCTGCGCCTGACCGGCAAGTTCAGCGCCGACAGACAGCGTTTTGACGCCAGCGAGTTCCGCATGGAACAGGGGCCTGCCGACAATCCCTATGTCGTCAATGGCAAGGCCTTCATTGATTATGGCACGGCCCCACGTTTTGAGATCAGCGCCGATGGGCAGCAACTCTTCCTTGGTCTAGGCAATGCGGCCGATGGCACGCAGCCCACGGCCGATGTGGCACAGCCAAACCGTATCGCCAACTGGCGGCGCGTGCTGGAGCAGCTGCCGATCATCTCCATTCCAGGCAATATCGATCTGCGTCTGCCTGCCATTGTCGCCGGTGATACGACCATCCGCGCGGTGACCATCAAGGCAGAACCGGCTGAAAATGGCTGGAACATCCAGCAATTTGCCGCCGACCTGCCGGGGCGGACAAAGATCGAGGCGGCTGGCCTGTTGACGGTCGGCAATGCCTTTGGCTTTTCGGGCGATCTGCTGGTTGCCTCGCGCCAGCCGGCAGGCCTTGCCTCATGGCTCAATGAGAAGGCAGTGGGAGAGGCCATGCGCAAGCTCACCGCAGCCGGATTTTCCGGCAAGGTTGATCTGCGCGACAATGTGCAGCGGATCGATGATCTGGAAATCGGGCTTGGGCAGACGACGATCAAGGGTTCCTTCGTGCGGCAGGACAATGGTGTCTCTGCGCCGACCATTGATCTCAGGCTGCATGGCGAGTCGGTGGAAAGCGAATCAATTCAGGCGCTTGCCGGCTTTTTCTTCCAGGAAGATGGCATTGGCTGGCTCAATGGCCAGCTTGTCTCGGTCGCCTTCAAGGCGGGTCCGGTGCGGTTTGATGATATGGAGGCAGGCAGTGTCGATATCGCATTTCGCCTGCATGACGGCCGGTTTGATTTTGACCGTTTCATGATTGCCGATGTGGCCGGCACGACCGTGACGGCAACCGGTACCTACGACCTTTCGGCCAGTGCTCCTTCAGGGTCGCTCGACGCCACCATTCTTTCAAGCGATCTTGCGCCATTCCTGACAATGCTTGCCAACCACTATCCGCAGGTGCCGCTGCTGCATGGTCTGTCCATGCGCACCAGCAATTTTGCCGGCCTGTTCGAGCAGACAGAACTCAACATCATTGCCAATGCAGCGCAGGCGGCTCCGGCGGCAGGACAAGCCGATGCTGTGGTGGCAAAGCCGGCAACCAGCAATGGCAAAGCCGCGCGCACGCTGGACTTGAAGACGCAAACGCCGCCTGCACATGACGAAATTTCCTTCAGCCTGAGCGGCAAGGCAGGCGGCATGAAGCTTGATCTTGCCGGCACGGCAAGCGGCGGCGACAGGGAAGGCGAGCCGCTGCAGATGCAGCTCAATGGTACGGCATCATCGCCACATGGCGAAGCCGTTCTGGCGCTGATCGGATTGCCCACCCTGCCGCTGGGGCTGGTTGGGGATCTGTCGGCCGATCTGACGATGCAGGGCACGCCAAGTGCTGGCATGCGCACATCGCTGATGCTCACGGCGCCGGATGGCACGGCTTCCTTTGATGGTGTGATCTCCATGGTCGGCAATGACATTGCCGCAAGCGGCAAGGGGCAGCTCAAGGCGGCTGACCTGCAGCCCTTCATTGCCACGGCCGGCTATGCGCTGCCGGGCTTTGGCGAGGGATTGCGCGTTGATCTTGCCAGCGACTTCCAGTTCGCCAAGGGAATTGTGCGCCTGCCCAATCTTGCCGGCAGGCTGGGTGAGGAAGAGCTCAAGGCACGCATTGAAGCCAATCTTTCCGATAATGGCCTGCCGCAGATCAAGGGCGAGGTCGGCCTCGAAAGCATCGATCTGGAAAGCCTGGCCGCGATCATGCTGGGGCATGATGCGATTGAGCCTGTCGCACCCACGGCGAAGTCCGTCTGGCCGCACAAAAAATTTGCCGCCCATCCGACATTCCCGCTGCTGTTCGACCTGCGCGTGAATGCTGGGACCGCCTTCATGGCAAGCTTTGGTGAAATGCGCGATTTTTCGGCGCGGATCGAGAAAGGTGCAAGCAGGCTGCGGCTTTCCGAGCTTGCGGGCAACTGGAGCGGCGGTTTTCTGACCGGCATGGTGTCGCTGGAAAGTGCTGCGACGCAGGCAATGCTTTCAGGTGAGCTCAAATGGGCTGGCGCTCCGCTTTCCGGGTTTTACCGTCCTGACGGAAAAACGCCGCTGAGCGGCATTGTGAAGGCCGAAATGTCGGTGACGGGGTCGGGCGAGAATGTGACGGCGCTGATTGGTTCGCTCGCGGGTGCGGCATCCATTGATATCGAGAATTTTACCATTCACGGCTTTGACGAAAATGCTTTGCCGCGCATGCTGCAGGCGACGGATCTTGCAGTTGACCAGAAGCCGAATGGAGAGACGCTCGATAGCAGAAGGTTTGCCGTGATTGCCGAAGAGGCAACAGGGCCTGGCCATCTGGCACTTGGCAATGTGCATCTGGATGCAGCGATTGCCGGTGGCAAGGTGCGCATCGCACCGCTTGATCTGGCCACGGCCAGGGCAGTACTGAAAGGAGAGGTGCAGCTTGATCTTGTCACGCTTGCGCTTGGCGGCAGCGGGACCCTGGCCTTCATCCATGCGACGGACAGGGAAGCAGGGCTTTTGCCGGAAATCCATTTTGAACTGGACGGCAATTATGATGCGCCGCGGATTCGCCTTGACCGCCAGCCGCTGACGCAGTTCCTGACACAACGTGCACTGGAACGCGAACAGGATCGCGTTGAGGCCATGCAAGCCGCCCTGATGGAAAAACAGGCGCTGCGCCGTCAGCTGGGGCTTCTGAAAGCGCAGGAAGAAGCGCGCGAACGGGCGCGGATCGAAGAAGAAAACCGTCGCAGGGCAGAGTTGGCCGCACAAGAGAAAAGACGTGCGGAGCAGATGTCACATGGACAAGGACTGGGGCCAGTGGAAGGTCTTGATGATTTCCTGAAGGGTCTGGAAAGGGGAGCGCCGCCTGATCGGGCGCCGCAAGACACAGGCAAAAGCCCATCCATTCAGCCCTGATTATTGCGGAATCTGCGCTTTCAGATATTCCAGAACATGCAGACGCAGTGCCGATGAAAGATTGGTCTGGCGCTCACGTCTGGCGTCGACTTCCGCCACGAGGGCAGCCACCGAAATGCCGCGCTTTGCCGCGATTTCCTCAATGATCGCAAAAAACGGATCTTCCAGTGTGTAGCTGGTGGCATGGCCGCGAATGCTGACGGAGTGTTTGCGCATTGGTCTTACTCGCGCGTGTCGTCTGATGGGGCTGGGCGCTCCAGCCGGTTGCGCTCGAGAAAGCGCTCGGCCTTTTCTGCCTCTCTGCTGGCCAGTTCCTTCTCGGCTCTGGTACGGCCGAACAGGATACGGTTCTGCTCAGCCTGCCTTTCTTTGGCGTCGCGCGCCTTTCGCTTTCTGAACTGGCGCAGATTGATGATTTCGCTCATTTCTTCGGCTCTTTCGGATTGGTAAACCACCAGATCGCGACCGAGACGAGCGCCAGCAGCAAAAGGCCAAAGGTCATCTGCATGAGAGGGAAATTGGGCGCGTCCCTTGCGACAAAGAAAGCGGCAACAAGTCCGCTGAACCACAAGATAAGCTGAGCGATCAATCTGATCATGACTATCCCCGCAGTAAACGCGACGCGCCGGACAAGGCAAGCCCCGCACCGGCACATTCATCTGTCTCGTGACAAGTTATGTTTCTGCTGGCAAGATTTGAGGCGCCAGAAGAGTTTTCCATTAAAACAGCATCAAACGAAATGCGCTATCAGGAAATTCACCAGCACGCGGGTTTCCTGATGATCCGATTGCGGCCACTGCGCCTGGTTCGGCCTGAAGAGCGCAATGGCCACTGCATTGATCGGCGAACAGCCGGATCTCTCATGAAGAGGCGGAATCACTCCCGGCCCCGGGGGGGGATTGCAACGGCCAGTCAGCTGACAATCATTTCTTGCGGAAGGCATCAAGCGAAACGACATCGGCCGAAGGCTTGGACGCTGCTTCTCCCGTCTTTTCTCCGGCAGGCTTCTTGTCATTGCCATCAGCCGTCTCGGCTGCATTGTGCGACTTTGTGGTAGGTTTGGCCGGCTTTTCAAGGGGCTGTATGGGTGCAGGATCGATCATTGCCTCGCCCTTGCCTTCATCATTGTCGCCTTCCGGCTGGATGATGGCAACGTCGAATTCCAGTTCGAAATTGACCGATGGATCATAGAAACCGCGAATGGCGGCAAAAGGTATGGTCAGCCGTTCCGGAATATCGCCAAAGGACAGCCCCACTTCAAACATCTGATCCGTGACCACCATGTCCCAAAACTGATGCTGCAGGACAATGGTCATCTGCTCGGGATATTTCTCTCTGAGGCGCGGCGAAATGCGCACTCCAGGCGCTCCAGTGAGGAACGTGATGAAGAAATGATGGTTGCCCGGCAAACCAGCCTTGGCCACCTCCGCAAGAACCTTGCGAATGACGCCGCGTAGGGCTTCCTGAGCGAGAATGTCGTAACGGATGAGATCCTGTGCCATGCGTTTCTTATCCCACGGATTCGAGGGGGGATGTCAAGTTTTCTATGAGAAATTTCAAGAAGATTCATCAATTGCCAGCGTGCTGTCGCGGCCGCAGATGAGCACAACCGGACCGGCTTTGGAAGAGGGTTTTTCCGATCTCAAGGGAAGAAACGCAGACAAAAGTGGAGGTTTCTGTTGCCAGGTACCTCCGAACCCCGCCTTAAAGTGCGAACCTCAAGGACTTGATTTGAAGCTTTCGCACCGCATTAAGCGGCGAGACGAGCTTCCGCATAGTTGTCGTTTGCAACTATTAAGTTAGCCCGATAACGGTGGTACAATGCCGGGCAAAAGAGCGATCTTTACACCCTTGTCGATCCTGTTTCGCCCCCGCCACAAGACAGCTACAACGCCTTTCCGCTGGCCCTGTATTCTGGTGGAGGCGCCGGGTACCGCCCCCGGGTCCAATGGGTTTATTACATCGTCCATTTATTGCCATAGCTGGCATGAGCCAGCGCGTCTTATATAGGTGGCGTTGACGGCGAATGGAAGAGGGCAAAAGGCATGATTTTCACGCATTGCAACAAATGCCGGGAACAAGCTCTGCCGGCGCTGCCGGCCGCTTCATTTCTCATTGACAGCCAGTCAATGCTGGTCAATCCTTGAACAATACCGGGTTTGGGCTGGCATAATGACCTGGGTCAAACTCCGTGCGATCTGATCGGGGCTAGGTTCCCCTGTAGGTAGGGAGACAGGATTTATGAGTGATTATCTCGCGGATGTCCGCCGTTACGATGCTGCCGCTGACGAGGCTGTGGTTGAAAAGATTGTAAAGCATCTTGGCATTGCCTTGCGCAATCGCGATTCCTCACTGGTTTCTGCTACCGATCCGGAGGAGCTCAAGCGTGTGCGCGAAAGCTGGGTTGGAAAGAAGCTCGGCGTCACGGATGCGGCCAAGGCCGAGGAAGTGGTCAATCATGTGGCTGAGGTCATGAAGGGCGACCGCAACAAGCAGCGTGTCACTTTTTATTATCTGGTGGCCAAGCAGCTCGGAAAGCTGGGCGATCTCTGAAAACAATATGTCGGAGCAATCCGGCGGTTCCGTAAAAATCCGGATTGTTCCAGGTTTGATGGCAATAGGCCAGAGTTGCAAACCCCGGTGCGCGCCGCCGGGGTTTTTTGCCTATACTACGGCTGACGAATCGATTCTGGAATCAATTTCATGCGCGCCTATCTCGATCTGCTTCAACATGTGCTCGACAATGGTGTCGATCGCGCTGACCGTACGGGTACGGGCACGCGTTCGGTCTTCGGCTATCAGATGCGTTTCAATCTGGAGGAGGGCTTTCCGGTTCTTACCACCAAGAAGCTGCATCTGCGTTCGATCATTTATGAGCTGCTATGGTTCCTGAAGGGGGATACCAATATTGCCTATCTGAAGGAAAATGGTGTTTCGATCTGGGATGAATGGGCCGATGAGAAGGGCGACCTTGGCCCGGTCTATGGCTATCAGTGGCGCTCATGGCCTGCGCCCGATGGCCGTCATATCGACCAGATCAGCAATCTTCTGAAAATGCTGCATGGCAATCCGGAATCGCGCCGCCTGATTGTTTCGGCCTGGAATCCGGCGCTGGTCGATGAGATGGCGCTGCCACCCTGTCACTGCCTGTTCCAGTTCTATGTCGCCAATGGCAAGCTGTCCTGCCAGCTCTATCAGCGTTCGGCGGATATTTTCCTGGGTGTGCCGTTCAATATCGCGTCTTACGCGCTGCTGACGATGATGATTGCACAGGTTGTCGGCCTCAAGCCCGGCGAATTCATCCACACATTTGGCGATGCGCATATCTATTCCAACCATTTCGAGCAGGCGCGGTTGCAACTTACCCGCACGCCCAAGCCTCTGCCGGTCATGCATGTCAATCCGGATGTGAAGGATCTGTTTGCCTTCCGCTTCGAGGATTTCAGACTGGAAGGCTATGAAGCCGACCCGCATATCAAGGCGCCGGTGGCGGTATGAGCAGCAGGGCCAGGATTACGGCCGTGGTTGCCGTGTCGCAGAATGGTGTCATCGGGCGGGACAATGACATGCCGTGGCGGCTTTCGAGCGACCTCAGGCGGTTCAAGGCGCTTACCCTTGGCAAGCCTGTCATCATGGGGCGCAAGACGTGGGAGTCGATTGGCAGGCCCCTGCCGGGACGTCCCAATCTGGTCGTGACGCGGGATGCCGGCTTCAGGGCGGAAGGCGCTGAAGTCTTCACCTCTCTTCAGGCAGCGGTGGAACGTGGCCAAAGTCTTGTGGCAGAACTGGGCGTTGATGAAGTCTGCATTATCGGTGGCGGCAATATATATGCGCAGGCGCTGCCTTTCACCGACCGGGTTTATCTGACACGGGTGCTGGCGCATATTGATGGCGACACGTATTTCCCCGAACTTGCAGCGGATGAATGGCAGATGGTTTCGCATGAAGAGGTGCCGATGGGTGAAAAGGACAGCCACCCGACACGTTTCGAGATCCATGATCGACGGGTTTCTTAAGCATTTCAGGCGATTTTTATAGGCATTGCGTTGAAACCTGGTGTCGCGATACCTATAAAACGAAAAGATTATTTGAAAACGGGAGCTTGCATTCAGCACTTCCGTTTCCGAGCGAGAGGTAAGAATGCCCTGGAGCAATCAGAATGGCGGCGGCCCTTGGGGCGGTGGTGGCGACAACAACAATGGCGGTCCCTGGGGGCAGGGTCCAAAGAGGCCGCGCGGCGGCGGACCCAATACACCACCTGATCTGGAAGATATCTTGCGCAAAGGTCAGGATCGTCTGAAGCAGGTGCTGCCGGGAGGCCCGGGTGTGGGCGGCAGCAACAAGCCGGTCATTTTCCTGATTGGTGCGGCACTGGTTGGTTTCTGGCTGTTCCAGTCGATCTATACCGTCCAGCCGGATGAGCTTGCGGTTGAAATGCGCTTTGGCAAGCCGAAAGCGGAAGTTTCCGAACCGGGTCTGCATTTCCATCTCTGGCCGATCGAAACCTATGAAAAGGCGCAGATCGCGGAAAAGCAGATCAATATTGGCGGTCAGGGTACACGCAATGCCACGCAAGGGCTGATGCTGACGGGCGACCAGAACATTGTCAATGTGCAGTTCTCGGTGCTTTACCGTATTTCCGATCCAAAAGCCTATCTGTTCAATGTCGACAACCCGGACGGCATGGTGCAGCAGGTGGCCGAAAGCGCCATGCGTGAAATTGTAGGCCGTCGTCCGGCGCAGGATGTGTTCCGCGACAATCGTGCGGCCATTGCGCAGGATGTGCGCAACATCATGCAGCAGACGCTCGATTCCTATCATGCCGGTATCCAGATCAATGCCGTGTCGATCGAGGATGCCTCGCCGCCGCGCGAAGTGGCCGATGCCTTTGATGAAGTGCAGCGCGCCGAGCAGGATGAAGACCGTTTCGTCGAGGAAGCCAACCAGTATTCCAACCAGAGACTCGGTCAGGCCCGCGGTGAGGCGGCACAGCTGCGCGAAGAGGCGGCCGCCTACAAGAACCGCGTCGTGCAGGAAGCCCAGGGTGAGGCGCAGCGCTTCTCCTCTGTGCTCAAGGAATATCAGAAGGCACCTGAAGTCACGCGCAACCGTCTGTTCCTCGAGACCATGGAAGACGTGCTGAAGAGCTCCAAGAAGGTGGTCATTGAAGGAGGCAAGGAAGTCGTGCCCTATCTTCCGTTGAATGAGCTGATGCGTCAAAAACAGAATGATGCGGCCGAAACCAAGACAACGGGAGGCAACTGACCATGTCATCAAACAGATTCCCGTTCATCGTCGGTATTATCGCGGTTATCGGCATTCTTCTCTATGCCTCGGTTTTCATCGTGAACGAACGCCAGCAGGCCATTGTGCTGCGCTTTGGCCAGATTGTTGACGTGAAAACCAAACCGGGCATCTATTTCAAGCTGCCATTCGGCTTCTTTGATGCCGATACGGTGCAGATGATCGATGACCGCCTGTTGCGCTTTGATCTGGACGATATCCGTGTCCAGGTTTCGGGCGGCAAGTTCTATGATGTGGATGCTTTCCTCGTCTATCGCATCACCGATGCGCGCAAGTTCCGTGAGGCTGTCTCGGGCAGCATTCCGCTGGCTGAACAGCGCCTGCGCACGCGTCTTGATGCGGCATTGCGTAGCGTCTATGGCCAGCGCGGCTTTGAGGCAGCCCTATCGGAAGGACGCGGTGAAATGATGCGCGAGGTGCGTGACCAGCTGCGCGCCGATGCGACCTCGCTTGGCTTGACCATCGTTGATGTGCGCATCCGCCGTACCGATCTGACGACCGAAGTGTCGCAGCAGACCTATGACCGCATGAAGGCTGAACGTCTGGCAGAGGCGGAGCGCCTGCGTGCGCGCGGCCGTGAAGCGGCCCAGCGCATCCGCGCCATTGCCGATCGTCAGGTTGTTGAAACCATGGCCGAAGCGCGCAAGGAGTCGGAAATCCTGCGCGGTGAGGGCGAGGCTGAACGCAGTGCCATCTTTGCCGAGGCAGCTGCGAAGGATCCGGGGTTCTTTGCCTTCTATCGCTCCATGGCCGCCTATCGCGAGGCCCTGAAATCGCCGGAGACGACGCTGGTGCTTTCGCCGGATTCCGAGTTCTTCAAATTCTTCCGTGATGCAGGCGGCAAGCTTGCAGAACCGGAGAAATAGGCGGGATCAGACGCCATGAGCGATTTTCTCGCCGCCGTAGGATTGCTCTTCGTCTTTGAGGGGCTCTTTTATGGCGGCTTTCCTGCCGTGGCAAAGAAGCTTGCGCGTGAGGCAAGCGAAATGCCGGAAAACGCTTTGCGGCTTGCCGGCGTTGCCGCCCTTGCGATCGGTGTCGCAATTGTATGGATTGCCAGAGGATAATCCTCTGGCAATATTTCTGCTGCTTCCTGGGCCGGTCGTAAACCGGCCTTAATTCAAGACACATATTGTCAGGCATTATTGGCAAATATTGAAACAGTTATCAGGAATGGAGTGGGCTTGATGGCGAAAGCAGCAAGGATGGGGGGCACAAGGACTGGTGTGGTGCGTACCCTGTTTGCAACGCTGGCCATGAGCGCGACCGCGCTTGGCGAGCCGGTATTTGCGCAGGAAACGGCGAAGGTCTCGCCGCAAATGCCGGCGCAGATTGCCCCGCAAGCCCCGGCACGTCGCGGGCCCGCATCGGTGGCCGACATCGCCGAGGGGCTGCTTGATTCGGTGGTGAATATTTCCACCACCCAGACGGTTGAAGACGACACGATCAATGATTCGGACAGTCCGGTGCCGACGCCAAAGGTGCCGGAAGGCTCGCCCTTTCAGGATCTGTTCAAGGATTTTTTCAACAATAAGGGTGGTGGCGACAATGGCAGCCAGAAGGTGCAGTCCCTGGGGTCCGGTTTTGTCATCGATGCCGAAAAGGGGCTGATTGCCACCAATAATCACGTCATTGCCGATGCGGACGAGATTATGGTCAACTTCAATGATGGCGCCAAGCTGAAGGCGGAGCTGGTTGGCAAGGATACCAAGACGGATCTGGCGCTGCTGCGGGTTGATCCGAAAAAGCACAAGCTCAAGGCTGTTGCGTTCGGCAATTCCGATCAGGTGCGCATTGGCGACTGGGTACTGGCCATTGGCAATCCGTTCGGGCTTGGCGGCACGGTGACGGCGGGCATTGTCTCCGCACGCAAGCGCGACATCAATTCCGGCCCTTATGACAATTTCATCCAGACGGATGCCGCCATCAACCGCGGCAATTCCGGTGGCCCGCTGTTTGACATGGATGGCAAGGTGATCGGCATCAATACGGCGATCATTTCGCCTTCCGGTGGTTCGATCGGCATCGGTTTTGCCATTCCGGCGGAAATGGCGGTCAATGTACTTGATCAGCTGAAGGAATTTGGTGTGGTCCGCCGCGGCTGGCTTGGCGTGCGCATCCAGCCGGTGACGGAGGATGTTGCCCAGACCTTTGGTCTCAAGGAGGCGAAGGGCGCGCTGGTTGCCGGGCTGATTGAGGGTTCAGGCGTCGATAACAAGGCGATCGAACCGGGTGATGTTGTCATCCGTTTTGACGGGCATGAGGTGGCCAGCGCCCGCGACCTGCCGCGGCTTGTGGCTGAAAGCCCGGTTGGATCGGAAGCGGAACTGGTCGTTATCCGCAATGGCGAAGAAAAGACGCTGAAGGTCAAACTCGGCCTGCTTGCCGAGGATGAAACGGCAGCCAACAGCGATGCCGATGCAGAGGAAGGCGATGCAGTGATCGAGGATGAGAAGCCCGATCAGGCAAGGCCGGACAAGCCGGGCAAGGAACAGCCGGGCAAGGCTGGAACCAGAATTCTCGGCATGTCGCTTGCAGCCCTGAGCGATGATCTGCGCAGCGAATATGGCATTGCCGATGATGTGACGGGCGTTGTGGTTGTGCATGTCGCGTCGGGCTCGGCTGCAGGCGAAAAACGCATCGAAACAGGTGATGTGATTGTCGATGTCGGCTCGGTTGCGGTGAAGACGCCGGAAGATGTCAGGAAGCGCATCGAAGCCTTGCGTCGCGAGGGGCGCAAGAATGCGCTGGTCATGCTAGCCTCCCGTTCAGGGGAATTGCGCTTCGTGACAATCCGTATTGACTGATCGGCCATGCTGACCGGAAAGTCGTGAGAACAATTGAAAACGGCCGCGCATTTGCGCGGCCGTTTTTTGCAATTTGAATCAGATAGCAGGAAATGCTGACAATGCGATTCAGGCGTCGTTGCGCAGATTTCAGAGCACGAAATCCGATTTGCGATAGCCCTGAAGATAGAGAAGGGCGGTCAGGTCGCCGTGGTCGATCCTGACCTTGGCCTGTGCGGCGACGGCCGGCTTGGCGTGGAGAGCGACGCCGGTTCCTGCCAGTTGCAGCATGCCGAGATCATTGGCGCCATCGCCAACCGCAATGGCATCAGCCGGGGTGAGGCCAAGCCGTTTTGCAATCTCGACCAGCTTTTCAAACTTGGCCTCGCGGCCCAGGATCGGTTCGGCAACCGTGCCGGTCAGATGGGTGCCGTCATCGATCAGAATATTGGCGCGGTCCTCATTGAAGCCGATCATCTCGGCAATGCGCCGCGTGAAGGCGGTAAAGCCGCCTGAGACCAGAGCAGTATGGAATCCATGCCTGCGCATGGTGCGTACAAGTTCCGGTCCGCCGGGCGTAAGTGTGATGCGGGTTGCGATCACCTTGTCGATGACATCGAGGGGCAGCCCCTTGAGCAGGGCGACACGTTCGCGCAGCGCAGGCTCGAATGCGATCTCGCCATTCATGGCGCGCGCGGTGATGGCAGCGACATGTTCGCGCAGACCGGCTTCTTCGGCCAGCTCATCGATACATTCCTGTGCGATCATGGTGGAATCCATGTCGGCGATCAGTATCTTCTTGCGTCTTTTGTCCTGTTCCTGCACGACGACATCCACTGGTTCGCCGTCAATGGCTGTGCGCAGGTTTGCTTCGGCTTCGGCGGCATCCATGCCGGTCGGGAGCGGAATATCACAGGCAATATTATCGGCCAGCCAGTAAAGTCCGGTTGCATTCACGGCCTCTGACGCTTTAATCCCCAGGGATGGAACGAGCGCGGCGCTGGCCGGATTGGCGATCAATGTAGCGACGAGTGAGGCTGGTGCAGACATGAGGAAGCTTTTCCTGCAATGAGTAAGGATGCGGTCAAGAATGCTATCCTGATAGCCGGGCCAACGGCGAGCGGCAAGTCGGCTCTTGCCATTCATGCGGCACGATCGACAGGTGGTTTCATCGTCAATACGGATTCGATGCAGGTTTATGATGTGCTCAATCTGCTGACCGCGCGTCCGGGCAAGGCTGATCTGGCCTCTGCCGAGCATCATCTTTATGGTCATGTGCCACCATCTGCCTCCTATTCTACCGGAAAATGGTTTGCCGATGTGGCTGCTCTTCTGACGCGATTCGACCTGCAGGGGCGTGTGCCAATCTTTGTCGGTGGCACGGGGCTTTATTTCCGTGCATTGCTGGGAGGTCTGTCGCATATGCCGGAGGTGCCGGAGGAAGTGCGCGACTGTTGGCGCAAGCGCGGTCAGGAAGAGGGGACGGAAGCGCTTTATGCCGAGCTTGTCAGGCGTGATGCGCATATGGCTGCCACGCTGCGCCCGACCGACACACAGCGCATCACGCGGGCGCTGGAAGTGATCGAAGGCACTGGCCGGTCACTGCTTGAATGGCAGCAAGCGCGCGGGCAGGCGCTGGTTGATGACATAAGCGCGCGCAAGATCGTGCTGATGCCTGATCGCGCATGGCTGCGTGAGCGCATTGCCTGTCGCTTTGCCCAGATGTGGGAACAGGGCGCGCTGGATGAGGTGCGAGCACTGNCTGGATGAGGTGCGAGCACTGCTTGCCCTGGAGCTTGATCGTTCACTGCCTGCGATGAAAGCCATTGGCGTGCGCGAGATCGAAGCTTTTCTGAAGGGCGGGATGACACGCGAGGAGGCAATCGAGCGTTCGGTGATTGCCACAGGCCAATATGCCAAGCGCCAGTCGACATGGTTCCGCAATCAGCTTGACGCAAGTTGGCTGTCTTTTTCCTCAGGTGAAGCGGCCTGCGCGGCATTTTCGTTTGCTTAAACGAAATAATATTATCGGCTGCGTCATTTCGGCATCAGAAAATGTCGATTGTCGTATAATTTTGCGTTGACGCGGCCTTTTTGCATGATTAGTGTCCGCCGCATGAAAACGAACACGAAGATCATTCTTGTGGTACGACCGCGCATGGGCAGGGTGGTATAGCCACCCGGCGAAAGCTCCCATGCGCGAAAGACAGGCTCCCTCGGGGGCCTTTTTTATTATCCAGAATGGTCCAGGGATTTGAGACGAGACGGGAAGACAGCAATGACAGCAGGAAAACAGGAAGCGGACAAAACCGCTGCTGCTTCGCAGGAGGCGGGCAATCCACGCGAAATGACCGGCGCGGAAATGGTTATCCAGGCTCTGATCGATCAGGGCGTGACAGATATTTTCGGCTATCCGGGTGGTGCCGTTCTGCCGATTTATGACGAACTGTTCCAGCAGGACAAGATCCGGCACATTCTGGTTCGTCATGAACAGGGTGCAGGCCATGCAGCCGAAGGTTATGCACGCTCGACCGGCAAGGTTGGCGTCATGCTGGTGACGTCTGGTCCGGGGGCGACCAATGCGGTTACGCCCCTGCAGGATGCGCTGATGGATTCCATTCCGCTGGTCTGCATTTCCGGCCAGGTTCCAACCACGCTGATTGGTTCCGATGCCTTCCAGGAATGTGATACGGTTGGCATTACGCGCCCCTGCACCAAGTACAACTGGCTGGTCAAGGATGTGAACGAGCTGTCACACATTCTGCATGAGGCCTTCCATATTGCCTCGACCGGTCGTCCCGGTCCGGTTGTCGTCGATATCCCAAAGGACATCCAGTTCGCCAAGGGCATCTATACGCCGCCGGAAAAGACCCCGCGCACCAGCTATCGCCCGGTGGTCAATGGCGATGCTGTGGCTATCAGCGAGGCGGTCAGGCTGCTTGCCAATGCCAAGCGCCCGGTCATCTATACAGGCGGCGGTGTCATCAATTCCGGCCCTGCGGCAACCCGTCTGCTGCGCGAGCTGGTTGAGCTTGGCAATTTCCCGATCACCTCGACCCTGATGGGCCTTGGCGCCTATCCGGCATCGGGCAGGAACTGGCTTGGCATGCTCGGCATGCACGGCACCTATGAAGCCAATATGACCATGCATGATTGCGATGTCATGCTGTGCATTGGCGCGCGTTTTGATGACCGCATCACCGGCCGTCTTGATGCCTTCTCGCCTCACTCCAAGAAGATCCACATCGACATTGATCCATCCTCGATCAACAAGAATGTTCGTGTCGATGTGCCGATCGTTGGCGATGTCGCCAAGGTTCTGGAAGATCTGGTACGCCAGTTCCGCGCTTCGGAAAGGAAGCCGTCCAAACAGGACATGGCCGATTGGTGGGCGCAGATCGACCGCTGGCGTGCGCGCAAGTCGCTGGCCTATACGCCAAACAAGGACGTCATCATGCCGCAATATGCGATTGAACGTCTTTGCGCCCTGACCCGGGGGCGCGACACCTATATCACCACCGAGGTTGGCCAGCATCAGATGTGGGCGGCGCAGTTCTTCGGCTTTGACCAGCCAAACCGCTGGATGACCTCTGGCGGCCTGGGCACCATGGGCTATGGCCTGCCGGCAGCTCTTGGCGTGCAGATTGCCCATCCGGATGCGCTGGTCATCGACATTGCCGGTGATGCATCGGTTCAGATGTGCATTCAGGAAATGTCGTCTGCCATCCAGCATGATGCGCCGATCAAGGTCTTCATCCTGAACAACCAGTATATGGGCATGGTACGCCAGTGGCAGCAATTGCTGCATGGCAACCGCCTGTCGCATTCCTATACGGAAGCCATGCCGGATTTTGTCAAGCTGGCCGAGGCCTATGGCGCACACGGCATTCGTTGTGAAAAGCCGGGCGATCTCGACGACGCCATTCAGGAAATGATTGACGTCAGGAAGCCGGTCATTTTCGATTGCCACGTGGCCAATCTCACCAACTGCTTCCCGATGATCCCGTCCGGCAAGGCGCATAATGAAATGCTTCTGCCTGATGAGGCGACGGATGAGGCTGTTGCCACTGCCATCGATGCCAAGGGCCGTTCGCTCGTTTGATCCGGAGGAATTGTCATGAACGCTCAGAATCTTGCTTCCGGCTCGGCCTATTTCATCGCCGCCGAAACGCAGCAACCAGAAAGCCACACGCTTGCCGTGCTGGTGGATAATGAACCGGGCGTGCTTGCCCGCGTGATCGGCCTGTTTTCCGGTCGCGGCTATAATATCGAAAGCCTGACGGTGTCGGAAACCGAACAGGAACAGCATCTGTCGCGCATCACCATTGTCACGCGCGGCACGCAGCATGTGCTGGAACAGATCCGCCATCAGCTGGAGCGCATTGTTCCGGTGCATCGTGTGGTTGATCTTTCCGAGCGCGCAGTCGAACTTGGCCATGACCGCCCGATCGAACGTGAACTGGCGCTGGTCAAGGTGGCAGGCCATGGCGAAGCGCGGGCGGAAATGCTGCGCCTGGCCGATGCCTTCAAGGCCAAGGTGGTGGACGCGACGGTCGATCATTTCATCTTTGAACTGACTGGAAAGTCGTCCAAGATCGACCAGTTCATCGCCATCATGCGTCCGCTTGGTCTGGTGGAAATCTGCCGCACGGGCCTTGCCGCGATGAATCGCGGGCCTGATGGCCTGTAATCAGGCCTTATGGCTGATCGATCAAAACCGGCGCATCAGTTGCCTGCGCCGGTTTTTCTTTGTCGCGCCATCGCCGACAGGCCCGTCTGCGGCAAAGAGTGCGGAAAATCATGCCTTGAAATGCGCTGGATGGAGCATTTCGTATTGTCCCATGCGTCATGAAAGGCGCTATGTCGGCCGTCATGTCATTTGAAATCTTCCTTGCGCTGTTCGTCTTTGCCTTTGTCACCTCGATCACGCCGGGGCCAAACAATCTGATGCTGCTTGCCTCTGGCGTGAATTTCGGCTTCCGCCGCACCATTCCGCATATGTTAGGCATTGGGGCAGGGTTCTTTTCGCTGCTGATGGCGGTCGGCTTCGGGCTCGGTGCCTTGATGGCGGCCATGCCGTCGATCTATGTGGCGCTGAAATTTACCGGTGGCATCTATATGCTTCATCTCGCCTGGAAGATTGCAACGGCGCGCTCAATCGGGGATGCAAGATCGTCTTCCCGGCCTCTGAGCTTCCTGCAGGCTGCGCTGTTTCAATGGGTCAACCCCAAGGCATGGGTCATGGCGGTGACGGGGCTTGCAACCTATGCCACGCATGAAGACCACAATCTGGCCGTGGTTCTGGTCAGTACCGTTTTCGCGCTGGTCAATCTGCCCTGTGTCTCAAGCTGGGCTGGCTTTGGTACATTGCTGCGCAAGTGGCTTGCCGATCCGCTGCGGCTTGCATGGTTCAACCGGGTGATGGGCGTGCTTCTGGTGACAAGCTTGTGGCCGATGCTGAAGTGATGGGCCAGCCTTGTCGATTTGATCACGGTTTGATCTTGTTTTTCTTCTTCGAATCCTGTCAGACAGTTTCATGCAATTTTCTCCGGAACAGGATCAGGCACTCAAGGCGGTCGGGCAGTGGCTGAAGGAAGGCCGCCGTCCGATATTCAGGCTGTTCGGTTATGCCGGAACTGGCAAGACAACGCTTGCGCGCCATTTTGCCGAACATGTCGATGGTGATGTGCAGTTTGCCGCCTTCACCGGCAAGGCGGCACAGGTGCTGCGCTCCAAGGGGGCGACCAATGCCCGCACGCTGCATTCGCTGATCTATCGCCCACGCGGCGAGGAGGAAATCGAGGACGAAACAACCGGCAAGACCTCGATTGCTCCCACCTTTTCGCTCAATCGCCAAAGCCCGGTTGCCAAGGCGGCGCTTGTCATCGTGGACGAATGTTCGATGGTGGATGAGGCGCTGGGGCGCGATCTGATGAGTTTCGGCACGCCCATTCTGGTGCTTGGTGATCCGGGGCAGTTGCCGCCGATTTCCGGCGGCGGCTTTTTCACCGAACATGAGCCGGATTTTCTTTTGACCGAAATTCACCGTCAGGCGCGGGACAATCCGATCATCCGGATGGCGCTCGATGTGCGCGAGGGACGCGAACTTGCATATGGTGATTTTGGCGCGGCCAAGGTGATCAGCAAGTCGCAAGTCAATCAGGACATGGTGCTGTCGGCCGATCAGGTGCTGGTTGGCACCAACCGCACCAGACGGCGCTATAACCAGCGGCTCAGGGAGCTCAAGGGCTTTACGGCGGATTATCCGCAGGCGGGCGACAAGCTGGTCTGTCTGCGCAACGATCCGGCCAAGGGGCTGCTCAATGGCTCTCTGTGGAAGGTAATGACTGCGTCCAAGGAAACGGTAAAGCCCGGTATCAACCTGTTGGTGACGCCAGAGGATGATGATCGCGGCGTGGCCAAGATCAAGCTTCTCAAGGCGCAGTTCGAGGATCCGGAAACGGAGATCCCGTGGCAGACCAGAAAGCGCTATGACGATTTTGATTATGGCTATGCACTGACCGTACACAAGGCACAAGGCTCGCAATGGGATGAGGTCGTGCTGTTTGACGAGAGCTTTGCCTTTCGCGATACGCGCGAACGCTGGCTCTATACGGCGATCACGCGCGCGGCAGAACGTCTGACCGTGGTGAGATGATCAGTCTTGCAGTGGATGGGCATCCAGCCATTCCCATGCCTTTTCTTCTTCATCCGTGCTGAAGGCGCGCATGTCGATGGAGAGGAATGGCTTCATCAGCGCGATACTTGCCTGTATCCAGAGCGGTCCGCCGACAACGGCATAGCGGCGCACTTTGCGCAAGGAGCGTGAGCGCAATTCAAACATGCGTTCCGAGAAGGCCGATGTCCAGTCTATCCCTTCATAGCTTGTGAGGCGGATCAGAAGATCAATTTCGTCATGGGTCTCATAGGCTGCCTCAAGCAGCCCCCACAAATTGATTAGGGCATTTTCTGTCAGTCGCCCAACCACGGCAAATGCAAAAACATGATCACGGTCGGTTCTGATGCGGCGGATGACAGGTAAATCTTCATTGCGCATGCGACCCCCAGACTGAAGCGGAGCAACATCAGATTGTTACGAATGTCGAATGACGCCAAAGCCGAAAAGGGCTTCAGCAGATGCATGATCAGGCGACGATTTTGGGGATGGATAATACTCCATTCTGTGAAAACACTCACATATTTCCTTATGACTATGTATAAAGCAGCAGGTCCATTCAGGGGAGTAGCACTTCCATGCCTGCAAAATTGTCGGTCAATCTCAATGCGGTCGCCCTGCTCAGAAACCGGCGCGATCTTCCCTGGCCAAGTGTCGTCGGGCTTGGACGCGCAGCCCTTGCCGCCGGTGCTGCCGGTCTGACCGTGCATCCAAGACCGGATCAGCGGCATATACGCTTTTCGGATCTGGCTGATCTGCGGGCGCTGATCGATGACGAGTTTCCGCAAGCCGAATTCAATATCGAAGGCTTTCCCAGCGAAGATTTTCTCGCCCTGGTGGAAAAACATCAGCCGGAACAGGTGACGCTGGTTCCCGACGATCCAGCACAGGCCACATCCGACCATGGCTGGGATTTTCCGGGCAAGACGGCGTTCCTGGCGCCGATCGTGGCGCGTCTCAAGGCCTCCGGCATGCGTGTGTCGCTCTTTGCTGATCCTGATCCATTGGGCTACGAACAGGCCAAGGCGACAGGTGCCGATCGCATCGAGCTTTATACCGGGCCTTATGGTGCAACCCATGACGATCCAAAGGCGGCTGAACGCGAGCTTGCTCGTCTTTCCAGGGCGGCTGCCGTGGCGCGCGAACTGGGCCTTGGGGTCAATGCCGGCCATGATCTGACGGTCGACAACCTGCCGGCGCTGGTCAGGGCCATTCCGGACCTGCTGGAAGTCTCGATCGGGCACGGGCTGACGGCTGATGCCCTGATGTATGGCATGCCGGCGACTGTTGCGCGTTACCGGGCGGCGCTGGGACACTGACCTGCCATTTCAGCTTTGTCCGGTTTGTTGCCGGAGACAGGAAACCTGCAGGGATGAGGACGGGAAACCCGCCCGATATTGGTCATGACGACAGTCGGCGCGTGGGCTTCATGTTACTGAAACGCCAGATGTCGGGTCCTGATTGGGTGAGTGATCATGGGGCGTATCGGCAAGTCGTTGCAGTATTGCTGCTTCCCGCAAACATTGTTTTCTGCGTCCCAACAAAATTCGCGTATCAAAATGCGCGTGCAGGATGATAAGAAATACGCTCCCTGTTCCCTTGCGAGGAATAGACATATCCGTTCCGAGGTGCCTGAATGAGCGACGTTCAAAATGGCATGCCTGCAACACCCCAGACTGGCGCGGTGGATAATGGCACGAATGATGACATGCCAATTTCGGAGATGCCGCAGCACAATGAAAAAATGCGCACGCTCGTGCTTGGTGCCCTCGGTGTGGTCTATGGCGATATCGGCACCAGCCCGATCTATGCCTTCCGCGAGGCCCTGCATGCCTCGGCCATTGACGGGCATGTCTCGCGCATTGGCGTGCTGGGGGTGGTGTCGCTCATTTTCTGGGCGCTTTTGCTTGTCGTTACCATCAAATATGTGATCTTCGTCCTGCGCGCCGACAATAATGGCGAAGGGGGAATCCTGTCCCTCATGGCGCTGGCGCGTTCGGTCGTGCATCGGCGGGCAGGCTGGGTGCTGGCGGCCGGCATTCTCGGCGCGGCCCTGTTCTTTGGCGATGCCGTCATCACGCCTGCCATTTCGGTTCTGTCGGCGGTTGAAGGGTTTGAAATTGTCACGCCACATCTTGAACCTTTTGTCGTGCCGGTGACAGTGACCATTCTGGTCACGCTGTTTTCCATCCAGCGCATGGGGACGGCGCGTGTGGCGACCGTCTTCGGGCCGGTCATGGCACTGTGGTTTCTGGCGCTTGGGCTGTCCGGCCTGTGGCATATTTTCGATGATCCAAACGTGCTGGTCGCACTCAATCCCTATTATGCACTGCAGTTCATGATGCTTAGTCCCGCTGTTGCCTTCGTGACCTTCGGGGCGGTGTTTCTTGCCATGACGGGGGCGGAAGCGCTCTATGCCGATCTCGGCCATTTCGGACGCAGACCCATCGTGCTTGCATGGCTTGGGATCGTGTTTCCCTGCCTTTTGCTCAATTACTTCGGGCAGGCGGCCTATATTCTGTCGCACGGGCGCAAGGCCGAACTGCCGTTTTTCCAGATGCTGCCGGATTTTGCATTGCTGCCCATGGTCCTGCTTGCGACGGCTGCAACCATCATTGCCAGTCAGGCCGTCATTTCAGGCGCCTATTCCGTGGCGCGTCAGGCGGTGCAGCTCAATATCCTGCCGCGACTTGAGATCCAGCATACGTCCAAGAAGCTGCACGGGCAGATCTATATGCCCCGGGTCAATCTGTTTCTCGGCATTATCGTGGTCATTTTCGTGCTGGGCTTCCAGAAGTCCACCAATCTGGCTGCCGCTTATGGCATTGCCGTTACCGGCAACATGCTGGTGACGACGGCGTTGCTGTTCATCGTCATGCTGCGGATCTGGAACTGGCCAAGACTGCGCGCCATCGCCTTCATCCTGTGCATGCTGATGATCGACATCATGTTTTTCAGCGCCAATATTCTCAAGGTGCACGAGGGCGGGTGGGTGTCGATCCTGGTTGCGGCCATTCTGGTGGTGGTGATGTGGACATGGACACGTGGCTCGCGGCTGCTGTTTGCCAAGACCAGAAAGACGGAAGTGCCGCTTGATCTCATCGTTGACCAGATGCAGAAACATCCGCCCACCATTGTGCCGGGTATGGCAGTATTTCTGACAGGTGATCCGAAATGTGCGCCAACGGCGCTGATGCACAGTCTGAAACATTATAAGGTGCTGCATCAGAGCAACATCATTTTGACGGTCGTGACCGCCTCAAAACCATGGGTGCCGATTCAGGACAGGGCGCGGATCATGCAGTTCAATGAACGCTTCATGCAGGTGACGCTGACCTTCGGCTATATGCAGCAGCCCAATATCCCCCGTGCGCTGATCTATTGCCGCAAGCTTGGCCTTGATTACGATACGATGACTACCTCCTTCTTCCTGTCGCGTCGTTCACTCAAGGCTTCGCATAATTCAGGCATGCCCTTGTGGCAGGACAAGCTGTTCATCCTTTTGGCAAGTACGGCTGCCGACGCGACAGAATATTTCCAGATTCCGACCGGACGTGTGGTGGAAATCGGCACGCAGGTCAATCTGTGATCAGCAAGGCGCGCAAGGGGCTTGAAAGGCTGGGCCCGTCTTTGCCCTGCAGATTGAGATGAGGACAATCGCAGCGGGTTTTCGTCTTGTTTTGCCGCGAAGGATGCCGGTTCTGTCTTTCCGGCGGAAAGGTGACACTGGTTCTTGTGCCGGAGCCTTCATGTGGTCTGCCGCCTTCTGTCCAACAATGCATCAGGCTGTGCCCAAAATTCATTACATTGCATAAAAATCATTCTTGACGCATTTGTCCGCTGAGATTATGGATAGGAACCGTACCGTACGGTACAAGAAGGAGGATCAGCGTTGACAGACAAGAAGGATGACTTGCAGGCCAAGGTGCCGCAGGCTCTGTCGCCGCGACAGAGCAATGTTCTGGAGCAGGCTCTGCGTCTTCTTGTTGAAGGCGGAGACCGCGCCTTGACGACGGCGAGCATTGCGCGTGCTGCCAATTGCTCGAAGGAAAGCCTCTATAAATGGTTTGGTGACCGTGACGGCCTATTGACGGCGATGGTGCGCTGGCAGGCGTCGAAAGTGCGTGTCGTGCCATTGGCACGTGAAAGGCTCGATGCCGAGGCACTGTTTTCCAGCCTTGAACATTTTGCACGTGACTGGCTGCTCGTTCTGTCGAGCCAGACATCGATTGCGCTCAACCGGCTTGCGATCAGCCATGCCGCATCGGCCAAGTCTGCCCTGGGCGATATTGTGCTGTCGAATGGCCCGGTTGCCATGGCTGCCCGTCTGAAGCCGGTGCTCATAATGGGCAAGGAAGCAGGGCTTCTGTTCTTTGACGATGTCGATGAGGCGTTCCGGACATTCTTCGGGCTGGTCGTGGGCGACATGCAGATCCGTCTGCTGCTCGGCGACAGGCTGGAACAGACAGATGCCAAGGTGATCCGGGATGCCCGGCGTGCCACCAAGCAGTTTTTCGCTCTTTATGGAGCACAAGCATCGGCTGACTGACATCAGCCGTAGGATTCAAACTGAACCGAAGGGAAGAATACAATGCGCGTTTATTACGATCGGGATGCCGATCTGAACCTGATCAAGTCGAAGAATGTCGTTATCGTTGGTTATGGTAGCCAGGGCCGTGCGCATGCGCTGAACCTGAAGGACTCCGGTGCTGCCAATGTCCGCATCGCCCTTCGTGAAGGTTCCGCTACCGCCAAGAAGGCCGAAGCTGACGGCTTCCAGGTCATGACTGTTGCTGATGCAGCCAAGTGGGCCGATCTGATCATGATGGCAACCCCTGACGAACTGCAGGCCGACATCTACAAGGAAAGCATCCATGACAATCTGCGCGATGGTGCTGCAATCGCCTTCGCCCATGGCCTCAATGTTCATTTTGGCCTGATCGAGCCAAAGAAGACCGTTGACGTCATCATGATCGCACCGAAGGGTCCGGGCCACACGGTTCGCGGCGAATATCAGCGCGGCGGCGGCGTTCCTTGCCTGATCGCTGTTCATCAGGACGCTTCGGGCAATGCCCATGACCTCGCCCTGTCCTACGCTTCGGGCGTTGGCGGCGGCCGTTCGGGCATCATCGAAACCACCTTCAAGGAAGAATGCGAAACCGACCTGTTCGGTGAACAGGCAGTACTTTGTGGCGGTGTTGTCGAACTCATCCGCGCTGGTTTCGAAACCCTGGTTGAAGCTGGCTATGCGCCTGAAATGGCCTATTTCGAATGCCTGCACGAAATGAAGCTGATCGTGGACCTGATCTACGAAGGCGGCATTGCCAACATGAACTATTCGATCTCGAACACGGCTGAATGGGGCGAATATGTCACTGGCCCGCGCATCATCACTGCTGAAACCAAGGAAGAAATGAAGCGTGTTCTGAAGGACATTCAGACCGGCAAGTTCACCTCGGAATGGATGCAGGAATATCGCGCTGGTGCCGCCCGTTTCAAGGGCATCCGCCGCAACAACGATGCGCACCAGATCGAGGAAGTTGGTGCAAGGCTGCGTGCAATGATGCCGTGGATCGAAAAGAACAAGCTGGTCGACAAGGCCCGCAACTGATCATCAGACAATCATTGGGGACGGTTCGCCGTCCCCGACAGCTTTGACAGGGCGTTTTAGGAAAAGCCGTTTTACGCAGGGCGATCACAGATTTTCCGCATATCCTTATTCGATACAAGCATAGGAAAGCCTGTTCTCGTTTCGCCAATTTTGCGCTAGGCGTAGTTTCCTAAAACGCTGATGGGGGCACCTGGCGTCCGTGTGACCCTGAAGCATGAATGAGGAGAATGACGTGCAGGACTGGGACAAAAATTACGCAACCCGCTCGAAACGCATGCGTGCATCGGAAATACGCGAGCTGCTGAAGCTTCTGGAGCGCCCAGACATTATTTCGTTTGCGGGCGGTATTCCCGATCCGAAACTGTTCCCGCATGAGGCCTTTCAGGCTGCCTATAGCGATATTCTGAGCGGTCAGGAAAGCAATGCTGCCCTGCAATATTCCGTTTCGGAAGGTTACAAGCCACTGCGTACATGGCTGGTTGGTGAACTTGGCCGTTTCGGCATCAAGTGCACGGAAGATAATGTGTTCATCACCTCTGGCTCGCAGCAGGCGCTTGACTATCTGGGCAAGCTGTTCCTGTCGCCGGGTGATACGGCGCTGGTCGCAGCACCAACCTATCTTGGTGCGCTGCAGGCCTTCAATGCCTATGAGCCGAACTATGACATTCTTGCCATCAAGGGCAACCGCACGCCCGAATCCTATGCGCAGGCAGCGGAAAAGGCCGGAGGCAAGGTGAAATTCGCCTATCTTTCGGCTGATTTCAGCAATCCGACCGGCGAGACGGTTGACCGCGCCGGCCGGGAAAAACTGCTTGCCATGGCTGACGAGCTCGACATTCCGGTGATCGAGGACGCCGCTTATCAGCACCTGCGCTATAATGGCGAGGCCATTGCGCCGATCATGGCGATCGATATTGAACGCAATGGCGGCGACATTGAAAAGACCCGCACCATCTATTGCGGCTCCTTCTCCAAGACACTGGCGCCGGGCCTGCGCGTTGGCTTTGTGGTTGCAAACCAGGCTGTCATTCGCAAGCTTGTGCTGATGAAGCAGGCTGCCGATCTGCACTCCTCAACCATCAACCAGATCGCCATTCATCATGTCGCCGAACGCGGCTTCCATGAACAGGTTGAAAAGATTGCCAAGGTTTACAAGCATCGCCGCGATTGCATGCTGTCGGCCCTGGCCGCCCATATGCCGGAAGGCACGGACTGGACGAAGCCGGAAGGCGGCATGTTCATCTGGGTCACCTTGCCGGAGGGCATGGATGGTGCAGCCCTGCTTGCCGCTTCCATCGATAGTGAAAAGGTGGCCTTCGTGCCAGGCAAGGCCTTCTATGCTGATGGCTCGGGCGCCAATACGCTGCGTCTCAGCTATTCCTGCGCCAATGACGAAATGATCGAGGAAGGCATCAAGCGTCTTGGCCGTCTGATCCGCAATCATATGTAACCGTTCTTGAACGGCATTCCAGTCAGGCCGCATGCCCGTCATGCGGCCTTTCTGTTGCTTGGGCATATTGTTTTCGCGCTTCGGACGGAAAACCGGTTTTCATTTTTCCTGGAGCTGCAACTTATCCTTTTCGCAGTTCCGGGCGGAAAACCGGTTCCCACTTTTCCTGGAACTGCTCTATTGCTGGAAAGGTGAGACGCATCTCGTGCGCGGGCCGGTGAGGGGTTGGTAGGTGTTGTCCGATGCGCGATAGCTGCGATAGCGCTCCGTACACCAGCGAATATGGTTGCTGCCTGGCAATGGTGGTGGTGTGGCCGCGCGGCTGGTCGGACAGACTGCACCATAGCATTTTGGCGTGGCGGCACTGGTCGAACTGCCCGGAATGGTCGGCCCGGCTGGCCTGAGCGGCTGGATATAGGGATTGCCATTCAGCTCAACGGCATGACCGGGCAGGACAAAGCCGAACAGGCAAATGGCGGCAATGATTGCGCATAGGCCAGCGCGCGCGGTTTTTCCAGACATCTGATCTGTCCTCAAGGCGCCTGTTTCCGGGTGGGTCAGGCGCATCCATGTTTCATTACATTATCAAACATACTTCAAATTGGGCTTATAGTGGATTTACGATCATGAAAAGTTGTACCTAAATGAGTGTGCGATTTCCATTAGGGTAAGGTTATAGAAAGGGGGCTCTGATGGTTCAGCTGATGAAAGCGGCAGTCTTTGTCGAGAAAAACCGTATTGTGCTTGAAGACAAGCCTGTTCCGGATGTCGGGCCACTGGATGCGCTGATCCGCATCACCACCACCACGATTTGCGGCACGGATATCCATATCCTCAAGGGAGAATATCCCGTCGAGAAAGGGCTGACCATTGGGCATGAGCCGGTTGGCATCATCGAAAAACTGGGCTCTGCTGTCACCGGCTATCAGGAAGGCCAGCGTGTGATTGCCGGTGCGATTACGCCATCCGGCCACAGCTATGCCTGTCTGTGCGGATGCGGGGCGCAGGATGGTGCGGGCAGCAAACATGGCTTCCGGGCGATGGGGGGCTGGAAATTCGGCAATACGATCGATGGCTGTCAGGCCGAATATGTGCTGGTCAAGGACGCCATGGCCAATCTGAGCCCGATCCCGGATCACCTGAGCGATGAAGATGTGCTGATGTGCCCGGACATCATGTCGACCGGCTTTTCAGGTGCGGAAAGCGGCGGGGTGAAGATTGGCGATACGGTTGCCGTTTTTGCGCTTGGGCCGATTGGTCTGTGTGCCGTGGCAGGTGCCCGGCTGATGGGAGCGACCACGATCATTGGCGTGGATACGCTGCCTGAGCGCATGAAGGTTGCGCGCGGGCTTGGCGCTGACCATGTCATCGATTTCAAGGCGGGCGATCCGGTCGAGCAGATCATGGAACTCACGGATGGGCGCGGCGTGGATGTCGCCATTGAGGCGCTTGGCACGCAGAGCACGTTTGAATCGGCCTTGCGCGTCCTGCGTCCCGGCGGAACCCTCTCAAGTCTGGGCGTCTATTCGACAGATCTCAAGATTCCGCTTGATGCCTTTTCGGCTGGCCTTGGCGACAAGCGCATTGTCACCACACTGTGCCCCGGCGGCAAGGAACGGATGCGCCGGCTGATGGAGGTTTGCGCTTCTGGTCGTGTTGATCTGAAGCCGCTGGTCACCCATCGCTTCAAGCTCGATGACATCGAAAAGGCTTATGATCTGTTTGGCAATCAGCGTGATGGCGTGCTGAAAGTGGCCATCCAGCCATGATGGCTGCCTGAAGGACAGGCGCATTGCCTGAATTCTGGCATTGTCCATGTGCGATCATGGGCAATGCCCTGATTTTCATATTCCCGGCTCTTGAACCGTGCATATTTTGCCTGCCGGAGCGGTTTCGGCGCTAGCATATTCATGTTGAGAATAATGATGCCCGGCATGAACTGCTTGCCAAGTGGGTCATTAGCGGCAACATTGCTGCAATGTTTACGATTGCTACATTCAATGTTGAAAATCTGATGCGCCGGTTTGATTTTTCCGGTTTTCGCAATCAGTTGCATCAGGATCGCAGCCTGCAATTGTTTGAAATCAGCGATGAGGAGCAATATCGCCTGCTCGAACAGGCACGCACGATGGCGCATACGGATGATACGCGCCAGCTCACCGCGCTTGCCATTGCCGATACGCGCGCCGACATTCTATGCCTGCAGGAAGTCGACAATCTCGCCGCGCTCAATGCGTTTGAATATGGCTATCTGTTCAAAATGATCGGTCATGGCTATCGCCGGAAATATCTGGTTGATGGCAATGATTCCCGCGGCATCGATGTGGCTGTGCTGGTGCGCGACGAAACACGCGATGGCAAGCCGATTTCCGTCGATGCGGTGACCAGCCATGCCCATGTGACCTATACGGATTATGGGCTTTACGATCCTGTTCTGGCCGAGCTTGGCATTGAGCCGCATGACCGTATTTTCCGGCGCGACTGCCTCAACATTGATCTGCGCATTGGCAACAAGCCCTTGTCGCTGTTTGTCACCCATCTGAAGTCCATGACCGGATCGCGCAATGGGTTTGATGGGCGAATTGCCTCATTGCCCATTCGACAGGCGGAAACGCGGGCCATTCGCCGCATCATTGAAGACAAGTTCGGCGCGAACAGGGCAGCCGAACGGCGTTGGCTGATCTGCGGTGATTTCAACGATTATCGCGAACGCATCGTCATTACGGGTGACCGCTGGAATGGCTATGACTTCACGCCGGTCCGGGAAGAGCAAAGCGCGCTCAATGAATTGCTGGATGATGGTTTTGCCGTCAATCTGGTCGAGCGGCGTCCGGTGATGGATCGCTGGACGCTTTATCACACCCGCGGTCCGGAAGAGCGCCATCTCTGTCAGCTCGATTACATTCTGGCCTCGCCATCATTGGCGGCCAGGAATGAAAAGGCTGTGCCGGCAATCATCCGCAACGGCCAACCTTACCGTACGATCTTTCCGCCTGATCAGGTGGTGGAGCGCTATCCGCGTACCGGATGGGATCGGCCAAAGGCAAGCGATCATTGTCCTGTCGCCGTGACGCTTAACGTGGTTTGAAATCCGGCATAAGCAGTTCCAGGAAAAGTGGGAACCGGTTTTCCGCCCGGGAACTGCGGAAAAACAGGCAGTTCCAGGAAAAGTGGGAGCCGGGTTCCTGTCCAGACTGCGATAAACAATATTAGAGCAATCAGCGTTTCCGTGAAAATCTGAATTGCTTTAAGCTGCCGCATCAGTTGCATCAGCCATGGGAACAGGTTTCATGGATCGCGTCGCAGAAAATACGGTTCTGACTGTCGAGCGCGTTGATGTTCGCATCGTGCCGGGGGCGCTTGATTATGCTTTGGAGAATCATGCAGCCATCCGCGCCAACTGGCAACGTGAATGCGCGGCCAATCCCAGCCTTTATGATGGTGAGATTTATCTTGCACCTGAAGCGCGGCTTGAGCATGGTGTGCTTACGGCAGGCTTCAGACGCACGAGCTTTGCCACGCTGATGCATTGGCGGCGCGATCCGGCACGCATGCGTCCATGGCATATTTTCAGTGTTGGCGTGATTACCTCACGGGAAGGCGATCTCATCGCGGCTGAAATGGGCCACGGACATGCCATTGCCGGGCGCATCTATTTTCCCGCCGGCACAGTCGACAATCAGGATATTGTGGATGGCCGGGTTGACTATAATGCCAATATGCTGCGCGAGGTGCGCGAAGAGACCGGGCTTGATCTTGGGCAGGCCCGGATGGAGCCGCATTTCAATCTCGTAACCAGCAACCGCAGCATCGCCCTGTTCCGCCGTTTCCGGTTCGATGCCTCTACATGGGAGCTGGTGGCTGCGATCAATGATTTTCTTGCCCGCCAGTCCATGCGGGAACTGGCAAGGATCATTCCGGTCAGCCGTGCCGGTCAGCTTGGAGAGGCTACGCCGCCTTATGTGCGGGCCTTTGCCGATTGGCATTTTATGAATTCGTAAAAACCTGCAAACAATCAATGACAGCGCCGTCAAATTGTTTATGCTCAATTTTGTCGGGAGCACTGGCAATGGAACCGGTTGCAGTTTGGGCGAGGAGACTGTTTAGCGAGCGAGGACGTTGCGTATGACGAATGTGATCGCGTCAGGTCGGTATTACGAGATTTTTGATGTTTTCTCCGACAAGGCCATGGCAGGCAATCCTCTGGCGGTGGTGCATGAATGCTCAGGCCTCAATGATGCGCAGATGCAGGCGATTGCACGTGAGTTCAATCTTTCCGAAACCATCTTTCTGCTGGAACCGGAAAACAAGACGCATACGGCTTCCGTTCGCATTTTTACACCCGAATATGAGCTTCCCTTTGCCGGTCATCCGACGGTCGGGGCGGCCATCTCGCTGGCACGTCGCCGCCATGAGGGCAAGGAGCCGGGCCTTCTGATCGCACTGGAGGAAAAGATCGGCCTTGTGCGCTGTGGCGTGGTTCTGGGCGAGAACAACAGCGCCTTTGCCGAATTTGATCTGCCGATCCTGCCGCGACGCCTCGATGTGAAAATCGAAAAGGAGGAAGCCGCCGCCGCGATCGGTCTCGGCACGCATCAGATTGGTTTTGAAAACCATGTGCCGGCAGTCTGGAGTGCTGGGACACCGTTTTTGCTGGTGCCGGTGCATAATCTGATTGCCGCGGCCAAGGTGTCGATCGATCCGGTCTATGTCTGTGAGAGCCTGCCACATGTCGATGGCAGGCCGTTGCCGATCTATGTCTATTGCCGTGATACCATCCTGTTCGACAGCCATTTTCATGCGCGCATGTTTGCGATCGGCGCCAATGTGTTTGAAGATCCCGCAACCGGGTCGGCGGTGGCCGCTTTTGCCGGTGCGGTGCAGGAAAATGATCAGCCGGTCGATGGGGCAACCCAGTTCTGGATCGAACAGGGCATGGAGATGGGGCGGCCGTCACGCATCCGGCTTGAGCTCGATGTGGAAAGGCAGAAACTCACTTCCGTGCGTATTGGCGGATCAGCGGTGAAAATTGCCGAAGGCCGTCTGTTCGTGTGACTAATTTTTGTTTTTAATCAAGGTATTGGCTGAGAATTATGATAAATTGAATCTCAGCTTGGGCACCATATGGGGATACGCACCATGATGATCAGGGAATTGTCGGATTATGATGTTCGCGATATGATCCAGCATGCGAGCGTGGGGCGGATGGCCTATATTCTGGACGATCGTCCTGTCATTGTCCCGATGGGATTCCGTTTCAGTGGCGGCTCGCTTTATTCATTCACAACTGATGGACAGAAAACGGCTGCGCTTGCCAGAAACAATGCGGTTTGCGTGCTGTTTGACGATATTCAATCGCGCACCAAATGGCGCTCGGTGGTTGTTCATGGACGTTATCATAGGATCGAGGGGGAGCAGGAAAAGGCAGCCTTGGTGAAACTGTTTTCGGATTTGCCGACCTGGTGGGAGCCTGCCTATGTGCGCATGGTGAAACAGGACGGCGAGGAGCGCAAGCTTTCGCCAGTCTTTTTCCGTGTCGATATTGAAAGTGCAACCGGCCGTGAGGCCGGTTGAGCCACGCCTGATGCGCTGAGAGCAATCCAGATTTTCACGGAAATGCCGATTGCTCTGACATATTGTTACTTTACTGTTCCGGACAGAAACCGGTTCCCGTTTTTCCTGGAGCTGCTTGTTTTCCCGCAGTTCCCGGGCGGAAAACCGGTTCCCACTTTTCCTGGAACTGCGTTAGCGAACAACCAGTACCGGAATATGGCCGCGGGTAAGCACTTCATTGGTCTGGCTGCCAATGATGAAGCTCTTGAGGCCGCGTCGGCCGTGTGAGGCCATGACGATCAGGTCAATATTCAGTTCCTGTGATTTTTCGATGATCGCTTCTGCGGCATGCATGGCGCTGACATGCAGCGGCTCGATGGTCAGGCCGAGTTCCTGCGCCTGTGCCTGCACCTTGTCGAGGATTTTCTGGGCGAATTCTGTCCGTTCCTTTTCATAGACTTCGATGAAGGCTGGCGTGTCGATCCAGCCGCCCGGCAGGCCGGAGGCAGAGTAGGGGGCGGTGACAGTCATCACCGTCACCTTGGCACCGAGCGCCTTGGCGAGTTTGAGCCCGTGAGTGACGCCACGTTCGGCGAATTCAGATCCATCCGTAGTAATAAGAAGCTGTTTGTACATTTTGCCCTCGCTCTTGTCGCACGGTTTCATTCATGAATTTAAGGACTATATGAACAAGATCAAATCCTTTCGGCAGTAAGCTGCTCTTGTGCAACATAAAGTGAAACGGATCTCCTGATGCCACTCGATTGCGACGCCTTTCATGCAAGCTGGGTTGCGACCGTGCTCAATCTCGACTGGCCTTCACGGGCTTCCCTCGCAATCAGCGACGATGCCGAGCGGGTGAAACAGCAAAAGCGCGAATTGCAGCGTCTGTTTGATGAGGCGCAAGACCATGGGCTCAATGCGGTCATTTTTCAGGTCTCGCCGACGGCGGATGCCTTTTATCGGTCAGACTATTTGCCATGGTCTGCCTATCTGACCGGCACGCCCGGCAAGGATCCGGGATTTGACCCGCTGCAGTTTGCCATCGATGAGGCGCATAAGCGCGGCATTGAACTTCATGCCTGGCTTAATCCCTATCGCGTTGCCATGGATACCGAACCGGCGACGAGAGCGGCCCTGTCGGCAAGCCTGTCGGGTGGGCGGGACAGCGTCTACAAGACCCATCACGACTGGGTTCGCATTGCCGCCGGGCGACTTGTGCTTGATCCGGGCATTCCGCAGGTACGCAAATGGGTAGGCGATATCGCCGCCGAGGTCGTGCAGAAATATGATGTCGATGGCATCCAGTTCGACGATTATTTCTATTATGAAACGGCCGGCTCCAGGCTTGATGACGATGAGACCTTCAGGCGCTTTGGCACCAGTTTTGCCAGCAAATATGACTGGCGGCGCTACAATACGGAAATGCTGGTGCGCGAAATTTCTGAGCGGGTTAAGACAATCAAGCCCAAAGCGCGTTTTGGCATTTCGCCGGGCGGGGTGTGGCGCAACAAGGCGGATGATCCGCTTGGTTCTGCAACGCGGGCAGGCAAGACCAATTATGACGGCGATTTTGCCGATACGCGGGCCTGGGTCAAACAGGGCCTCGTCGACTATATCGCACCGCAGATCTATTGGTCACATGGGCGCAGGGATGTGCCCTATGATGTGCTGGCCCGATGGTGGGCGGATGTGGTGCGCGGCACGAAAACCGATCTTTATATCGGCCTGGCGCTTTATCGTGCGGGTGAATCTTCGGCCTCGGAGCCCGGATGGACGGATGAGAACGGCGTTGGCGAGATCAGGCGACAGCTTGAACTCAATGAAAAACTGCCTGAGGTAAAGGGCAGCATTCTGTTCCGACATGGTTTTCTGTCTGATCCAAAACTGAAGCCGGTTTCGGATTTTTTCAAAAAACGCTGGGGCGCGTGTCGAAAGCGCCAGTAATTTTTCTAGTCTTTTGATTGAAATCAAAGAGCCGGATTTGGGGCGGTGCTAGACAATATTTGTTCGTCGCGTCCACCAGCGCGTGAACGTCTTCCGGGGTGCCGTCCCGGCTACCCAGGCCTTCTCCCAGGCACCCCGGTATATCGAATCTGTCGAGCGCATGAGCGCGATCTTTCGCAACGTCGTTTTATCGACAGCCAGCGGGTGCTGGCGACGTTGTTCTCCTCTATTTCACCAATACAGCACCCGCGCCCTCCCAAGGCTGTGATGTGAATTGTGATATTCATGAATATTTTGCAGCAAGTCCGTTGCAGGGCAGAAATGTGATTTCTATGCTTGTGCAAGAATTTATTGATTTCTGAACAGTGGGGAATTGGCATGGCGTTAGACCGTCGGAAGTTTTTGTTTGCGGGCCTTGCCGTCATACTGGCCGCCGGCGGCTATTATGCATGGAAGAATTTGAACGGATCCAGTTTGCCTGAAGGCATTGCTTCGGGCAATGGCCGTATCGAAGCGGTCGAGATTGATGTGTCCACCAAGACGGCAGGGCGCGTGCGTGAAATTCTGGCCAGAGAAGGCACCTTCGTGAAGGCAGGTGATGTGCTGGCGCGCATGGATACCGATCTTCTTGACAGCCAGCGCAAACAGGCCGAGGCACAGTTGCGGCGTGCTGAAATCGGTGTTGAAACGGCCCATGCCCTGGTTGCACAGCGCAATGCGGAGCGGGCTGCCGCCGATGCGACCGTGGCCCAGACCGAGGCGCAGCTTGATGCCGCCAATCGCCGTCTGGCGCGTTCTGAACAGTTGACCGCCTCGCGCACGGTTTCGCAGCAGGTTCTGGATAATGACCGCGCCGCAGCCAAGGCGGCAGAGGCTGCCGTCAATCAGGCGAAAGCCCAGCTTGCGGCAACGGAAGCGGCCATTGGTGCTGCCAAGGCGCAGGTCGTGGATGCGGAAGCTGCGGTTGAGGCGGCCAGGGCTGCGATTGCCGCCATTGAAGTCCAGATCAATGATGCAACATTGCGTGCGCCGACGGATGGCCGCGTGCAATATCGCGTGGCTGAGCCGGGCGAAGTTCTGGGCAGTGGCGGGCGCGTGCTCAGCATGGTTGACCTCAATGATGTCTATATGACCTTCTTCCTGCCGACGGCGCAGGCTGGACGGGTGGCGATTGGCGCGGATGCGCGCATCGTGCTTGATGCGGCACCGCAATATGTCATTCCGGCTTCGATCAGCTTTGTCTCCGATGTGGCGCAGTTCACGCCCAAGACGGTTGAAACCGAGGAAGAACGGCAGAAGCTGATGTTCCGCGTCAAGGCCAAGGTGCCGGAAGAATTGCTGCGCAAATATGTCCAACAGGTAAAGACCGGCCTTCCGGGCGTTGCTTATGTCAAGCTTGATCCGAACGCCGAGTGGCCGAGCCATCTTGCGGAAACTGTAGAATGAACGAAACGGCGACAGGGGCTGAGGGCGCTGACCGATTTGTCGTGCGTGCTGCGGGCGTCGGGCTTTCTTATGGCAAGGTTCGCGCGCTCAACGATGTCACGCTGGATGTTCCGGCCGGGTGCATGGTGGGGCTGGTCGGCCCGGACGGGGTTGGCAAATCCAGCTTGCTTTCGCTGTTTGCCGGGGCGCGGCGCATGCAGCAGGGCCATATTGAGGTTCTGGGCGGCGATATTGCCAACAAGCGTCATCGTCAGTCTGCCTATCCGCGCATTGCCTATATGCCGCAGGGGCTTGGCAAGAATCTTTATCCGACCCTGTCGGTTTTTGAGAATATCGATTTTTTCGGCCGGCTGTTCGGGCAGGACGAACGGGAACGCCAGCGTCGCATCAAACATCTGCTGACGCGCACGGGCATGTCGGCCTTTGCCGACCGGCCGGCCGGAAAGCTGTCGGGCGGCATGAAGCAGAAGACCAGCCTGTGCTGTTCGCTGATCCATGATCCTGATCTCTTGATTCTGGATGAACCGACGACGGGTGTCGATCCCCTGTCGCGCCGTCAGTTCTGGGAACTGATCGATGATATTCGCAAGGATCGCCCTGGCATGAGCGTGATCGTGGCCACCGCCTATATGGAGGAGGCCGAGCGGTTCGACTGGCTGGTGGCGATGAATGATGGCGCGATTCTGGCAACCGGAACGCCGCAGGAATTGCTTGCGCACACCAAAACCTCCAATCTGGATGCGGCCTTTATCGCGCTTTTGCCGGAAGAACAGCGCCGTGGCCATCATGATGTGGTCATTCCACCACGCGCGGTCAGCGGGGATGACAATATAGCCATTGAGGCGGAAAATGTGACGGTGCGTTTTGGCAAGTTCACCGCCGTCGACAATGTCAGTTTCCGTATCCCGCGCGGGGAGATTTTTGGCTTTCTCGGTTCCAATGGCTGCGGCAAGACCACCACGATGAAGGTGCTGACCGGACTTCTTCCGGCAAGCGAAGGTACGGCCAAACTGTTTGGCCGCGCGGTCGATCCCAATGACATCGATATACGCCGCCATGTTGGCTATATGTCGCAGGCATTTTCGCTCTATTCGGAACTGACGGTGCGGCAGAACCTGGAACTCCATGCAAGGCTGTTCCAGATGGAGCCGGATGAAACCGCACGCAGAATCAAGGAACTGACAGAACGCTTTGATCTTGTCGATGTTATGGACACGCTGCCGGACGCTTTGCCGCTGGGCATGCGCCAGCGTCTGTCGCTTGCGGTTGCGCTCATCCATTCGCCAAGCATACTGATCCTCGACGAGCCGACATCGGGGGTTGATCCGGTCGCGCGCGATGAATTCTGGCAGATTCTGGCGGAGCTTTCGCGCAAGGATGATGTGACGATTTTCGTTTCGACACATTTCATGAATGAGGCGGAACTGTGTGACCGCATTTCGCTGATGCATGCCGGCAAGGTGCTGGTCAGCGATACGCCCAAGGCAATTACGGCAAGCCGCAATGCTGCAACGCTGGAAGATGCTTTTGTTGCCTATCTGGAAGAGGCGATTGGCGATAGCGGCAAGGCTGCGCAAGAACCAGAACCGCTTGAAGAGGTCGAGCCTGTCACAGATCATGCGCAGTACAGGAAACGCAGATCTGGCCTGTTGCCGAATTTCCGGCGCATGTTCGCCTATACGCAGCGCGAGGCGCTAGAATTGCGGCGCGACCCCATCCGCGCCACCCTTGCCCTGGTTGGCAGTCTCATTTTGATGTTCGTCATGGGCTACGGCATCAATATGGATGTCTCCAACCTTTCCTTTGCCGTGCTTGATCGTGACGACACGGTTGCAAGCAGGCAGTTGTCGCAGGAAATTGCCGGGTCGCGTTATTTTACCGAAAAGCCGCCAATCATCGATTATGATGATATGGATCGGCGCATGCGCAATGGTGAAATCAGCCTGGCCATTGAAATCCCGCCGAATTTCGCACGCAACATAGCCCGTGGCCATACGGTAGAGATCGCAGCCTGGATCGATGGTGCCATGCCCATGCGTGCTGAAACGGTGAAGGGCTATGTGCAGGGCGTTTATGCCAACTGGCTGAGCCAGAAAACACGCGAACTTTATGGTTCCGCGGCGACATTGGGCAATTTCAATATCGAAATCCGCTATCGCTATAATCCGGATGTGCAGAGCATCGTGGCGATGGTGCCGGCGATGATCCCGCTTCTGTTGCTGATGATCCCGGCCATGTTGTCGGTGCTGAGCATTGTGCGCGAGAAGGAGCTTGGCTCGATCATCAATTTCTATGTGACGCCGGTGACCAAGCTCGAATTCCTGCTCGGCAAGCAATTGCCCTATATTGTGTTGGCCTATTGCAATTTCCTGATCCTGCTCTTTGCGGCGATCTTCATCTTCAGGGTGCCGTTTACCGGCAGTCTGCTGACCTATTGCGCGGCAGCCCTGCTTTATGTCACCGTGACAACGGGCATGGGGCTGGTGTTCTCGACCTTCCTGAAAAGCCAGATCGCGGCAATCTTTGGTACCGTACTCCTGACCCTTATTCCGGCGATCCAGTATTCCGGTATCATTGACCCGGTATCCGCGCTGCAGGGGGCGGGTGCCCTGATCGGTCGCATTTACCCGACCACCTATTTCGTGATCATTTCGCGCGGCAGTTTCTCCAAGGCGCTTGACTTTGGTGACCTTGGCGCTTCGTTCCTGCCGCTTCTGATCGCCATTCCGGTGCTGACAATAGCGAGCGTCCTGCTCCTCAAGAAACAGGCGGACTGAGATGAGGATCAGCAATGTTTTCCAGCTCGGCATCAAGGAACTGCGCGGTCTGTTCCGTGACCCGGTTCTACTGATCCTGATTGTCTATGCCTTTTCGCTTGCCATCTATACGGCGGCAAAGGCCATGCCGGAGACCCTGAACAATGCGACGATTGCCATTGTGGATGAAGATCAGTCGCCGGTCTCAAGCCGCATCATCACGGCCTTCTATCCGCCCTATTTCGTGCCGCCAAGACTCATTACCGTGAACGAGATGGACAGCCGCATGGACGAGGGGCTGGATACATTTGCGCTTGATGTTCCGCCCAATTTCCATCGCGATCTGCTGGCCGGTCAATCGCCGACAATCCAGCTCAATATTGATGCGACGCGCATGAGCCAGGCCTTTACCGGCGGCGGCTATATACAGAATATCGTCACCAACGAGGTGAACGAATATGTCAATCGCTATCGCGGCGACAGTTCCGTTCCGGTCACGCTCAATCTGCGCGCACGCTTTAACCCCGATCTGGATCAAAGCTGGTTTGGTGCCATTTCCAATGTCATTTCGTCGGTGACGATGCTGTCCATCATCCTGACAGGGGCGGCACTGATCCGTGAGCGCGAACATGGCACGATCGAGCATCTGCTCGTCATGCCTGTAAGCCCGGTGGAAATCATGATCAGCAAGATCTGGTCGATGGGGCTGGTGGTGCTGATTGCCTCGGCCTTTGCGCTGGTATTCGTTGTGCAAGGGATTTTGCACGTGCCGATCCAGGGCTCCATATTGCTGTTTCTGGTGGGGGCGGCCCTGCAGCTTTTTGCCACGACCAGCCTTGGCATTTTCCTGGCAACGGTTGCAGGCTCCATGCCGCAATTCGGCATGTTGCTGATTCTGGTTCTCATCCCCATGCAGATGCTGTCCGGCACAATGACGCCGCGTGAAAGCATGCCAGAAATCATCCAGAACATCATGCTGGCAGCCCCCAATACGCATTTTGTCATTCTGGCGCAGGCGGTGCTGTTCCGTGGCGCGGGGCTTAGTGTTGTCTGGCCGCAACTGCTTGCACTTTTCGTGATCGGATCGCTGCTGTTCCTGTTTGCGCTGCGCCGGTTCAGGGCATTCCTGAAATAGAAAACGTCTTTAAAATCAAAAGGATTTTTGAAAAATATGAGAATGTGATTCCAGGACGTGTTGTGGCATGGCTATTGCCATGCTTCCGACGGTGTTGCGAATCCGCATAGGCATTGCTATGCCTGTATGCAGAAGACGGTTCCGCCGTAAAAAGCGGATGAAAAGGGAACGCGGTGCGATCATTGGATCAAGGCCGCGACTGCCCCCGCAACTGTAACCGGAGAGCGATCCTCCTAAGACCGGAAACGGTCATGGCCACTGAACGCGAATGCGATTGGGAAGGTGGAGGTAAGGCAAAGACCCGGAAGTCAGGAGACCTGCCGTGTTCTGTCACCCATGCCTGGATACGGGGTGTGTCCATGCGCGGCTTTCCGTAGCGGTGACATTCGAACAATGTTGCCGCAGGTGCGGAAGTGAAACGCCAATCATTTCTCGGTCTGCGGTCTGGCTTTGCCCTCAGGCGGGAGAAATGAAATGCGCATATCCAATCATCTTGTATCTCTGGCAGCGACAGTTTCCATTCTGGTGCCGGCAGGCGTCATGGCGCAGCCTGTGGCAGTAAACGATGAGACGGTCGTACTGGATACGATCGTGGTCACGCCGCTGCGCCGCGCCGGTTCGCTGGCGCGTTCGACATCATCGATGATCGTGATTGACCGGGCAGAGATCGAGCGCTCTGCGGCAACCGATCTGCAGTCGCTGCTCACAAACTATAATGGCATCACGGTCAATGCGAATGGCGGCATGGGGGCGGCATCCTCACTCACGATACGCGGCATGTCATCGATGCAGACGGTGGTGCTGATCAATGGCGTGCGCACTGCTTCGGCTACGACCGGTGCAACTTCCCTTGCCAATATTCCATTGAGTGCCATTGAGCGTATTGAAATTGCCAAGGGGCCGCATTCGGCGCAATATGGCGCGGATGCCATAGGCGGTGTGGTCAATGTCATCACCAGACAGGGTGGGCTTTGCGGGGACAAGGCCTATTGCGGCAGTGTTTCGGCTGGTGTGCTTTATCCGTGGGGAGGCTATACCTCTGCCAATCTGCAAGGCCGCAGCACGGATGGGGTGGATTATGCCATCGGTGCTGCCCTGATTGGAACCGAGGGCTATGATTTCACCGCACCCGACTATTTTGGTCACGAGCCGGACAAGGATGGTTTCCTGCAGGGCTCGTTCAATCTCGCGCTGTCGAAGGATTTTGATTGGGGCAAGATCTATGCCGATGGCCTGTTGAGCCGTAGCCGGATTCGCTATGACAATAGCTATCCCTATCGCAACGAGGCCTATGCAACCGCTTTCACCGGCAAGGTTGGAACGCGCATCGACCACAGTGAGGACTGGTCGTCGACGGTTGAATTCAGCACAGGTCTTGATCATTCGCGCGATTTCCGCAAGGGTGTGCCGGGTTTTGACCGTTTCCAGACCGTACGTACGGGCCTGCTTGCCACAAGCACAAGGGAATTCGAGACCGGCAAGGTCTCGCATAGCCTGACGGGCGGTGTCGAAGCCTATCGTGAACAGGTCAATTCAACCACTGCTTATGATGAAAAGGCGCGCAATCTGGCTGCCGTCTATGGGCAATATTCGCTCGAATATGAGGCGCTTACAGTCGATAGCGGTGTGCGTTATGACTATAACCAGCAGTTCGGCGATGTCGTGACCTATAATCTTGGCGCAAGCTATGCGATCCTGCCGGACTTGGTCATGCGGTCATCCTTCGGCACCGGCTTCCGCGCGCCGACTTTCAACGAGCTTTATTATCCGTATTTTGGCAATCCCGATCTGCAGCCAGAAAAATCGCGCTCGTATGAAGTCGGGCTGAACTGGAAGGTGACCGAAGCAACGAGCCTTGATCTTGCCGTCTATCAAAACCGGCTCAAGGATGCGATCATCAGCGTCGCGCCGACCTATCTGCCTTACAACATTGCCCGCGCCAAGGTGACCGGCCTTGAAGTGGAACTGTCACACCGTTTCAATGAGCGCTGGTCGGTGAGGGGCAGTTTTGAGTATAAGCAGCCGATCGATGAAGACACCGGCAATGACCTGGCCTATCGCGAAAGGGTCAAGGCAGCAGGCGAGCTGAGCTTCAAGGCGCTTGACAGTCTCGATCTGACCGGCCGGCTGCGCTATGGCGGCTCGCGTTATGCCAATGCGTCCAATACGGAAAAGCTTGATCCCTATGTCACGGCCGATCTGGTGGCGGTCTATTCCTTTGATGAACAGTCAAAGCTCAAGGTTTCGGTGGAGAACTTGTTTGACAAGGATTATCAGACGGTATCCGGTTATGTTGCACCTGGCCGCACGATCAATGTCGGTCTGACGCGTAATTTCTGAGGACGGCTCGAATTGAATCGTGGCATGGCAAAGAAATGGAAAGTCGGACTGGCTCTGTGGCTAGGGCTGGTTGGCTGGGTCTTTTCTGCGGCTCATGCCACGCAAACAACCCCAAGGAAAATCGTCTCGATCAATGTCTGCACGGATCAGCTTGCCATGATGCTGGTGGGCAAGGATCAGTGGCTTTCCGTATCCCGGCTGGCGCTTGACCCGGAACTGTCCGTTCTTGCCGCTGAAGCGGAGAATTACCCGATCAACAATACAGATGCGGAAGAGATTTTTCTCATGAAGCCCGATCTGGTGCTGGCGGGTACCTATAATTCGCGCGCAACGGTTGCCATGCTGCGCAAGCTTGGGCTTCGGGTCGAGGAATTCGAGCCGACCCTGTCCTTTGACGATATTGCAGAGCAGATGCTGCGCATTGGGGCGTTGATCGGGCGTGAGGAAGAAGCCAGACGCCAGATCGCGCAGATGAAAGCTGATCTTGCGGCAATCAAGAGACCTGAACAGCGCAAGACACTCGCGCTTTATTATGCCAACAGCTATACGGCGGGCCGGGGTACGCTGATTGATGATGCTGTGCGGCTTGCAGGCTTTGACAATCTGACGGATCGCATTGGTGTGGAAGGGGCCGCACGCCTGCCGATGGAATTGCTGGTGATGGAAAAGCCGGACGTGCTGGTGTTGAGCAAACGCCAGTGGACGCCAGCGCTTGCAGAGGAAAATCTGGCCCATCCGGCGATTCATCGCATGGTGAGCGACGCACGACTGATTGAACTGGATGACAAGCTGACAGTATGTGGTGGGCCGTTCAGCGTGGAGGCCGTGGCACGTTTGGCGGAGGCCGGGCGTGACTGACACGATGCGTTATGGGCTGCTGCTGTTTGGACTGGTGCTGATCGTGGTGGTTCTGTCCTTCTGGTCACTGTTGACCGGGCCTGCACCCATTCCCATGCGCGACAGCCTGCATGCGCTTTTGTCGGGCGAGAGCGAGGCGATCGCGCTTGTTGTGCGTGAAATACGCCTGCCGCGCACTCTGCTTGCGCTGATGATCGGTGCGTCACTTGGGCTTTCCGGGGCTGCCCTGCAGGGCTATCTGCGCAATCCTCTGGCAGAGCCAAGCATTCTCGGGGTCAGTGCTTCGGCTTCGCTTGGGGCGGTGATTGCGATATATACCGGCCTGTCGCTGGCCTTTCCGCTGGCACTGCCGCTGATGGCGCTCGCGGGGGCAGTGGTTTCGGTCTTTCTGGTCAAGCTGCTTGCCGGGCGTGGTGCAAGCGCCCTTGCGGTGATCCTTGCCGGCGTTGCCGTCACCAGCCTTGCCGGGGCCATGACGGCGCTCGCGCTTAATATTTCGCCCAACCCCTTTGCGGCCATGGAAATCGTGTTCTGGATGCTTGGCTCGCTCGCCGATCGTTCGATGGTTCATGTGGCGCTGGTTGCCCCGTTCATTGTCATCGGCTGGCTCATGCTCTTGTCGCTGGGGCGCGCACTGGACAGTCTCACGCTCGGCTCGGATGCTGCAGAAAGTCTCGGTGTCAGTCTATCGCGGGTGCAATGGCTGGCGGTTCTGGGTACGGCCTCATGTGTTGGCGCCTCGACTGCCGTGGCAGGTGCAATTGGTTTCGTCGGTCTTGTGGTGCCGCATATTCTGCGCCCGCTGGTGGGTGCACGGCCGTCGCGTCTCCTGGTGGCAAGCGCGTTTGGCGGGGCGGCACTTCTGCTTGGCGCTGATCTTGTCGTGCGGCTGACCATGCGCGGTGATGAGCTGAAGCTTGGCGTCTTGACGGCTCTGATCGGCGCGCCATTCTTTCTGTGGCTGATCTTCAAATATCGGAGGCAGTTGCTGTGACTGTGCTGAGCGTTCAAAAT
Organism: Daeguia caeni; assembly: GCF_042653845.1. Taxonomy (NCBI): domain Bacteria; kingdom Pseudomonadati; phylum Pseudomonadota; class Alphaproteobacteria; order Hyphomicrobiales; family Brucellaceae; genus Daeguia; species Daeguia caeni. The sequence goes on along the minus strand of NZ_JBHSEL010000053.1, from coordinate 226,267 downwards.
CTTGGCGCCATGCTTGGCGGCAGAGCTGTCCTCAATGACATCAGCTTTGAAGCAGGTCGCGGCGAGCTGATTGGCCTGATCGGGCCGAATGGCGCAGGCAAGACAACGCTTCTGCGCTCAATTCTGGGGCTTGCGCCGGCAAAAGGCAAAATTGCGTTCGATGGCCGCGACATGGCTGCGTTGCGCAGGACTGAAAAGGCCGCATTGATTGCCTATCTGCCGCAAGAGCGGGATGTCGCCTGGCCTATTACCGTCGAGATGCTGGTTTCGCTGGGAAGACGGGCGCTGAAAGCGGCCTTTGTCGGGCTTAATGCGCACGATGCGGCAAAGATTCAAGCCGCCATGGAACAGATGGATATTGTGGGTTTTCGCGATAGGCCGGCCGATGCGCTATCCGGCGGTGAACGGGCGCGCGCGCTGATTGCGCGTGTGCTTGCCCAGGATACACCGCTGATTCTTGCCGATGAGCCGGTGGCAGGCCTTGATCCAGCACATCAACTGGGGCTGATGGAAAGTCTTGCGGCAGAGGCAAGAGACGGGCGCACGATCATCGTGTCGCTGCATGATCTAGGGCTTGCCGCGCAATATTGTACCCGGCTGATCCTGATGGACCGGGGGCAGGTGGTGGCGGATGGCGTGCCGGAGACCGTGCTGACGCAACAGCGCCTGAGCGATGTCTATGGGATCGAGGCGCATATCCTGCGCCTGGAAGGGCAGTTTCTCATTCTTCCAAAGGCACGTATTCAGCGCTGAAGCCAGTCTTTAACGGTGCTTGTGGAAGATCATGAACAGGGCAAAAGCGGCAAGGCCAACAGCCATGAAACCCTGAATGATAAAGATTGTATTCATCCTGATGACTTTTCACATGAGGTGGGGGAAGGGCATGCGGGTTGGAGGGAGGCTCTGCGTGGGCCGGCACTCCAGAGCCTGTTATATGCTATAGCACCCAATGGTAGTAAAGCGGCAAGAGCAACTTTATGTTGAGGCAAGCTGCAACGATCAGAGGGCGGCAAAGCCTTTCTTGAGGTCATCGATCAGGTCGGCTGTATCCTCAATGCCGATCTGCAGGCGGATGACCGGGCCAGGATAGTCGCGTTTGGTCACAGTGCGGTCACTCAGGCTCACCTTCACGGCGAGGCTCTCATAACCGCCCCAGGAATAACCTAGGCCAAAGATTTCCAGCGCATTGAGGAACCTGTAAGCCTCCGCATTGCCGCCTTGCTTCAGCACAAAAGAAAAGACGCCGGACGAGCCGCTGAAATCGCGCTTCCAGATATCATGACCCGGATGGCTTTCAAGGGCAGGGTGGAGAACCTGTGCGACGGCGGGATGATTTTCAAGCCAGCGGGCAATTTCGAGCGCGCTTTTGCGATGATGTTCCAGCCGCAGTTTCATGGTGCGCAGACCGCGCAATATCTGATAAGTGTCATCAGGTGCTGCGCAAAGGCCCAGCGTGCCGTGAGTTTCGAGCAGTTGCGGCCAGCATTTTTCATTGGCCGAAACCATGCCGAACAGAATATCGGCATGGCCGGACGGATATTTCGTGGCAGCATGAATGCTGACATCGACGCCAAAATCGAGCGGCCTGAAATAGAGCGGTGTCGCCCATGTATTGTCCATCAGGACAACTGCGCCAGCCTTGTGCGCCTCGTCAGCGATGGCCGGAATATCCTGGATTTCAAACGTATTGGAGCCTGGGGATTCGGTGAAGACGACCTTGGTATTGGGGCGCAGCAATTGTGCAATGTCTGCGCCAATTTCCGGCTGGTAATATTCCACCTCGACACCCATGCGCTTCAGGATCGTATTGGCAAAGTGCCGGGTTGGCCCGTAGACGGAATCGACGATCAGAGCATGGTCGCCGCAGGATAGAAAAGCAAGCAGCGGCAGCGTGACAGCAACAAGACCGGAGGGAACCAGAACCGTGCCGGCCGAGCCTTCAAGCCCATTGACCGCATTGGCCAGTGCATCGCTGAGCGGGGTGCCGCGTGTGCCATAGGTATATTTCTGCCCGCCCGTGGCCATGGTTTCGGCATTGGGGAACAGCACGGTCGAGCCGCGAACGACAGGAGGATTGACGAAACCGTAATAATCGTCTGCGGAATAGCCATCATGGGCAAGACGGGTGTTTATCCCAAGCTTCGACATATCAATCTTCTTGTTAGCCACGAAATCGCCTCCTGATGGTGATCTATCGCTTTACGCAATCCGTCTCATCGATAAGCCGCGATTCGTAGCGATGCAAGCCACGTCTTGGGAGGGAACAGGACGCAGTCTGCATGTATGGGCATGAATTGTGATCGGTCGCACTTCAGAAAGCAGGAATGAATGGGCACAACTGTGAAAGCCATGGTTTCAAATCCCTTTCGACTGGCGCTTGCGCTTGCGGGCGCGCTGTCAAGGCCAGCCTCTGCCGGTGCGCAACCCGTCTGGATGCAACGGATGACGCTGATGGTCGTGCTGCTCGTGCCGCTTGTCGTCCTGCTTCATGCCTGGGATGCGGACATTTCCCGTCAAGTGCAGGCAGGAACAGGGTTTTTCATGGATTCCGTGCGCTTTGCCACGGATTTTGCGCGCACAGCCTACTGGTTTGCCGCGGCCTTGCTGATCTGGTTGCTTTCGGCCCTGTTTCTTTATCCGGCCAGCCCCGTGCGCAACAGTCCGTGGCTGTTAAAGGCCAATTGGTGGGCAACACTGGTGCTGTTGTCGATTGTAGGGGCTGGCATTCCGCTAAAACTCATTAAAATTGCAGTCGGACGTGCCCGGCCCTATCTGCTTGAAAGCCTCGGCCCCAGGGCTTTTGATCCGTTCAATGGCGCAGATCTTTACCAGAGCTTTCCGTCGGGCCATTCCATGATGGCCGGCATTCTGATGGTGTCATTGTGGATATTTTTTCCATTTTTGCGCGTGGTGACGGTCATGATCTGCCTGTTACTTGTCTTCAGCCGCATGGCTATCGGGGCACATTATCCGAGCGATGTCGTTGCTGGATTTGCAACGGGTCTGATCATGACATGCTGTGTGGCCCGCTACATGGCTGCGCGAAATATTATTTTTTCAACCACGGACGGTTGCATGCTGCCTGACGTATAATTTGGTTGGCAGAGTGCTGCAGAAAGCCGTGACGGTTGGAATATCGTATTATTAAAATATTGAAAGAGAATAATAATTCAGTTTTATGTGTAATCTCTAAACTTCCTTCCATTCATTATTTGGAATATACCCAGTACTGGGCAAATTGTGTAAAAATCGTCATTTTGAATAAGGGGATTTCACCGCAAAGACAGGCTGTGGCGAGTTATTTGACTTGACCGGAGACGAAATTTCAACTTCGATATGGAGTGTGAAGGAGGCGGCTGAACTTCTCGTAATTAGGAAAAGAGGGCTCTACTGCTCGTTGAGAATGTTGGCTGCTAAATGGAAGGAGACAAGGGATCGGGGGGGCTGCCTCGGCCGAAACCTGTGTCTGACAAATAATATGATCAAGAGGCGCGGCAGATTTGGTTCTGCGTCTGTGCTCGTAGGGAACAAAGGTTGCAAGCCAGATGAAAAAAACTGCATTGATGGGCCTATTGGGGGTAGCTGCGCTGCTGGGCGCTGCAACAGGGGCATCGGCCGACACACTCTCGGATGTAAAAGCGAAGGGATATTTGCAGTGCGGCGTGAACACAAGCCTGCCTGGCTTTTCGGCTCCCAATGACAAGGGAGAATGGACTGGTTTCGACGCGGATTATTGCCGTGCTGTCGCTGCGGCGATTTTCGGCGATCCCAGCAAGGTCAAGTTTACACCGTTGAACGCGAAAGAGCGCTTTACCGCCCTGCAGTCGGGCGAAGTTGACGTGCTGATCCGAAATACGACCTGGACCATCAGTCGCGATACGTCGCTTGGCCTCGATTTCGCAGGCGTCAATTATTATGACGGCCAGGGCTTCATGATCAATGCCAAGAAGCTCGAAGGCATCAATTCCGCCCTCCAGCTTTCCGGCGCCTCCATCTGCGTTCAGTCCGGCACGACGACGGAACTGAACATGGCGGACTTCTTCCGCACCAATAAGATGGAATATAATCCGGTCGTGTTCGAAAAGGTTGAGGAAGCCAATGCGGCCTATGATTCCGGCCGTTGCGACGCCTATACGACCGACCAGTCCGGCCTTTATGCCATCCGTCTGACGCTGGCCAATCCGGAAGACCATGTCATCCTGCCTGAAATCATCTCCAAGGAACCGCTCGGCCCGGCTGTGCGTCAGGGTGACTCTAAATGGGCTGATATTGTGCGCTGGACGCATTATGCCCTGCTGAATGCCGAGGAATTCGGCATCACCCAGGCCAATGTCGAGGAAATGAAGAAGTCGGACAATCCGGAAATCAAGCGTCTGCTTGGCGTTGAGGCCGATACCAAGATCGGTGCGGATCTGGGCCTGGACAATGACTGGGTTGTGAACATCATCAAGGGCGTTGGCAATTATGGCGAAATCTTCGAGCGCAATCTCGGCTCTGGCAGCCCGCTCAAGATCGCCCGTGGTCTGAACGCCCAGTGGTCGAAGGGCGGCCTGCAGTACGGCATGCCTATTCGCTAGGATTTGGCGGCGCGTCACGGCTTGGTGGCGCGCCGTTCTTTCGTATGTCAGTCATCGGTGTTGCGCTGCCGCATCAATGTTGAGACGCGGCATCCGTGCGGCTGTTCGCAACCGTAAGACATAGGCCCATAACCGGATCTCTTTCCATGACCGGATCCTGTCTGTCGTATGGGGCACAATGGTCTGTGTGATGGGCCTTTGCCTGATGACATTGGCGTCTGACCTGTTTCAAACGCAACCTCGACGTGTCGATAGTTACGATTGCATTGTGCTCCGCTTCGGCCTGATCGGCAGGTGATGGTGGCAATTGGTGACTGGGCACAAGACACGGTGAATATATGGCATCCAATTCTTCAATGAGCGAAAACCAGGCTGGAGGTATCCCGTTGCTCTATGATCCGCGGGTGCGCGGAATCGTCTACCAGCTATTGGTTTTTGTGGCCATTGTCGCGCTGGTTTATTGGATTGTGGGCAATACAGTTGCCAATCTGCAGCGTGCGCATATCGCTTCGGGCTTTGGTTTTCTGCGCGGTCGTGCTGGTTTTGACATCAGCCAGACCCTGATTCCCTATACCAGCGATTCAACCTATGCGCGGGCGCTTCTGGTGGGGCTGCTCAATACGCTCTATGTCTCGGCGCTGGGCGTGGTGACGGCGTCCATAGTCGGATTTCTCGTTGGCATTGGTCGTTTGTCGCGCAACTGGCTCATCCAGAAATTATGCACGATCTATGTCGAGATTTTCCGCAACATCCCGCCATTGCTGGTCATTTTCTTCTGGTATTTCGGCGTTCTGTCGGTGCTGCCGCAGGCGCGTGCCAGCCTGTCGCTGCCGTTTGGCAGCTATCTCAACAATCGCGGCTTCTTTCTGCCTGCCCCCGTTTGGGGAGAGGGGGCAATCCTTGTCCTGGCAGCCTTGATTGCCGGCATTGTGGCAAGCATTGTCATTGCACGCTGGGCGTATAATCGCCAGATGGCCACAGGCAGGCAGTTTCATACTGCGCGCGCGGCAGTCGGGCTGATTGTCGGCTTGCCATTGCTCGCCTTCATCGTGACAGATTTCCCGGTCTCATTCGAATATCCGAAGCTGGGTGCCTTCAATCTGACGGGCGGTGTGCAGATCAAGCCGGAATTTCTGGCCCTGTTTCTGGCCTTGTCCTTCTATACCGCCGCCTTCATTGCCGAAATCGTGCGTGCGGGCATCATGGGGGTCAACAAGGGACAGACTGAGGCGTCCTATGCCTTGGGCCTGCGCTCGGGGCCGACCATGCGGCTCATCATCATTCCGCAGGCCCTGCGCATTATCATTCCGCCGCTTTCAAGCCAGTATCTCAACCTGATCAAGAACTCATCGCTTGCTATTGCCATCGGCTATCCGGATCTGGTGGCTGTTGGCGGCACAATTCTCAATCAGACAGGCCAGTCAGTGGAAATCGTGGCGATCTGGATGACGATCTATCTCGGCATCAGCCTGATTACCTCCGCTTTCATGAACTGGTTCAACGCCAAGATGGCTTTGGTGGAGAGATGAGCATGGCAAATACAGATATCCATTACGTTCGCAGCCATATGGTTGCACCGGAAGCACCGCCACGCTCGGTTCATGGCATGGCGCATTGGCTGAGAACAAATCTTTTCTCCTCGCCGCTCAACAGCATGCTCACCATTTTTGGTCTGCTGCTGGTGGCATGGTTCCTGCCGCCAGTCATTCAATGGCTGTTCATCAATGCCGTGTGGACGGGAGAAAACCGTGCTGTCTGCTCGACCATTGCGCAGGGCGGTATCCAGCCGGATGGCTGGTCGGGCGCCTGCTGGGCTTTTGTCAATGCCAAGCTGGGACAGTTCATTTATGGACGCTACCCAATTGATCAGCGTTGGCGTGTCGATGTCACGGCCCTGTTGTTCGTGATCCTGCTCGTGCCGCTTCTGATCCCGCGCATCAAGCACAAGGTGTTTAACGCGATTCTGTTCTTCTGTGTCTTCCCGGTCGTGGCCTTTTTCCTGCTGGTCGGCGGCTGGTTCGGGCTTCCCTATGTGGAAACCCCATTGTGGGGCGGGCTGTTGGTGACGCTTGTTCTGTCCTTTGTCGGCATTACCATGTCACTGCCGCTTGGCATCCTGCTGGCGCTCGGGCGCCGTTCGCATCTGCCGGTCATCAAGGCGCTGTCGGTGATCTTCATCGAGACCATTCGCGGTGTGCCGCTGGTGACGGTCCTGTTCATGGCAAGCGTCATGCTGCCTTTGTTCCTGCCGCCAGGCATCACCTTTGACAAGCTGTTGCGTGCCCTGATTGGTGTGGCCCTGTTTGCCTCAGCCTATATGGCCGAAACCATCCGTGGTGGTCTGCAGGCCATTCCGCGCGGCCAGTATGAAGGAGCTGACGCATTGGGGCTGAGCTATTGGCAGAAAATGGGACTGATCATCCTGCCGCAGGCGCTCAAACTCGTCATTCCGGGCATTGTGAACAGCTTTATCAGCCTGTTCAAGGATACAAGCCTTGTCTATATCATCGGCATGTTCGATCTGTTGGGTATTGTTCGACAGAACTTCGCAGATTCAAATTGGGCATCGCCACAAACACCAGCGACAGGATTGGTTTTTGCCGGTTTTGTTTTCTGGATTTTCTGTTTTTCCATGTCACGATATTCTATATTTGTAGAACGTCGGCTCGACACGGGTCACAAACGATAAATGAAGGGAATTCTGGAGATGAGTGCACAGCCAAGCACCCTTCCACAATCAGATGTCGAAGTTGACCGCTCGAAGATGCAGGTCTCGAAGACCGACGTCGCTATCGAAATCATCAACATGCACAAGTGGTATGGTGATTTCCATGTTCTGCGGGACATCAACCTGAAAGTCATGCGCGGTGAGCGCATTGTCGTGGCAGGTCCGTCGGGTTCGGGCAAGTCGACCATGATCCGCTGCATCAACCGTCTGGAAGAACACCAGAAGGGCAAGATCATTGTTGATGGAACAGAGCTGACCAGTGATCTGAAGAAGATTGACGAAGTGCGCCGCGAAGTCGGCATGGTGTTCCAGCACTTCAATCTCTTCCCGCATCTGACCATTCTGGAAAACTGCACGCTGGCGCCGATCTGGGTGCGCAAGATGCCAAGGAAACAGGCGGAAGAGGTGGCGATGCACTTCCTCGAACGCGTCAAGATCCCGGAACAGGCGCATAAATATCCGGGTCAGCTTTCTGGTGGTCAGCAGCAACGCGTGGCGATTGCCCGCGCACTCTGCATGAACCCTAAGGTGATGCTGTTTGACGAGCCGACCTCAGCGCTTGATCCGGAAATGGTCAAGGAAGTGCTGGATACGATGGTAAGTCTTGCTGCCGAAGGCATGACCATGATCTGCGTCACGCACGAAATGGGCTTTGCCCGTCAGGTTGCAAACCGCGTGATCTTCATGGATCAGGGGCAGATTGTTGAGCAGAACTCGCCTGAGGAATTCTTCGACAATCCGCAGCATGAGCGTACCAAGCTCTTCCTGAGCCAGATCCTGCATTAACGGTACCGTTTCGGTTTGTGCTGAACACCCGTCAGTCGCTGGCGGGTGTTTTGTTTTGGCCTTCCGGGACACCGTCTCTGAAAGAAACATGCCGTCCTTTCAGGACCTGGGCCTGTCATCTCAAGGCCAGGGATCGGTCCTGGCAGACAGCTGATCAATCCAGGAAGCATGTCATCCGATACCAGCGGGGGATTGGGCTGCGAATGCCGGGTCGCTTCCAGGAAGGCTCAAGCGATCCGAATCCGGCATGTATCATTCCTGTGCGGCCTTCAGGGGAATGATCGAAATCCCGCAATCAGGCCGCAATGGCGCCTGCGGCATCATACTCATAGAGCCAGTCTAGATCGGCAAGGAAGGCATCTGCGCTGCGGGCGGCAAAGAGCAGGTTGCGGCCAAGCGCGAAAATGCCGGTTGCATGATAGGCAAAGCGGTTCATCTGCCCCCGTTTGGCGACGGTGGCAAGGCGGGCCTTGCGAACGGTATCGAATTTACGCAAGCCGGCGGATCTGTCCGGCATGTCGAGGGCCGCGGCAAGGGCAGCGGCATCCTCAATCGCCATGGCTGCCCCTTGTGCGGCAAATGGGGTGACGGCATGCGAGGCGTCTCCGAGAAAGATGGTTCGATCAGCGCCAACAAATTGCGCCTTTGGCATCTGGAACAGAGGCCAGTATGTCCAGTTTTCCGTTGCCGCCAGAATATCGCGCACTGGCTGCGACCATTGTGCGAAATGCTTCCGAAGCCTTGTGCTGTCTCCGCTGCGCGACCATAGCTTGCCCGGATTCTCACCCTTGGTGATTGCGACGAAATTGAAGCTTTTGCCTGCCTTCACCGGATAGGCGATGAAATGGGAATTCGGTCCAAGCCAGGCGGATACGGCGGTTTTTTGCGCAAGTGCGCTGGCAAAGGAATCGGGCAGACTGTCTGTTGCGAGCGTCGTGCGCCAGGCAATATGGCCGGAAAATTCCGCACCGTCGAGACGCGCTTCCGCGCGCGCCTGCGACCAGACGCCGTCGCAGGCAAGGTGATAATCGACATCAAGCGATTGCAGTTTGCCATCGCGCTCGATCACGCAATGGATCGTTGCACCATTCACCGACCTGGTGCTGACCGTGGCGTTCAGGGCGATGGTGATGTTTGCGTGTTCGCGGCAGGTTTCAAGCAGGGCGGCCTGCAGATCTGCACGGTGGCAGACCCAGTAAGGATTCTGCCATCTTTGTTCGGCCTTTTGCCCTAGCTCCATGGCAAGCAACGGGCGGGCGCTGCGGCCATCCACCAGATAAAGCGTGTCAGGCGTGACAGCATTGGGCGCCAGATGGTTTGCCACGCCGAGACGCTGCAAATGCCGCATCGCATTGGGAGCAAGCTGCAGACCGGCGCCAACTTCGGTGAGTTTGGCTGCCTTTTCGACAATCAGCACCTTCCAGCCACGTGCAGACAACTCAAGTGCCGCGCTTAAACCTGCAACGCCGGCACCGGAAATCAGAATTTGCCCATGACGGGAACTGGTCATATGATCAGCGGCGCAACACCGTCCCAGTTTCAGGCAGCCTGTTCGGCCGAAATGTCATAGGTGCAGCCGGCTGGCTGCGTTTCATCTGCATGCAGCGCGGCATTGTAACGGTAATGCGTCGAGCAATAGGGGCAGACGATCTCATGATCATCGCCCATGTCGAGATAGATATGCGGATGATCGAAAGGCGGGTTGGCGCCAACGCACATGAATTCCTTCACGCCAATTTCGATGCTGTTATGACCAGCGTCGTTCTGGAAATGCGGAATGATGTGATCGGACATGACAGGCTCCGGCTCTTGTGAATGAAGGCGCTATATTCCCGAAAGGATTTAGCGCGAAAGTCTTGTTTCCGGAAGCGTTTTCATCAATTCTGAAGACAATGCAAGTGAATTGCTGTCAAACTGTCATGGAAGAACCATAGTCTGGGTGGGAAACTGGCATGAGCTGAAACGGGGCTTGCCTTAAAAAGTGAACAAAAACAGTGCTGTGGCAGTGAGTGCAGACCATGACGCAAAATGCGACGCAAAGATCCGACAATTTTGCAGCCAAAATATCGCAAGGCGCGCCAGCTGATGCGATGCAGACGGGAACAGTCATTTCCCTGATGGAAAGCCCGGAACGGTTTGTAAACCGCGAATTTTCCTGGCTGCAATTCAATCGCCGTGTCCTTTATGAGGCAGCCAATCCGCGTCAGCCGCTGCTGGAACGGCTGCGTTTCCTGTCGATCTCGGCAACGAATCTCGATGAATTTTTCATGGTGCGCGTTGCCGGTCTGGCAGGGCAGGTGCGCGCCGGTGTGGCCATGCGCAGTGCCGACGGTCGCACGCCGCAGGAGCAGCTTGAATTTGTCCTGGAAGAAGTGGAGCGCCTGCAGGCAGAACAGCAGGACAGGCTGCGCGCCTTGCGCAAGGAACTTGAACAGGAAAATATCGAGATCGTGCGGCCATCTTCCCTGTCGAAGGCCGAGAAATGCTGGCTCGAAAACCATTTTCTCGATACGATCTTTCCGGTTCTGACGCCGCTTTCCATTGATCCGGCCCATCCCTTCCCGTTCATTCCCAATCTAGGCTTCACTATCGGCCTGCAGCTTGTGCGCCGTCTCGACAATCACCCGATGACTGCGCTGTTGCGCATTCCGACCGCGCTCAAGCGCTTCATCCAGCTGCCCAACGAGCAGAGCAATATTTATCGCTTCATTACCATCGAGGATGCGGTAAGCCTCTTTATCGGCCGCCTGTTTCCCGGCTATGAGGTACGTGGTGCAGGTACTTTCCGCATCATTCGCGACAGCGATATTGAAGTGGAGGAAGAAGCGGAAGATCTCGTGCGTCTGTTTGAAACGGCACTGAAACGCCGCAGGCGTGGTCAGGTGATCCGCATTGAATTTGACCGCGACATGCCGCCTGCCTTGCGCAGCTTCGTGGCAAGCGAACTGGGCGTTGCGGAAAACCGGATCAGCGTGCTTGATGGCCTGCTTGCGCTGAACATGATTTCAGAAATCGTCGCGATCCCGCGCGATGATCTGAAATTCGTTCCCTATAATCCGCGTTTTCCGGAACGCATCCGCGAACATGGCGGCGACTGTTTTGCTGCCATTCGCGAGAAGGATCTCGTCGTTCATCATCCTTATGAGTCGTTTGATGTCGTGGTGCAGTTTCTGCGGCAGGCGGCGGCCGATCCGGATGTGCTGGCGATCAAGCAGACGCTTTACCGCACGTCCAATGACAGCCCGATCGTACGCGCGCTGGTGGATGCGGCAGAGGCAGGAAAATCCGTCACGGCGCTGGTCGAGCTGAAGGCGCGCTTTGACGAAGAAGCCAATATACGCTGGGCGCGCGATCTGGAACGGGCTGGCGTGCAGGTAGTTTTCGGCTTCTTTGAATGGAAGACCCATGCCAAGATGTCGCTCGTGGTGCGGCGCGAAGACCAGAAATTGCGCTCCTATGTGCATCTTGGCACTGGCAATTACCATCCGATCACGGCGCGCATCTATACGGATCTGTCCTTCTTCACCACGGATCCGGATATTTCGCGCGATGTTGGCAATGTTTTCAATTTCATCACCAGCTATGCCCAGCCAACGGATGAGATGAAAGTCGCTATTTCGCCGATTTCACTGCGCCAGCGCATTCTCAAGCATATTGAGGATGAGATTGCCAATGCACGCGCCGGAAAACCGGCGGCGATCTGGATGAAGATGAACGCGCTGGTTGATCCACAGATTATTGACGCGCTTTATACGGCAAGTCAGGCGGGGGTGCAGATCGAGTTGGTGGTGCGCGGCATTTGCTGCCTGCGTCCGGGTGTTCCGGGCCTGTCCGACAATATCCGAGCCAAGTCGATAGTCGGCCGTTTCCTTGAACACAGCCGCATTTTCTGCTTCGGCAACGGGTATGATCTGCCGTCGCCCAATGCCATTGTCTATATCGGCTCGGCGGACATGATGCCGCGCAATCTCGACCGACGTGTCGAAACACTGGTGCCCATCACCAATGAAACGGTGCACCAGCAGGTACTGTCGCAGATCATGTTTGCCAACATACTTGATAACCAGCAGAGCTATCAGCTACTTGCGGATGGTACCTCTCGCCGGATAGAAAAGGCAGACGAAGAGGAAGCTTTCAACGCGCAGGAATATTTCATGACCAATCCAAGTCTTTCTGGTCGCGGCAAGTCGCTGAAGTCGTCAGCTCCTCATCTTATCGCGCATCGCAAGCGCGTACAGGCGGAAAGAAACACCACCGCATGAGTCCAGCAATCGCGCAAGGTCGCCTGAAGGGCCTCAAACCCGTTGCCGTCATCGATATTGGCTCGAACTCGGTTCGCCTTGTCATATATGAAGGCATCGTGCGTTCACCCACCGTGCTGTTCAATGAAAAGATCCTGTGCGGGCTTGGCAAGGGACTGGCCAAGACCGGACGTCTCAATGAAAAATCCGTGGAAGCGGCCTTGCGGGCGTTGAAACGTTTCCGGGCCCTGGCCGAGCAGGCCGACGCCATTTCCATTCATGCGCTGGCTACGGCTGCCGCGCGCGAGGCAAAGAACGGCCCGGACTTCATTGCGCAGGCGGAAGCCATTCTAGGCCGTCATATTGAAGTCTTGTCCGGCAAGCAGGAAGCCTATTATTCCGCGCTTGGCATCATTTCCGGTTTTTACAAGCCCAAAGGGGTGGCAGGCGACCTTGGCGGCGGCAGTCTCGAACTGGTCGCCGTTGATGATCATGACATAGGCGAGGGGATCACATTGCCGCTTGGCGGCCTGCGGCTGCAGGATATGGCGAATGAGAAATTGTCCGAGGCTGCCAGGATTGCGCGCAAGGAGCTTGCACGCGCTGCACTGCTGCAGGCCCATGAGGGGCAGATATTCTATGCAGTTGGCGGCACATGGCGCAATCTTGCCAAGCTGCACATGACACAGAAGAACTACCCACTGCATGTCATGCATGGCTATGAGATCGAGACAGGAGAGGCGATCAGCTTTCTGAAGCGTGTCGCCAAGGGCAATCTCGATGCGCTGCGCGGGATTGATTCCATCTCGAAAAACCGCCGCCAGCTTCTTGCCTATGGCGCAACTGTCCTGCTTGAGACGATCAAGCGCATGAAGCCGTCAAAAATCGTCTTTTCGGCGCTTGGCGTGCGTGAAGGCTATCTTTATTCGCTGTTGCCTGCGAGCGAACAGCGGCTTGATCCGCTGTTGTCTTCGGCAGAGGAATTGGCGGTGCTGCGCTCGCGTTCGCCGCGCCATGCACGGGAACTGGCTGTCTGGACGACCTTGTCGCTCCAGGCTCTCGGGATGGAAGAAAGCGAGGATGAGACGCGCTACCGGCAGGCAGCCTGCCTGATGGCGGATATAAGCTGGCGTGCGCATCCGGATTATCGTGGCTCGCAGGCACTGAACATCATTGCGCATGGCTCGTTCAGCGGCATTGATCATCCGGGCCGCTGCTATATGGCTCTGGCCAATTATTACCGCCACGAAGGTCTGGTGGACGACGATATTGCACCGGAAATCATGAAGCTGGTGCCGCAGCGCCTGCGCGAGCGCGCCAAGCTGCTGGGCGCGCTGTTGCGTGTGGTCTATCTCTTGTCGGCCTCCATGCCAGGCGTCATTCCGCGGCTCGTCTGGCGGCAAAATGGCGATGTGCTGGAACTGGTCGTGCCAGGCGATCTGGCGGATCTGATCTCAGACCGTCCGGAAGGACGCCTGCAGCAGCTTGCCAAGGTGACAGGTCGCGATATTCGCTTTGCCATCAGCGAGGAGCGGGAAGGGGCATAAGCAGGTGTGGGGCGCAGCACCGGTCAGCGCCGCTAGCAGTTCCAGGAAAAGTGGGAACCGGTTTTCCGCCTGGAACTGCGACAAACAATCAAGCAGTTCCAGGAAAAGTGGGAACCGGTTTTCCGTCCGGAACTGCGCATCAGCGTATTCGTCAATCTGAATTGCTCTATGTTCAGTCAAGCGGCACGACGCGAATGCGGCGGTTTTCAAAGCGGAGAGCGATCTTGCCATCAATCAGGTCAAGCGCCTTCTGACCGAACAACTCACGCCGCCAGCCATGCAGGGCCGGGACATTGGCCTTTTCGCCTTCACTGGCAATCTTTTCAATGTCATCGGAACTGGCGACGACCTTGGCGGCAACGCCATGCTCTTCGGTAACGAGTTTCAGCAGCACTTTCAGAAGATCGGCTGCTGCAGCACTGCCTTCTGCCGATTGTGGCTGCTTGGGCAGGCGCGGCAGTTCCTCCTTCGGCAGGGCAATGGCTGCCTGTATGGCCTCGATCAGCCCGGCGGCCTGTGACGAGCGCTCCCAGCCTTTTGGAATGGAGCGCAGTCGTCCCAGCGCTTCCGATGTGCGCGGCTGCTGTTGGGCAATTTCGGCGATGGTATCATCTTTCAGGATACGGCCGCGCGGCACATTGCGTTCCCGTGCGGCGCGCTCGCGCCATGCGGCAACACTTTGCACAATGGCCAGCTCAATCGGCTTCTTCACCCGCGCCTTGACCCGGCGCCATGCATCATCCGGATGCATGTCATAGGTTTCCCGGGCGCACAGAACGGCCATTTCCTCTTTTACCCAGTCGGCGCGGCCTTCCCTTTCAAGCGCACTCTTCAGATGGAGATAGATGTCGCGCAGATAGGTGACATCGGCCAGAGCATAATCGAGCTGTTTTTCTGACAGCGGACGATGGCGCCAGTCGGTAAAGCGTGAGGATTTGTCAATATGCTTGCCGGTTACTCTCTGCACCAGCTGGTCGTAGGAAATGGAATCGCCAAAGCCGCAGACCATGGCGGCGACCTGTGTGTCGAAGACCGGCGCGGGGATGAGGTTTCCGAGATGAAAGATGATCTCAATGTCCTGACGCGCAGCGTGGAACACCTTCACGATTCTTTCATCGGCCATGAGCCGGAAGAAGGGCGCAAGATCAAGCCCCGGCGCCAGCGCATCAACCAGCGCGGTCTGGTCGGGTGAGGCCATCTGGATCAGACATAATTCCGGCCAGAACGTCGTTTCCCGAATGAATTCGGTGTCGACCGTCACGAAATCGGACCTGGTCAGAGCGGATACGGCCTCTTCAAGGGCCTGTGTCGTAGTAATGAGTTGCATGACGATCTGTTTAGACAATGAAGCCGGATTTGTCTCGGTTGAATTTGCGTGCGAGAATGAGCCAAATCGCGCGAAGCACAAGCGAAAATCGCACTTTTTTCCGCAATGCGTGTATGTGCACGTTAATCCGAAGGCCCGGAGAAGGAATGCAGACTTGACAAAAGCCGGTCAAAATGCGCTTTTCCGCCAGAATTTGCAGTCTCTTGCTGCACTGACTTATCCTATTCCAAAAGGCAGAAATCATGCACCGTTACCGCAGCCATACCTGCGCAGCCCTTCGCAAGGCGGATGTGGGTTCGAATGTCCGACTGTCAGGCTGGGTTCACCGCGTCCGTGACCATGGCGGCATTCTGTTTATCGACCTTCGTGACCATTATGGCATCACGCAGATTGTCGCCGATCCTGATTCGCCAGCTTTCAAGGTTGCCGAAACCGTTCGTGGCGAATGGGTCATTCGCGTCGATGGTGAAGTGAAGGCCCGCGCCGAGGAAGCCATCAATCCGAATCTGGCGACTGGCGAGATCGAAATCTTCGCCACCGAGATCGAAGTGCTTTCTGCGGCCAAGGAATTGCCGCTGCCAGTCTTCGGTGAACCGGACTATCCGGAAGATATTCGTCTGAAATATCGTTTCCTTGATCTGCGTCGCGAAACGCTGCACAAGAACATCATGAGCCGCACCAAGATCATTGCCGCGATGCGTCGCAGCATGACCGAGATCGGCTTCAATGAATTCACCACGCCGATCCTGACGGCTTCCTCGCCGGAAGGCGCGCGCGACTTCCTCGTGCCAAGCCGTATCCATCCGGGCAAGTTCTATGCGTTGCCGCAGGCGCCGCAGCAGTACAAGCAGCTTCTGATGGTGGCCGGTTTCGACCGCTATTTCCAGATTGCGCCGTGTTTCCGCGATGAGGATCCACGTGCCGACCGTCTGCCGGGCGAATTCTACCAGCTCGACCTTGAAATGAGCTTTGTGACCCAGGAAGAGATCTGGGAAACGATGGAGCCGGTCATTCGTGGCATTTTCGAGGAATTCGCCGATGGCAAGCCGGTAACGCAAAAGTTCCCGCGCATTCCTTATGACGAAGCCATCCGCAAATATGGCTCGGACAAGCCTGACCTGCGCAATCCGATCGTGATGGAGGAAGTGACCGGACATTTTGCCGGTTCCGGCTTCAAGGTCTTTGCCAACATGATCGCCAATGACCCGAAGGTCGAGGTCTGGGCAATTCCGGCCAGGACTGGCGGCAGTCGCGCCTTCTGCGATCGCATGAATTCATGGGCGCAGAGCGAAGGCCAGCCGGGTCTCGGCTATATCTTCTGGCGCAAGGAAGGCGACAAGCTGGAAGGCGCTGGCCCGATTGCCAAGAATATTGGCGAGGAACGCACTGAAGCCATCCGTCAGCAGCTTGGTCTGGATGATGGCGATGCCTGCTTCTTCGTTGCTGGTCTGCCGTCCAAATTCTACAAATTTGCAGGTGAAGCCCGTACGCGCGCCGGCGAGGAGCTCAACCTCGTTGACCGTGACCGTTTCGAACTGGCCTGGATCATAGACTTCCCGTTCTATGAATGGGACGAGGACAACAAGAAGCTCGACTTCGCGCATAATCCGTTCTCCATGCCGCAGGGCGGTCTGGAGGCGCTGGAAACCATGGATCCGCTCGAAATCAAGGCATATCAGTACGACATGGTCTGCAATGGCTTTGAAATCGCCTCAGGCTCGATCCGTAACCAGCTGCCGGAAGTCATGGTCAAGGCCTTCGAAAAGGTCGGTCTCAGCCAGAAGGATGTGGAAGAACGTTTCGGCGGGCTCTACCGCGCCTTCCAGTATGGTGCACCACCGCATGGCGGCATGGCTGTCGGCATTGACCGCGTGATCATGCTGTTGGTGGGGGCTAAGAACCTGCGCGAGATCTCGCTGTTCCCGATGAACCAGCAGGCGCTTGATCTGCTGATGGGTGCGCCGTCGGAAGTCACGCCGGCGCAGCTGCGCGATCTGCATATCCGTCTGGCACCGGTTCAGAAGAGCTGAGAATTTTAAAAAGGCTGAAAAAACCCGGCCTTGGCCGGGTTTTTTTATAATCTGATTCTGATCAGTTATTGGCTTCCACGCCGACTTTCAGCAGCTGGACGATTCTTGTCGGATCAACGGAGGCCGTTGCGACGATCGTGGCAAAGGTCACGGGATTATCCGGCGTTGCGCTGATGGTGAAGGATTTCGGATCGCTCATGAACTTGTTGACGGCATTCGACAGTTTCTGCGTCAGCTCGGGATCGTTGAGCTGGGCGGCAATCATCGGAGCCATGGCCTTGATCTGGTTGCTCAGCATGGCGGGATCAGTGCCCTGTTGCTTGGCGAAATAGGCCAGCAGTTTCTGTACCATGTCGTCATTGTCAAAGCGGATGGACATGTTCTTTATGCTGAGCTGTTGGATCAGCGACAGAAAGGCAAGGCCGGCGGCCGAGTCATCCTGCTCCTTGGTTTCAGCAATCGCCTTCTGCGTTTTTTCAACGGCATCAATGAATGCAAGGTCGTAGCCGCCCATGCTCAGGGAGAGATTGAGCTTGCCAATCTTCCGGGCGTCCAGTTCAAGCTGATCGACTGTCAGTTCACCCGACATGGGCGACCAGCTGCCTTTTGAGTTCAGGGATGCTTCAAACTTGTCGATACCGAGAGGCTCAAACGCCGCACTGCCATTTTTCGGCACATTGACCGTGATCGAGTCGATGCCCCATTCGTAGCTGATCTTCTCCGGCTTGTTGGAGGAATCCACGGTCAGATTCAGCCCCTTATAGGCGATGACATTGCCAGTTGTGCCGCTTGCATTGATTTCATCGATATGCACGCGATCAGCCGCAATGAATTTATCGACAGGGTTGGCAGGCTTTTCCGAAGGAATACGATAATTGTCTAGGCTCATGCCGGAAAGGCGGATGGTTACATCTTCCTTTACCACCTTGTCTGCCTGATCGGAGGCTTCCTCATCATTGTCAGCATCATCCGCCGCAATGGAGATTGTGGTGGTCGTCCTGATGGTGAAATCCGGAACAGTGACATGCTGGACCAGATAACCACCGTCTGGCGTATCCTGGACGTTTTGCAGCGTGATGTTGCCGACCGAGATCTTGCTGTCAGGCTCGGATGCCAAGGCATAGGACGTGCCCTCAAGTATGATGTCCATGCCGTCTGCCCTGACCCCGGTAAACTCAATGCTGGCTCCCTGCCGGGCAACCACAGCCTTGAGGCGTTCTGCCACGGCATTGGCGTCAGCGGCGAAGGCTGCGGTGCCAAGGAGGAGCGATATAGCCGTTCCGGTTGCCAGAAGGCGAACGGTTGGCAGAACAGTATAAGGATTTTGCATATAGGGCTCCCGAATTATCCATTTTGAAAACAAGTTGTAAAACGAAACGGCGATTTTTCAAACTGACTTTGATTCGCATCATAGAACCGGGGATAAGCCAGATTGGGCTGCCTAATTGACTGGAAAAGGCGGTGTAATTGCGGCGAATGTACTGGATTGGTTCTCATCCGTACTTGCTGATGATTCGCGCAATTGGTACTAGGTGATATGGGTAAAAGTCTGATTCCGCCTGGCGATGGCGAAGATAATATTGAACGGATTGATCTGAAATCCGCTCTTGAAGAGCGTTATCTCTCATATGCTCTGTCCACGATCATGCACCGTGCGCTGCCGGATGTGCGCGACGGGCTGAAGCCCGTGCATCGGCGCATCATGCATGCGATGCGGCTTTTGCGGCTTAATCCTGATCAGGCCTATGCAAAATGCGCGCGTATTGTCGGTGATGTGATGGGTAAGTTCCATCCGCATGGCGATGCGTCGATCTATGATGCTTTGGTGCGTCTGGCGCAGGATTTTGCCGTGCGCTATCCGCTTGTCGATGGGCAGGGCAATTTCGGCAATATCGATGGCGATAATGCTGCCGCCATGCGCTATACTGAAGCGCGCATGACGGAAGTGGCGATGCTGCTTCTGGAAGGCATCAATGAAAATGCGATCGATTTTCGTCCGACCTATAATGAGGAGGACGAGGAGCCGGTTGTTTTGCCGGGCGCTTTCCCGAACCTGCTTGCCAATGGCTCATCCGGCATTGCAGTTGGCATGGCGACCAATATTCCGCCGCATAATGTGGCGGAGATCTGCTCGTCCGCGCTTTATCTCATCAACCATCCTGATGCGACAGTTGAAGAGCTTTTGACCTCGCCGGAAGAGTGGGAGGCGCTGAAGCGCGAAGCGGAGACCGATCCGTCGGCCTTGCTGAAATGCAAGGTGCGTGGCCCCGATTTTCCGACTGGCGGTGTGCTGGTTGAGGACTATGCCAATATTGTCGAGGCCTATCGCACGGGGCGCGGTGCTTTCCGCACTCGCGCGCGCTGGCACAAGGAAGAAGGCAATCGCGGCACCTGGGTCATTGTGGTAACCGAAATTCCCTATCAGGTGCAGAAGTCGCGCCTGATCGAGAAGATCGCCGAACTGTTGATTGCCAAGAAGCTGCCGCTGCTCGACGATATTCGCGATGAATCGGCAGAAGACATCCGCATCGTTCTTGAACCGAAGAGCCGCACGGTTGATCCGGAGCTGTTGATGGAATCGCTGTTCAAGCTGACCGAGCTTGAAAGCCGCATTTCGCTCAACATGAACGTGCTGTCGCATGGCAAGGTGCCGAATGTGTTGTCGCTTGCCGGCGTGCTGCGCGAATGGCTTGATCACCGCAAGGAAGTGCTGGTGCGCCGCTCGCAGTTCCGGCTGGAGGAGATCAACAAGCGGCTGGAAATTCTGGGCGGCTTCCTGATTGCCTACCTCAATCTGGATGAGGTCATCCGCATCATTCGTGAGGAGGATGAGCCGAAACAGGAATTGATGAAGGCCTTCAACCTGACCGACATGCAGGCGGAATCGATCCTCAATATGCGCCTGCGTTCGTTGCGCAAGCTTGAGGAATTCGAGATCCGCAAGGAATTTGATGCGCTGACTGTCGAAAAATCCGACCTTGAAGCGCTTCTTGCGTCCGGCACGCGCCAGTGGAAAAAGATCAGCGCGGAAATCAAGGCCGTGCGCGACAAGTTTGGGCCGAATACCAGGCTTGGCAAGCGGCGCACGACCTTTGCCGAGGCGCCGAACCACGACATTGAAGAAATCCAGCAAGCCATGATCGAACGCGAGCCGGTCACGATTGTCGTGTCGGAAAAGGGCTGGCTGCGCGCGATGAAGGGGCATCTGGCCGACTTCTCGACATTGTCCTTCAAGGAAGGTGACAAGCTGAAACTGGCCTTTCATGCCGAAACAACGGACAAGATCCTGTTCCTGACCACGGGCGGCAAATTCTTTACCATTGCCGCCAATACGCTGCCGGGCGGTCGCGGGCATGGTGAGCCGATCCGCATTCTGGTCGACATGGACAATGATCAGGATATCCTGACCGCCTTTGTCCATGATCCATCAGCCAAGCTGCTGCTGGTCTCGCATGAGGGCAATGGCTTCATCGTTCCGGAAAGCGAGGCGGTCGCCAATACCCGCAAGGGCAAGCAGGTGATGAATGTCAAACTGCCGGATGAGGCCAAGCTGTGCCAGCGCGTCAATGGCGATCATGTCGCGGTGGTGGGCGAAAACCGCAAGATGCTGATCTTCCCGCTGTCGGAAATTCCGGAAATGACACGCGGCAAGGGCGTGCGTCTCCAGAAATACAAGGATGGTGGCGTTTCCGACGTGCGCACCTTCTTCATGGCGGATGGCCTGACATGGCAGGATTCGGCAGACCGCACCTTTACACGCAAGAAGGAAGAGCTGATTGAATGGATGGGCGCGCGTGCTTCGGCAGGCCGTCTGGTGCCGAAGGGATTTCCGCGCTCCGGCAAGTTCTGACAGCATCTCGTGCCATTCGAAAGGGCATATCCCAAAACTAAACCCCGCTGATGTCAGCGGGGTTTGATTTTGACGGCAAGCGGTTTTGAAACTGATTCAAAAAATGCCGCATGCTGTTGTTCTTGTTATTATTCCGGCGGGGGCTTTGCCGGAATAATCGCTTATTCGCCGCCGGCCTGCACCGGATTTGGGCGGCGCTTTTCAATGGCATATTTCAGCAAGGCGGCAGTGCGGAAAATACCGTGAGCGAATTTGCCGTAAGGCAGCGTCAGGAACAGGCCCATGACGAAGCCAAGATGCAGCGCCAGCAATAGCGGCATGGCGGCCGTTTCGCGCAAGCCCAGAAGGGCAAGGCCGGTCAGGCTGATGAAGAACAGGAGCGCGATGAAACCACGATCCATGCTCTTCTGACGTTCATCGATCTGTTTCGGATTGCGGCGCAGATTGAGCCAGAACAGGCCGGCCGGGCCAACCAGAAGGCCGATGCCGCCAAGTGTTCCGAGAATGACCGGCAGGCTGAAGATCGGATATGGCGCTTCATAGGCCCAGAGATAATGGTAGAGCGTTGCCACAGAGGTTGCGGCAAAGCACAGCATGAAGCCATAGAAGGTGAAATGATGGAACAGGCGACGACGATGGGTGAAGGCATCGTCCTCATTGTTGCAGCCATCACCATGACCGCCATCGAGATATTTCAGCGTCAGCACATTCTGCGCCGTTTCACCGACGGTTGCCGGGATGGAGACCGGCTTGCCCGGTTCTGAAATTTCGCGCCAGAAGCGGGTGACGCCGATGGCAAGGGCCAGAATGGCGAAGCAGAACACGACGCCAAAGACGAGCGCCAGCGTATTATGCGGGAAGACCGCATAGAAATTGGCGCCAAGGCCCGGCACGAACAGGCTGCCCGAGGCCATGATCGTTGCGATCAGGAAGGCGGCAAGGCCAAGGCTCACCGACATGGCAACCGTCAGGCCATTGCGGCGGTAAAGCTTGCCCAGGGATTTAGGGAAAGCATATTCGATATAGGTGTCGCGGCGGATGCTCGCCAACGTCTTTGGCACATTGACGCCGAATTCATGCGGCGGGGCATATTGGCAGGCATAAAGACATGCCGAGCAGTTGTGGCAAAGATTGGCGAGGTAATGCGTGTCTGCGACATTGAAGTCGAGACGGCGCGTCATGGCCGGGAAGACTGCGCAGAAGCCTTCGCAATAGCGGCAGGCATTGCAGATGTGCAGGATGCGATCAGCCTCAGCGGAATTGGCTTCCAGTTCGCGTTCGGCCTCTTGCGCGAGGCTCATGAGGGATTGGGTTGCCGCCATTTCAAGCGCTCCTCGATTGTTCTGCGCCGCGTGCGGCTGCGGCCGCACGTGTTCCGGCGATGCGGCCAAAGGCCGTACCGATGCTCATTCCAACGCCAGCCGTGTAGCCTTTGCCGAGCACGTTGCCGGCCATCATTTCACCAGCCACGAACAGATTGGGACTTGGCACGTCGTTGAAGCGGACGGCTGCGGTTTCATCCACCTTCAGGCCGAGATAGGTGAAGGTGATGCCCGGACGCAGTGCATAGCCATAGAAGGGCGGTGTATCGATGGTCTGTGCCCAGTGGGTCTTGGGTGGGGTAAGGCCTTCCGTTCTGCAATCATCAAGCACGGTGTGATTGAAGGTGCCCGGACGCACGGCTGCATTATAGCTGCTGAGCGTTTGCATGAAGTTTTCAACCGGAAGCCCAAGCTTTTCAGCCAGTTCCGGCAGGCTGTCAGCTTTCACGCCGGGGAAGACCGGTGGCATGAAACGGCCAACGACCTTGCGGTCGATGATCGAATAGCCGATCTGACCCGGCTGCTGGGCAACAAGGCGTCCCCAGATGGCATAGCGCTTTGGCCAGAAATCCTCACCTTCGTCATAGAAGCGTTCGCCATCGCGGTTGACGACCACGCCAAGCGAAACACAGTCGATACGGGTGCAGATGCCACCATCATAAAGCGGTGCGCGGGCGTCGATGGCCACGCAGTGCCCCTGTGACGGATCGCCGATGATGTCGGCGCCCGCCTTCATCATGAATTTGAGCAGAACGCCCTGATTGAAGCGGGTGCCGCGAATAAGGAAATTGTCGGCTGGCCATTCGCCGCGTTCGTTCACCCCCCATGCCTCGCGCAGCCATTCGCGGTTCGATTCAAAGCCGCCGGCAGCCAGCACGCAGGCCTTCGCATGGATCAGCTCACCGCTTTCTGTCCTTGCGGCAATAAACTTGCCGTCTTCAAGCACCAGTTCGCTGATCGGTGTTTCGTAGCGGATCTGTACACCGAGTTTTTCCGCGCTGCGGTAATAGGCATTGACCAGCGCCTTGCCGCCGCCCATGAAAAAGGCGTTGGTACGGGCAACATGCAATGCACCGGAAAGGGGTGGCTGGAAGCGCACGCCATGCTTGCGCATCCAGTCGCGGCAACTGGATGAAGCGCGGATGACCAGGCGGGCCAGATGCTCGTTGGTCTGGCCGCCTGTCACCTTCAGAAGATCCTGCCAGAATTCTTCTTCCGGATAGGAGTCAACCAGCACGTCCTGCGGCCCATCATGCATGCAGCGCAGATTGCGGGTATGCTGGGAATTGCCGCCGCGCCATTCCTTTGGGGCTGCTTCAACCAGAAGCACGGATGCGCCAGCCTCACGCGCCATCAAGGCCGCGCAAAGCGCCGCATTGCCGCCGCCGATGACCAATACGTCGATCACGTTTGTTCTCCTTAAAGTTTCAGCGCAGCTTTAAGGAAGTCGTGTCGCGCGAGCCATCATCAGTTGCTTAATGCTTCTTCATGAATCGTGAAGGGTGGTGCCGATCCATTGGCCGCTGTTGACGAGATGGGCCACGGTCTTGCGCAATTGTGCTCTCAGCGCCAGAGCAGCCGGCGACAGTTCATGTTCCGGCAGGCTGACCAGAAGATTGGTGCGCTGTGCGCCCGCATCGGTGATGGCATGGACATCAAGCCTTGTCACCGAACTGCGTGCCAATGCCGCACCCGGCTGGATCGTATAGGCAATGCCGGCCGAGACCGCTTCCATGATGACGGCAAGGGAATCAATTTCCATGACGATATTGGGCACGATATTGACCGCCGCATAGGCGCGATCCAGCGTGTTGCGCAGGCCATGGCCGCGGCTGGGCAGAATGAGCGGCAGACCGGTCGTTGCAGCAAGGCTGATCGGGCCCTTGGCAATCTCAGGCCAGGGCTGTTCGCCCTTCTGTTCGGCTGGCCGGCCAATCAGGAACAGACTTTCGTCAAGCAGGGGTGTTGCTTCGCCGCGTGCCAGTGTGACGGCTTCGGCATTGAACAGGACGGCAAGATCGATCTGGCGCGTCTTGAGCATGCTTGCGAGATGGCCGGACATGCCTTCCACCAATTGCAGGCGGATATTGGGATAGCGCTTTTCCATGGTCTTGATGAGAGGAAGCGCCAGAATGGAGGCGGTTGTCGGTGCAAGGCCGAGCGAAACAACGCCGGAAAGGCGCGCACCCTGCGCGGCAGCAACGGCAGCATCAATATGGCGCAGCGCCAAAGTGGCGTGGCGGCAGAAAGCCTCGCCTGCTTCCGTAGGCGTCACGCCAGAAGCGCCGCGCACGAGAAGGCGGGCAGACAGTTCGCTTTCCAGACGGCTGATCTGCTGGCTGAGCGCGGATGTCGCCATGCCAAGCTCTGCCGCAGCCTTGCCAAGGCTGCCGCATTGTACGGCCGTCACAAAATATCGAAGCTGGCGCAACTCCATCATGAAATCCTGATGATTGATCAGCCCTATCAATCACATTGTGCCGCCGTATGAAAGAAGGGATGCGCATCTGATGTGCGCGGGAGAGGGCAAGTCTTAACCTTCGTAGCGTTTCCAGCCATTGGCTGTCAGATGTTCCTGCGGCGTGAAGCGGGTCTTGTACCGCATCTTGCGTGAGCCTTCGACCCAATAGCCGAGATAGACATAAGGCAGCCCGGCGGCACGTGCGCGTTCAATATGGTCAAGGATCATGAATGTGCCAAGCGAGCGTTCCGGCATGTGCGGCGAGAAGAACGAATAGACCATGGACAGGCCGTCGGACATGACATCGGTCAGGGCCGCAGCCACCAGTTCACCATCGTTCTTGGGATCCATGAAGCTTTCAGGCCCACGTTTGCGATATTCGATCACTTTGGTGTCGACATGGGTGTCTTCCACCATCATGGCATAATCAAGCACGGTCATGTCCGACATGCCGCCGGCATGATGGCGGGCGTCGAGATAGTCGCGGAACAGCGCATATTGTTCGGTGCTGGGATGGGCGCCCTGGGGACGGCCGATCAGGTCGCGATTGTGCTGCCAGACGCGTTTCATATTGCGCGTCATCTTGAAATCCTGCACGACAATGCGCACGGAAACGCAGGCACGGCAATTTTCACAGGCCGGACGATAAGCGATATTCTGGGAGCGACGGAACCCACCCTGGGTCAGGAGATCATTGATCTCGGCGGCCTTGTCACCGATCAGATGCGTAAACACCTTCCGTTCCATCTGGCCTTCCAGATAGGGGCAGGGAGACGGAGCCGTCAGAAAGAACTGCGGCGACTGTTGCGGTTGATGGGTCATTCAACATCCACAAAGGCGGTTTCACACCATCATCATAACGCAACAATTGAACCGGCTGCATAAAAGGTCAATAGGCATTATGGACAGCCGGCCTGATCGACGAAACCGCGGGTCCTGTCAGCGGTCAGAGCGGATCATCACGGTGCCAAGCAACAGGTCATGCACGCCGCGCTTGCGATCAAGCACCAGCATGGCCAAAAGAATCAGCGGTGTCAGAATCACATTGAGGCCCCAGAACAGTACCGTGTGCGCCACGGCGACAAGCGGATCAATCCGGACGCCATCAAGGCGTACCAGCTTGATATTCATCATCTGCATGCCTTTGGTTGCCTGCTGCTCGCCGCCGAGCGTACGGGCGACATAGAACAGTGCCACCAGCGGAAACATGATGGCATAAAGGCTCCAGCCCAGACCAAATGTCAGCAGGCCCAGAAATGCAATAAGGACGGCCGCTGGAATGCACAGCAAAAAGACGATCACATAATCAATCAGGAAGGCCATGACACGGCGGGTGCGCACACCTTCATAAAAGGCACGGCTGTCATATTGTGGTGTCATGATTTCTCCATGCAGAATATTGTCGGACATCATTCCTTCCAGTCGATATGTGCAGTATCAGACCGGTCTTTCTGCAAAACTGCGCTGATCAGAACGCATGCAACCCAGACGATCAGGTTCTACTGCCTGTAACAGTTTTGTAAAAATGGGGCTGGTATCCCTTCTATTCAAGGGAAATCAGTAGAGCATGGAAAAAAAGCGGTTTTGTGCCGTCAAAGTTATTTAAGCCGCTGCGCCGCATCAAGGGCGAAATATGTCAGGATCCCGTCACAGCCAGCGCGCTTGAAGGCAAGCAGGCTTTCCATCATCACCTTTTCCTCGTCAATCCAGCCATTCAGGGCGGCAGCCTTGATCATCGCATATTCGCCGGAGACCTGATAGGCGAAGGTCGGCAGCCGGAAGGTTTCCTTCAGCCGGTAGACAATATCGAGATAGGGCAGGCCGGGCTTGACCATCAGCATGTCAGCCCCTTCGGCAATGTCTTGTTCAGCTTCGCGCACCGCATCTTCGGAATTGGCCGGATCGACATAATAGGTTTTCTTGTCGCCCTTCAATAGGCCAAGCGTGCCGATCGCATCCCGATAAGGGCCATAAAAGGCTGATGCAAATTTGGCCGCATAGGACATGATCGGAATATGGTTGAAGCCATTTTCGTCAAGCGCCTTGCGGATGGCGCCAATGCGGCCATCCATCATGTCGGAAGGTGCAATCACATCCGCGCCGGCTTCGGCCTGGGACAGGGCGCCACGCACGATCATCTCGACCGATTCGTCATTGACGATCTCGCCATTGCGCAAGATGCCGTCATGACCATGGGTGGTGAAGGGGTCGAGGGCGGCATCGGTGATGATGCCGATTTCCGGCACTTCCTTCTTGATGGCGCGCACGGCGCGATTGATCAGATTGTCCGGATCCGTGATGTAGGAACCGTCTTCCGTCTTCTTTTCCGGATCCTCGCGCGGGAATGGGGCAATTGCCGGAATGCCGAGTTTGGCGGCCTTTTCTGCCATGCGTACGGCCATATCGACCGAATAGCGTTCAACGCCCGGCATGGCCTCGACAGGCTCTGCAACACCGGTGCCGGTGGTCAGGAAAAATGTCCAGATCAGGTCATTGACTGAGAGTTCGTTTTCCAGAACCAGCCGGCGCGACCAGTCGGTGCGACGCAAGCGCCGCAGCCGGCGCCCTCCGGTAACCTCGTCAATATGCGCACTGGCGCTTGCGGACGAAAACTGGGACGGGCGGTCTTTCATTGGCTTATCCTGATCTGACATATCCTTGCATGGGCAGATTGCCATGCGGAGTCGGTTTATAACCGGAAAAGTGGCAAAACCAAGTATAATCACGCAGATCGACAATCTGGTGGGATTGACGAAGGGGCACGCAATTTTTACCCCTGTGCATGGAAGGGAGAAATGACATGCAGTTTGACTTTGGGGGCGACGACGAAATCCGTTTCGAGCGTCAGGGAAAGGCTGGTCTGGTGCGTCTTACCCGCACTTCGGCGCTCAATGCATTGACTCATGACATGATCAAGGCGCTGGATCGCGCCTTGCGCACATGGGAACAGGATCCAGAGATTGCCTGTGTCATTGTGGAAGGCGAGGGGCGTGCATTCTGCGCCGGTGGCGATGTCGTTGCTGCTTACAAGGCCGGCCAACAGGGCGCGCCTGCCTATGATTTCTTCCATGACGAATATGTGCTCAATGCGCGTATTGGCCGTTTCCCAAAGCCTTATGTCTCGTTTCTCAACGGCATTGTCATGGGCGGTGGTGCTGGCATTTCGGTACATGGCTCGCACCGCATCGTCACCGAAAACACCCTGTTTGCCATGCCGGAGACCGGCATCGGCTTTTTCCCGGATGTCGGTGGTGGAGCTTTCCTGCCGCATCTCAAGCATAATTTTGGCTTCTATCTGGCGCTTACCGGCAACCGCATTCGCTGGGGGGATTGCCTGCAAAGCGGTATTGCCACCCATGCGGTTCTGGCAAAGGATCTTGACGCGGTGCGGGAAAAACTGATTGCCACGGGGGATGTCGAGGCAGCACTCACCAATCTGCAATATCCGGATTATGAGACATCGGCGGAAGCGCGTCTGATCATTGCGGACTGCTTTGAGGCAGCAAGCTTGAGCGCCTGTCTCGGTGCGCTTGAACAGGCCATGAATGCCGGCAGCAAGGATGCAGCCGACATCCTCAAGGTGATTGCAACGCGCTCGCCGACCAGTCTTGCCGTCACCTTCCGTCAGATCAATGAGGCGCGCCTGCTCAAGCTCGATGATGTGATGCGCATGGAATACCGTATTGCCTGCCGCATGCTGGAAGGACATGATTTTTATGAAGGCGTGCGTGCAGTACTGATCGACAAGGATGGCGCACCGGTCTGGCAGCCTTCCGATCTCGATTTGGTGACGGCAGATCAGGTGAATGCCTATTTCGCTCCTTTGGGTGAGAAGGAACTGGTCCTCTGATGCAGGAGATAGCGCTTAGCCAAACCAACCGTTTCAGTGATCTCGACTGGGCATATACCCTGTTTCTGCGGCTTCTTGCGCTGTTCGTTCTTGGTGAAGGCGTGCTTTACTGGGTGCGTCTGATCGGCATTTTCCCGGGGCTTCTGTGGCGTTTTGACCTGATGCCCTGGATGTGGCAAACGGCCTGCGTGGCGCTGGCCGTGCTTTTACCCGTGGCGGCTTGTGGCCTGTGGATGCGCACACCCTGGGGGGCGATCCTCTGGTTCATTGCTGCGGTTGGTGAGATCATGATCTATGCGGTTTTTGACCGCTATTTTGAATATCGGCCCTTCATTGCCGTCTTCAATGGTGCCGCCATTCTCACCTTTATGGTCTTTGTCATTCTGCTGCATCTGGAGCGGCGCAAGCAGATGCGCGCAAAGGCACTTGTTTGACGTCTTGCTTTCTTCTACAGAAAGAGCTGAAATAATAGGCAAGACTGACGGCGGTGGTATGACTTCATGAACCCCCCTGTCTGCGGTTACTTCGGTTGAAATGCTGGAGTACGTCCGGGCAGGGAAAGCTGTTTTAGCGTGTGCATCCCAATTTTCTTCAAATTGGGACATGATTAAGCCATAAAAAACCACTTAATCATTATAATACAACGCATGGGGATTATGCTATCGGACGCGCAGAGACCCAGCATGATTGCTGTTTCTACCGCCGAGTTACAGGGACAATGCCGTTTATGCGGTGCAGCCTTTCCGGGACGACTAGACGATGACCAAGACCGATAAAACTGCTGAAGCTTTCACTGTGGATCGCCGCCGCTTCCTGCGCGGTGCAGCAACTGTCGGACTGACAGCTGCCGTTTCCTCTGTTGCTTCTGCCTCTTTTGCCCAGCAGGCGCTCAATGATGTGCTTGCTGCGCCGCGTCGGGGAAATTGGGATGATCAGTTCGATGCACGTGTTCCAAGCAGCAAGACTGTTGCAACCAACCAGCCGGTGATCAGCGCACAGACCATCGCCGATGTGCAGACCGCAATCGGACAATATATGGATATTGTCGCGCGTGGCGGCTGGCCGGAAGTGCCGGGCCAGGCCAAGCTTCAGCTTGGCATGAGCGATCCGGCGGTGCAGGCCTTGCGTCGCCGTCTCATGGTCACGGGCGACCTGCCGCAAAGTGCGGGTATTTCCAATGCGTTTGACACTTATGTTGATGCGGCGGTGAAGCGTTTTCAGGCGCGCCATGGCCTGCCGGCCGATGGCGTCATGGGACAGTTTACCTATGCGGCGATGAATGTGAGCGCGCCTGCGCGCCTCAACCAGTTGCAGATCAATCTGCAGCGTCTCAACGAGCTTGTGGCGACCGGCGGCTCTGAACCACGCTTTGTCATGGTCAATATTCCGGCCGCACGCATCGAAGCGGTGGAAAATGGCAGCGTCGTACAGCGCCATACTGCCGTTGTCGGCAAGATCGACCGCCAGACGCCGATCCTCAATTCCAAGATCCATGAGGTCATCCTCAATCCTTACTGGACGGCGCCAAAGTCGATCATCCAGAAGGACATCATTCCGCTGATGCGCAAGGATCCGCAATATCTGGCCAAGAACAAGATCCGCCTTTACGACCAGTCCGGTCAGGAAGTTGCACCGGAAAGCGTCGACTGGAATACGGACGAGGCCGTAAAGCTGATGTTCCGTCAGGATCCGGGCAAGATCAATGCCATGTCCTCGACAAAGATCAACTTCCACAATCCTTATGCCGTTTACATGCACGATACACCGCAGAAGAGCTATTTCAACAAGCTCATGCGCTTTGACTCCTCGGGCTGCGTGCGCGTGCAGAATATTCGCGATCTTGACGTCTGGCTGCTGAAGAACACGCCGGGCTGGGATCGTCGGGCGATTGAAAGCACCATTCAGTCGGGCGTCAATACGCCGATCCAGCTTGCCGATCCGGTGCCGTTGCATTTTGTCTATATCAGCGCCTGGTCAACCGGCGGTGGCGTCGTGCAGTTCCGTGACGATATTTACAAGCTGGATGGCGCTGCAGAGCTGGCGCTAGGCAGCGCCACCTGATTCGTGCCGATTGATCGAGATTGCAGCCGCCCGGAGATCGACCGGGCGGCTTTTCATATTTTTCACCGGCTTAAATCCATTTGTCGTATTTTGGTATAAATTTTTCGGATTGCGACCATTGGCCTTGCAGCAACAAGTATGATAATGCCGCCACAGCCATTTCGCTTTTGCCGGGTTAATCAAAGGGTGTGGAACCATGTCGCACGACAACACCAGGAATGCGTTTTCAAACGCGTTCTTCAACGCCAGCCTCGAAGAGGTCGATTCCGAGATTTTTGCTGCAATTCGTAAGGAACTTGGCCGTCAGCGCCATGAGATCGAACTGATTGCTTCGGAAAATATTGTATCGCGCGCTGTTCTGGAAGCGCAGGGCTCGATCCTGACCAACAAATATGCCGAAGGTTATCCGGGCAAGCGTTATTATGGTGGTTGCCAGTATGTTGACGTTGTTGAGGAGCTGGCGATTGAACGCGCCAAGAAGCTCTTCAATGCGGAATTTGCCAATGTCCAGCCCAATTCCGGCAGCCAGATGAACCAGGCGGTGTTTCTGGCGCTTCTGCAGCCGGGCGACACATTCATGGGGCTTGATCTGAATTCGGGCGGCCACCTGACGCATGGTTCGCCGGTCAATATGTCCGGCAAGTGGTTCAACGTCGTTTCCTACGGCGTTCGTCAGGATGATCACCTGATCGACATGGACGAGGTTGCGCGTCTGGCACGTGAGAACAAGCCGAAGCTGATCCTTGCTGGCGGCACGGCCTATTCGCGCATCTGGGACTGGAAACGCTTCCGTGAAATCGCTGATGAAGTCGGCGCCTATCTCATGGTTGACATGGCGCATATTGCCGGTCTGGTTGCCGGTGGCGTACATCCGTCGCCAGTGCCGCATGCCCATGTTGTCACCACGACGACGCACAAGTCGCTGCGCGGCCCACGTGGCGGCATGATCCTGACCAACGATCCAGACATCGCCAAGAAGATCAATTCGGCTGTCTTCCCTGGTCTGCAGGGTGGGCCGCTGATGCATGTCATCGCTGGCAAGGCGGTTGCGCTGGGTGAGGCGTTGAAGCCGGAATTCAAGCTCTACGCACAGAATGTCGTAAATAATGCACGCGCTCTGGCGGACGAGCTGAAGGCACAGGGCCTGAACATTGTTTCGGGTGGTACAGACAACCACCTGATGCTGGTCGATCTGCGTCCGAAGAACGCAACCGGCAAGCGGGCGGAGGCTGCCCTTGGTCGCGCCAACATCACCTGCAACAAGAACGGTATTCCGTTCGATCCTGAAAAGCCGTTTGTCACTTCCGGCATCCGTCTTGGCACGCCGGCTGGCACGACACGTGGTTTCGGCACCGCCGAGTTCAAGGAAATCGGCGCGCTCATTGCCGAAGTTCTCGATGGCCTCAAGGTTGCCAATTCGGACGAAGGCAATGCCGCAGTTGAAGCAGCAGTGAAGCAGAAGGTCATTGCCCTGACCGAACGCTTCCCGATGTATGACTATCTCGGCTGATCGGAACTGCATCGTTTTTTAAAAAAGCCCCATTCATTTTCGGTGAGTGGGGCTTTTTGTTATTGTCTTGTCTTGTCTGGTCGCGTCGGGTTGATAGGCTATGGTGCCGGGAATCAGCTGCGGCCACGTCCCTGAGGCCAGCTCCAGTGTCGGGAGAGTTCCATGCGTTGTCCCTATTGTCAGTCTGAAGATACGCAAGTGAAGGATTCACGGCCCGCCGAAGAGGGCGCGGTTATTCGCAGGCGTCGGGTCTGTTCCGTCTGTGGCGGTCGTTTCACCACATTTGAGCGTGTGCAGTTGCGCGATCTGATGGTGATCAAGAAAAGTGGACGGCGCGTGCCATTTGATCGTGACAAGCTGACGCGCTCGATTGAAGTTGCACTGCGCAAGCGCGATGTCGATGTGGAACGGGTGGAACGCGCCATTTCGGGCATTGTGCGCCAGCTTGAAAGTTCGGGTGAAGCGGAAGTGACGTCCGAGGAAATCGGACGCCTGGCCATGGATGCGCTGAAAGGCATCGATGATATTGCCTATATCCGCTTCGCCTCGGTCTATCGCAATTTCAGCAAGGCGGTTGACTTTCACAATGTTATCGATGAACTGACCGCGTCCGAGGATGTGGAAGAGTAGAACGGCATGAGCGCAGCCGGAATGACCGCATCTGACATTGCAATGGATGACCAGCGCTTCATGGCAACGGCCATACGGTTTGCGCGCCGGCACAAGGGACTGACCGGCACCAATCCCTCCGTCGGCACAATTCTGGTCAGGGATGGCGTGATCATCGGGCGTGGTGTTACGGCGCTGGGAGGCAGGCCACATGCCGAGACACAGGCCATTGCCGAGGCCGGAGAGGCAGCACGTGGTGCAACCGCCTATGTGACGCTTGAGCCCTGCGCCCATCATGGCAAGACGCCACCTTGCGCGGAAGCACTGGTGCGTGCTGGTGTGGCACGCGTGGTGGTTGCGACGACAGATCCGGATGAGCGGGTGAGCGGCAAGGGATTTGCCATTCTGCACGCGGCCGGCATCGAGGTCGTCACCAATGTACTGTCCACAGAAGCAGCCGATGATCTTGCCGGCTATTTGATGCGCTCTTCCAGAAAACGACCGGAAGTGACGCTCAAGCTTGCGCTGTCGACCAATGGCATGATCGGCCTTCAGGGCGAAGGCCAGGTGGCAATTTCCGGTGTGGTCTCAAGGGCACAGGCCCATATCATGCGCGCGCAAAGCGATGTGATCCTGATCGGGATCGGTACGGCGCTGGCGGATGATCCGCTGCTTACCTGCCGTCTGCCAGGGCTCGAACAGCGCTCGCCTATCCGGCTGGTGCTGGATGATCATTTGCGCCTGCCATTGACATCCAGGCTGGTGCGCTCGGCCGCCGAAATTCCCGTCTGGATCGCCTGCCGCGAGGATGCGCCGGAGACAAGGCGCGAGGCGCTGATCAATGCCGGTTGCCGGGTTCTTGCCAATGAAAGCTTTGAGGGGCGCATTTCCCTGCCGGAGCTGATGGATGACTTGGCCGCGCAGGGGATTGCGTCTGTGCTTGTTGAAGGCGGTGCACGGATTGCCGAAAGCTTTCTGGATGATGATCTGGTGGATCGTCTGGCGATTTTCCAGTCGCCGAACGAAATTGATGCCGCGCGTGGTATTGCCGTTCGCGGGCTTTCAACCCATATCTCAGAAAAATACAAGAAACTGAGACAGTCGCATTATGGTGACGACTGCTATATCGAATATGTAAGGGGGGCCTGATGTTCACAGGCATTGTCACGGATATCGGCAAGGTCGAACGGATCAAGCCACTGAATGAAGGCGTTTTGCTGCGCATCGAAACGGCCTATGATCCTGAAACAATCGAGCTTGGCGCATCGATTGCCTGCTCTGGTGTCTGCCTGACGGTCGTGGCCCTGCCGGAAAAGAGCAGCAATGCGCATTGGTTTGAGGTCGAGGCCTGGGAAGAAGCATTGCGGCTGACCTCGATTGCAACCTGGCAGGTTGGTACGCGGATCAATCTGGAACGTTCGCTGAAGCTCGGTGATGAAATGGGCGGGCATCTGGTTTCCGGCCATGTCGATGGACAGGCGGAAATCATCGCGCGCAAGGAAGAAGGAGATGCGGTGCGTTTCACCCTGCGTGCGCCGGAAACGCTTGCCCCCTTTATTGCCCAGAAGGGGTCGGTTGCGCTGGATGGCACCTCGCTGACGGTCAATGACGTGCAGGACAATGAATTTGACGTTCTGATCATCCGCCACACGCTGGAAGTGACCACATGGGGGGAGCGCAAGGTGGGTGACAGGGTCAATATCGAAATCGACCAGCTTGCACGTTATGCAGCAAGGCTTGCGCAATATAGGAAATAGGCTTAGAGCCTAAAGCCAAAGAGCCTGCAGGGCATTTCAGTTTCAGGCGTTGATCGCATCTTTGCGGTTCGCAAAACATTGTCACGGAGTATCCCATGTCCAAGTACGAGGCGCGTGCGCCGCATCTGCTCATTGTCGAAGCACGTTTTTACGACGATCTGGCCGATGCGCTGCTGGATGGCGCAAAAGCCGCTCTTGATGAAGCTGGCGCGACCTATGATGTCGTAACCGTTCCGGGGGCATTGGAAATTCCGGCGACCATTTCCTTTGCGCTGGATGGCGCTGACAATGGCGGCACGCACTATGATGGCTTTGTGGCACTGGGCACGGTCATTCGCGGCGAAACCTATCATTTTGACATTGTCGCCAATGAATCCTGCCGTGCGCTGATGGATCTTTCGGTCGAGGAAGGCCTGGCGATCGGCAATGGCATTCTCACGGTTGAGAATGAGGAACAGGCCTGGGCGCGCGCACGTCGTGACGACAAGGACAAGGGCGGCTTTGCCGCACGCGCAGCCCTGACCATGATCGAATTGCGCAAGAAATTCGGAGCCTGATGATCATGGGCGCTCCTGCAGAACCACGTCCGCATAACAATGCGCCGCGCACGGCCAACAAGCGCGGCGCGGCCCGTCTTGCCGCCGTTCAGGCGCTGTACCAGATGGATGTTGCCGGCACGGGCGTGATGGAAATCGTGGCTGAATATGAAGCCTTCCGTCTCGGCAAGGAAGTGGATGGAACGCAATACCTCGATGCTGATCCGCAATGGTTTCGCGCCATTGTCGCGGGCGTTGTCGATGCCCAGCTCAAGCTTGATCCGCTGATCCATCAGGCATTGACGGAAGACTGGCCCCTGTCACGTCTGGACTCGACGCTGCGTGCCATTCTGCGCGCCGGCGCATGGGAGCTGAAAAGCCGCAAGGATGTGCCGACTGCGGTCATCGTTTCGGAATATGTCGATATCGCCAAGGCCTTCTATTCGGATGATGAGCCGAAGCTCGTCAATGCGGTGCTTGACCGTATCGCCTTTGTCGTTCGCGGTGAAAGCCGCAATGCCAGGCTGCGTCCGAAAGGCTGAGTTTTCCTGTTTTCTGACATGAGGGATGGCTGTGAGAAATCACAGCCATTTTGCATTGTATGGCGGCAAGAACCGCTTGACCTTTATTAAACCGTTTCGCATGCTGCCCATGCGGCATTGAGAATGCTGAAATGCGTGACATTGCGTTGTCCTGACCAGAGGCAATGTCCATGACAGACTAACCGTTGAAGCCCGGTTCCGCTTTTGGCTTCAGGCACTTCGATGCCGCTCTTCTATGATCCGGGAGGGGGTTCGGATCAGATTCCACGCGTGGACTGCCGACGACCGCTATGCGGCCGCCGTTGGTTACGCAAGCTCATGGGAGTTGGCTTTATGGAAGCTGGAGTGTCTGTTCTTCTGCTCGTCATTGTCTGTGGCGTGTTATCTGTTCTTTATGCAATCTGGGCGACACGATCGGTTCTGGCAGCCGATCAGGGGACGAGCCGCATGCAGGAGATTGCGGGCGCGATCCGGGAGGGCGCGCAGGCCTATCTCGCCCGACAATATTCAACCATTGCCATTGTCGGGATTGTTGTCTTTCTGCTGGCCTGGTTGCTGTTGTCGCTGACGGCAGCAATCGGCTTCCTGATTGGGGCGGTCCTGTCGGGCATTACCGGCTTTATCGGCATGAATGTGTCGGTGCGTGCCAATGTGCGCACGGCGCAGGCAGCCTCGCTCAGTCTTGCCGATGGTCTGGAGCTCGCCTTCAGGTCAGGCGCCATTACCGGCCTTCTGGTGGCCGGTCTCGCACTTCTTGGCGTGTCGGTCTATTATTTCGTGCTGACTGTCTGTCTTGGTTATGCGCCATCTGATCGTGTGGTCATTGACGCATTGGTGGCACTTGGCTTTGGCGCATCGCTGATTTCGATCTTTGCGCGTCTGGGCGGTGGCATTTTCACCAAGGGTGCGGATGTCGGTGGTGATCTGGTCGGCAAGGTGGAAGCAGGTATTCCGGAGGACGATCCTCGCA
Organism: Daeguia caeni; assembly: GCF_042653845.1. Classification (NCBI taxonomy): domain Bacteria; kingdom Pseudomonadati; phylum Pseudomonadota; class Alphaproteobacteria; order Hyphomicrobiales; family Brucellaceae; genus Daeguia; species Daeguia caeni. The sequence continues at coordinate 189,563 of NZ_JBHSEL010000053.1, read as the reverse complement.
ATCCGGCAACCATTGCCGATAATGTCGGCGATAATGTCGGTGACTGTGCCGGCATGGCGGCAGACCTGTTCGAGACCTATGCGGTGACCGTGGTTGCGACCATGGTTCTGGCGGCGATCTTCTTCGGCGCCTCGCCAATGCTTGCCACCATCATGCTTTATCCGCTGATGATTGGGGGAGCCTGCGTGATCACCTCGATTGCAGGCACATTTTTTGTCAAGCTTGGTGTCAATGGTTCGATCATGGGGGCGCTCTACAAGGGGCTGATCGCAACCGGCCTTCTGTCCATCCTTGGTCTGGCGGTTGCCAATATGCTCACCATTGGCTGGGGTGAGATCGGCATTGTTGCAGGCCAGAGCATTACCGGGGCCAGTCTCTTCATCTGCGGACTGATTGGTCTGATCGTTACCGGGCTGATCGTGCTGATTACCGAATATTACACCGGAACCAACAAGCGTCCGGTCAATTCGATCGCGCAGGCTTCCGTCACCGGCCACGGCACCAATGTCATTCAGGGCCTTGCCGTTTCGCTTGAATCAACCGCACTGCCTGCCATCGTCATCGTTGGCGGCATCATCACCACCTATCAGCTTGCCGGTCTGTTCGGTACGGCAATTGCTGTCACCGCCATGCTGGGCATTGCCGGCATGATTGTCGCGCTAGATGCCTTCGGTCCGGTCACGGACAATGCCGGCGGCATTGCCGAAATGGCGGGGCTTGATCCGGAGGTGCGCAAGTCAACCGACGCGCTTGATGCGGTGGGCAATACGACCAAGGCCGTCACCAAGGGCTATGCCATCGGTTCGGCAGGTCTTGGCGCGCTGGTGCTGTTTGCGGCCTATTCCAACGATCTGGCCTATTTTGCGGCCAATGGCGAAACCTATCCCTATTTCGCCAATATGGGGCCGGTGTCGTTTGAACTGTCCAACCCTTATGTGGTGGCAGGGCTCATCTTCGGCAGTCTCATTCCCTATCTCTTTGGCGGTATAGCGATGACGGCGGTAGGTCGCGCCGGCGGTTCGGTGGTCGAGGAAGTGCGCCGTCAGTTCAGGGAAAAGCCTGGCATCATGACCGGGGCGGAGCGTCCGGATTATGCGCGCGCAGTTGACCTTCTTACCCGCGCGGCCATTCGTGAAATGATCCTTCCCTCGCTTCTGCCGGTGCTGGCGCCGCTGGTGGTCTATTTCGGCGTTCTGCTGTTTTCCGGTTCCAAGGCGGCAGCCTTTGCAGCGCTTGGCGCTTCACTGCTTGGCGTAATCATCAACGGGCTGTTTGTTGCCATTTCCATGACGTCGGGCGGCGGCGCATGGGATAACGCCAAGAAAAGCTTTGAGGATGGTTTTACCGACAAGGACGGGGTGAAACATCTGAAAGGCTCCGAGGCGCACAAGGCGTCCGTCACCGGTGATACGGTGGGCGATCCTTACAAGGATACGGCCGGGCCAGCTGTCAATCCGGCGATCAAGATCACCAATATTGTGGCGCTGCTGCTGCTTGCCATTCTGGCACATCTGGCTTGAATGGAGTGACCTGCAAAAGAAAACCCGCCGAAAGGCGGGTTTTCTTGTGAACTGACGGAGCGATCAGATGCCGGGGCCGGCTGATGGCGCCAGCGATGTTGGCGCTTTCGAGACACCCTGAATGATCTGGCCAAGGAAGGTCTGATCCTTGCCGCCGGTTGGCGTCGTGCGGGTGATATAATCGAAGATCTTGCCATCCTTCAGGCCGTAATTGGCAATCTGTGCAACCTTGCCGTCCTTGTCGAAATAGATGGCAAGGATGGTACGATCAATGACTTTCGGCTTCATGAACGCCGCCGCACGATAGCTCTTCTGCGAAATATAGTAGAAGACTTCATTGTCGAAGGTTGCAGTCGTGGATGGCGTACCCATGGCAAGAAGCACCTGTTCACGGCTGGAGCCGACGGGGATCGAGGCCAAAGCTTCCTGGTCAATGATATAGCCTTCCGTCAGTGTTTCAGACGGATTGAGCGTTGAAGCTGTGTTGCATCCGGCCAGTGCGGCCGAAAAGAGAATTACCGTGCTTGCGAGGAGTGTGCGCTGTTTGTATGCGCTCGTTAAAAATCGCTGCAACAAGGACCTCTCCATAATTGAATATCAGCGCGGCACTTTCGCCGTCTCAAGAACTTCGGTAAACCACCTTGCTCCCAGATGCAACTCATACGGTCAAACAGATATGATTCTTCGATTATTTCGTCGCAAGTCGAAAGCAAATGAGGCCATCTGTCTTCGTGCCTACGAAGCGATCGTGGCGGCGGCGCGGCAAAAAACATTTTATGCACATTTTCTGGTGCCAGATACACCACTTGGCCGTTATGAGATGCTTTCCCTGCATATATTCTTGGTGCTTCACCGGATGAAGGGGCGTGGCCCGTCCTTGCAGGCCTTGGCGCAGGATATAGCGGACGAGTTCTTCAAGGATGTCGATCATTCCTTGCGCGAGCTTGGAATTGGCGATCAGGGTGTGCCAAAACGCATGAAAAAACTGGCGCGGATGTTTTATGGTCGTGTGCAGGCCTATGAGCGCGCGCTTGATTTCGCTGATAGGGATGGGCTTGCCGAGGCATTGACCCGCAATATTCGTCCCGATCTGGCTTTTTGGCCTTATGCTGCTTATCTCGCTGATTATATGTGTCGCTGCCGTGACCGTTTGAACGAGATTGATGATATGGCATTGGCCGCAGGTGAAATTGAATTTTACGATGCCGCGCGAATCGTGTCCGCGTCGGATCCGGCTGAGCAAGAAGCCGAAGGAGAAAAGATCAATGACTGACAAGCCGGCGCTGACCTATCCTGTTCCGGTTCTTCATCTTCCGCAAAAGGGTGTGATCGTCAAAATTGGCACGGATGAAAAGGAACGTGCGGCATTGGCGAGGACGCATGGACTGGAAGCCGTCAATGCATTCGATGCGGAATTCCTCGTAACACCCTGGAAAAGGGATGGAATTCGTGTCCGAGGCAAGATTGCGGCCGAGATTGTTCAGGCCTGTGTGGTCACGCTTGAGCCGCTGATCAACAGGATTGAGGAAGAGGTGGATACGATTTTCGTGCCTGAAAATTCGCGACTGGCGCGCATTCAGCTTGATGAAAGCGGGGAAATGCTGCTTGATGCGGATGGAGATGATATTCCGGAAACATTTGCCGGTGACCGGATTGATGTTGGTGCGGTGGCGGAAGAATTTTTCGAACTGGCGATTGATCCATATCCACGCAAGCCCGGCTTGCCGGAGGAAACGGCACCGCTTACCTTCGGCGATGACGAGAACAAGCCTGAAAGCCCATTCGCAAAACTGGCGCAATTGCGCGATAAGACGTGAAATGATGTGATTTGGCAGAAATTGGTTGTGCGACGATACAAAACCATTATTTTCGCGGAAAACCATCTGGCACATACGAGGGATGGCTCCGGACTGCATAGGAATAATCAAGAGTGATCAAGATTTCGATTGACGCCATGGGCGGCGATTTCGGCCCTGAAGTTGTCATCCCCGGCGCAGCGAAGGCGTTTGAACGCCATCCAGATATTCGCTTTCTCTTTTATGGTTTGCCTGAACAGGTTGAACCGGTACTGGCTCGTTATCCAAAACTGGCAGCTGCTTCCGAATTTCGCCCAAGCCTCATGGCGGTCAAGATGGACGACAAGCCAAGCCAGGCCTTGCGCTCTGGCCGCGGCAAGTCTTCCATGTGGCAGGCCATTGAAGCGGTCAAGACGGGGGATGCTGATGCCTGTGTTTCGGCGGGCAATACTGGCGCGCTAATGGCGATGTCGAAATTCTGCCTGCGCATGATGGCGGATGTGGAGCGTCCGGCCATTGCCGGTATCTGGCCGACCTTGCGCGGCGAAAGCATCGTGCTCGACATTGGCGCAACGATTGGCGCGGATGCGCGTCAGCTGGTCGATTATGCCGTCATGGGGGCAGGCATGGCGCGCGCGCTGTTTGAAGTGCGCAAGCCGACGGTTGGTCTGCTCAATGTGGGTACGGAAGAGGTCAAGGGCCTTGATGAAATCAAGGAAGCCGGCCAGATCCTGCGCGACACGCCGCTTGATGGTCTTGAATATGTTGGCTTTGTCGAAGGCAATGATATAGGCAAGGGCACGGTTGATGTTGTCGTGACGGAAGGCTTTACCGGCAATATTGCACTCAAGACGGCAGAAGGCACGGCGCGTCAGATCGCCGAACTGCTGAAACAGGCAATGAGCCGCACGCTGCTTGCAAAGATCGGCTATGTTTTCGCAAAAGGCGCCTTTGATCGCCTGCGCGAAAAGATGGATCCGAACAAGGTCAATGGCGGCGTTTTCCTGGGCCTCAGCGGCATTGTCATCAAGAGCCATGGCGGCGCCAATGCCGATGGTTTCTGCTCTGCAGTGGAAGTGGGGTACGACATGGTGCGTAACCGGCTTCTGGAAAAAATCGAGGCCGATCTGGCGCATTTCCATCAAAGCCATCCCCATGTTCATCCACATGAGAACAGTGCTGCGGTCAAATGATTGATATTCTGTATTATTTGATGATACGGAGCATCAGCACAATTTTTAGGCCGTAGATTTCCGGATGCGAGCCTATAATCAAGACAGGATATTGACGATGATACGATCCGTCGTACGTGGTATTGGTGCAGCGCTGCCGAAGCGGGTGATGAAAAATGCCGACTTCGAAGGCGTAGTCGACACTTCTGACGAATGGATCGTTCAGCGGACAGGTATCCGTCAGCGCCACATTGCCGGTGAAGGCGAAACCACGGTTTCGCTGGGGGCGGCGGCTGCGCGCGCAGCGCTTGAAAATGCCGGCCTGCAGCCATCCGATATTGATTTGATCGTGCTTGCCACCTCTACGCCAAATCATACGTTCCCGGCCAGTGCGGTGGAAATCCAGCGTGAGCTTGGCATCACCAAGGGGTTTGCCTTTGATTTGCAGGCGGTATGCTCCGGTTTCATCTATGCCCTTACCACGGCTGATCTCTATATTCGCGGCGGTATGGCGCAGCGTGTCCTGGTGATCGGCTCGGAAACCTTCTCGCGCATTCTGGATTGGAAGGATCGCACAACCTGCGTTCTGTTCGGGGATGGGGCAGGCGCACTGGTGCTTGAGGCAGCCGAAGGCAAGGGGCTGACCTCTGATCGGGGCGTTCTGGCAGCCAATCTGCGTTCTGATGGCTCGCACAAGGAAAAGCTCTATGTCGATGGTGGTCCATCCACGAATCAGCAGGTTGGGCATTTGCGCATGGAAGGCCGTGAAGTGTTCAAACATGCAGTCGGCATGATCACCGATGTGATAGAGGCCTCCTTTGCGGAGACCGGTCTGGGATCGGAGGATATTGACTGGTTCGTGCCGCACCAGGCCAACAAGCGTATTATTGATGCATCCGCCAAGAAGCTAAATATTGCCGAAGAAAAGGTGGTCATCACGGTTGATCAGCATGGCAATACATCCGCAGCTTCCGTGCCGCTTGCCCTTGCAACTGCCGTCGCTGATGGCCGCGTCAAGCAGGGTGATCTTGTGCTGCTGGAAGCAATGGGTGGCGGATTTACCTGGGGGGCGGTGCTTCTTCGCTGGTAAGTTGCAAAAATGATTAGCTGCAATTGAACTGTTGGCTTGACCAAGCCGCTTTTATCTGTGTAACGTCCTGTCATGTAAAGATATTATCTGTTTCAACGCTAACCAGGCAGGTTCGGTTATGGGAGGCAAAACGGTCACGCGGGCTGATTTGGCAGAGGCAGTATATCGTAAGGTAGGGCTGTCCAGGACTGAGTCCGCTGCACTAGTCGAGATGATCCTCGATGAAGTCTGTGATGCGATCGTCAATGGCGAAACGGTAAAGCTGTCATCCTTTGCGACGTTCCAGGTTCGCGACAAGAATGAGCGTATCGGCCGTAACCCCAAGACGGGTGAAGAAGTGCCGATTTTGCCGCGCCGGGTCATGACGTTCAAGGCTTCGAATGTACTCAAGCAGCGTATTCTGGCGGAGCACAAGAAGCGTGCAGCTCAAAACAAGAAGTCCTGACCAGAAATGCCGTTGATGACGGCATTTTTCATCTGAGCCTGGGCCAGGCTCGACATCTCATGTGTTTCTCGAATGCGGCGGGCTGGCCGTTGTGGTGTGACAGGCATGCTGCGGTGTGGGTTCTCTGTCTGACCTGTGGCTGAGTGTATTTCTGCCATCAGTGTATTTCTGCCGTCATTGTCGGTGCGATTTCTTCCACGATCTCGGGCTGTTCTGATCCCTCCCGAAGGGATGACGTCTTGCTGCAGCCCCTTGCTGCAGCGCGTGCAAAGCCTGTCTGTATGGACACGCAGTCGCCAGAATTTCTGCCATTTCATCAAGCATTGGGGCAGGATGTGCATAAGACCGCATTATATTATAATGACAGGCAACTATTTGATTCGCTGGTGTTATGCGTTTGTTGCAATTTCCGACTTTTCCAGAAGTGAGCGATGTGAAAAAAATAAATCAGCGTTTGTGATGATTCCTCTCGTATTCGGGGGCATGCGAGAATGGCCGGTCATTTCATTTGCGTGCGGAGCGGATGGCGATCAATGAACCGGCATAGAGGCGTAAGCCGAATGAAGGCGCATTGAAGTCGCAACAACAGGATGAACGACTCTACAGGTCGTTCTCGTTGAAAGGGCAGATGGATGGACAAGAGCCCCGATGCTTACAGGACGATCAGCGAGGTCGCGGAATGTCTCGACCTGCCGCAGCATGTGCTTCGTTTTTGGGAAACGCGTTTTACACAGATCAAGCCGCTGAAGCGCGGTGGTGGACGGCGTTATTATCGGCCGATCGACGTTGAACTGCTTAAAGGTATCCGTCACCTGCTTTACGATCAGGGCTATACGATCAAAGGCGTGCAGCGCCTTTTGCGTGAGAACAATACGCAATTCATCATTGCGCTGGGCAATGGTGATGTGCAGGCCATAGAGGCCATCACGCGACAAAAGCAGGCAACAGCCGAAAAACAGGCGGCAGAAGAACGCTCTGAGAGCGAATTGGCGCTGCCGGGCGGCATCAAGCCGGCACAACCTGCGCGCAAACTGTTTGGTCTGTTGCGCGGCGAGGATGATGGTCCGGTCGGGGCGGATGGCAAACGCCCGTCCAAGGACAACCGCTCCCTGCTGCAGGAGGCATTGTTCGATTTGCTGGAATGCAAGCGCCTGCTGGATCAGGTGCGATAGGATGAGGGAGGCGAAAGCCTCCCTTTCGTTTCAGCCAGAAGTCGCTTAACTGGACGACAGTTTCAGGCCGGCAATGCCGGCAAGGATGAGCAAGGCGCTCATGATGCGGGAAAAGGTTGCCGCTTCTCCAAGCACGACAATGCCGAGCACCAGGGCGCCCAGGGCACCAATGCCGGTCCACACCGCATAGGCTGTGCCAAGTGGCAGATTGCGCATGGCAATGGCCAGCAGGGCGAAGCTTGCAATCATGCTGATGAGGGTAATGATGCTCGGAACGAGCAGGCTGAAGCCTTCGGACTTTTTCATATAGAACGACCATACGACTTCAAGAAGGCCGGCAATAGCCAGATAAATCCATGCCATTTTGATTTCCTGTCTGGAAAATAGTTTCAAGAATGGTGACGCAAAAAGGTCGCAGCATTCTGCAATGCAGAATGGCACATTCATCGATCAGTTTTCGGGATTGGTTCGCTTGCCATCGGTCACAGGATACCTCTCATGGGGCCGTCCCCGATGCAAACCAGGATGCAGGTCGTCCTGCATGAGCTTAACTTACAGATCAAGACAATATTTTCAATCGCTGACAGACTGATATTGTAAAAATAATCGGGATTAGGGGGAGAATCCTTATCCTGCATTACATTGCATCGCATTCACGGCCATGACATGAAGACGGGAGGTAGGTCCATGCGCGTTTCAAGACGGCACTTTATTGCAACCACGACTGTCGCCGGTGCTGGGCTGCTCATGCCGCAGCGGGCAGGAGCGGAAGGTTCTGCCGCGGCAAATGGCGACAAGGTGCGCAAGGGCGCAGTCGAAAATCCCGGCTTTTTCCGGTTCATGCTGGGGGACCTGGAAATTACCACACTGAGTGATGGCAGGCGTTCCGCAAACAATCCGGAAAAGATCTATGGTATCGATCAGGATCCCAAGGTGGTTGCAGCCTTGCTGGAGGAAAATCTCCTGCCAACTGGTCATTTGGTGAATGGTTTCACGCCCGTGCTGATCAGGACGGGCGGGGAGCTGATCCTGTTTGATACCGGGCTTGGCGCGGGCGCGCGTGATGCGGGGCAGGGTAGACTGATCGAACAGCTGAAGGCTTCCGGCGTCATGCCGGAGGATGTGACGCTGGTGGCGCTCACGCATTTTCATGGTGATCACATTGGCGGCCTGATGGAAAATGACCGGCCAAGTTTTCCCAATGCGCGTTATGCCTTCGGCCGGAAGGAATTTGATTTCTGGACAGATCCGGCACGGCTCGACAGTCCGCAGAAAAACAATGCCGCCCTTGTGGCCAAAAATGTGAAGCCGCTGGCCGACAAGGCGGTCTTTCTTGATGACAGGGCAGAGCTTGTGCCGGGCATTCAGGCGCTGGCCGCCTATGGCCACACACCAGGACACCTCATTTTCCGCGTCACTGCATCCGATGGCAGAACGCTGATGCTGACGGGCGATACGGTCAATCATTTTGTGCTGAGCCTGCAGCGGCCGGATTGGCATGTCGCCTTCGACATGGATAAGGAAATGGCCGCGCAAACACGCAAGCGCGTGCTGGACATGATCGCCACGGATCGCTTGCCCTTTATAGGCTATCACATGCCATTCCCGGCCCTGGCCTATGTGCAGAAGAATGGCGATTCCTATCGCTATGTGCCGGAAACCTATCAGTTGCGTGAAATCTAGGCACCTCCTGCATTGCTTTCTGTCGCATCAGGCGGGAAGCAATGTCTGTTCCCCGTGGCTAGGCAAGCTTTACGCATGGCTGTGGTTTTTCATAAAGTTTATCGAGTTGCCATATTCGGCTGCTAGGAGGGGGCAGTCAGTCCCTTTTGCTGCAACGCTTGGAAGGATAGCCGATGCGCTACGCAATCTATTTCACTCCGCCGCCGAATGATGCGCTGACCATGATTGCCGCCAACTGGCTTGGACGCGATGCATTCAGCGGGGCGAATGTCAAATTGCCATCACTGCGCGCGATTGAGGGACTTGATATTGCAGCGCTTACCGAAGAGCCGCGACGCTATGGTTTTCATGCCACGCTGAAAGCGCCATTCCGTCTTGCGGAAGGCAAGAGCGAAGGCGAGCTTCTGTCAGCCTTGCTGCATTTTTCCGCCTCGATCACGCCATTCACGATTCCGCGTCTGGTGATCCGGCGGCTTGGTGATTTCTTTGCCCTTGTGCCCGATGCGCCGGTATCGGAGCTCAATCAGCTGGCCAATGATGTTGTTGTTGCCTTTGACCGATTCCGGGCGCCGCTCAATGCGGTAGAGACTGCGCGTAGAAAGCCGGAAAAACTGACCGAGAACCAGCGCCATCTCCTGGAACGCTGGGGATATCCTTATGTCTTTGATGCGTTCCGCTTTCACATGACACTGACGGGTGCCGTGTCGGAAAAGGATCAGGATCTGGTGGAACGGCAATTGGCGGCCTTTTTCGCTCCCGTGCTCGATGAGCCGGTGGAAGTGGGCAATATTGCCCTGTTTGTCGAGCAGGAGCCAGGTGCACCGTTCGAGGTTCATTCCCTGCATCCGCTATCGGCTGGCGTACCTGTGAGCCAAAGGGTAAAGCCGCAGCATATCAGCGACTAGAGCGTTTCGGGCCTTCACGGAAATGCTGATTACTTCAACATGTTGTTTTTCCGTAGTTCCGGACGGAAAAACCGGTTTCATTTTTTATGGAATTACTTTTCGCTTTTCCGCCGCGGAGGCAGAGGCTGTCAATTGCCCGAATGCTGTGGCAGGATGAAACGACTATGAAGGGGATTGGTGGCGATCCCGGCAGGATTCGAACCTGCGACCATCGGCTTAGAAGGCCGGTGCTCTATCCAGCTGAGCTACGGGACCAGTTGGATGGCGGTTTTGCCGCCATCAGCATGCAGACAGACGATCAATGCGTCCAGGGTTGCGTGCGGTCGTGACGGAAATTGTCCGAATAGGACACCTTGCGACGCTTTGGTTCATGCGGTTCGAAAACGGTGTAGGGAATGAGGTTGCGAACCGCGTAGGCCACGGCATCTTCCTTGCTGTCAAAGAAAATGCGGATCTGGCTCTTCATATCGCTCGTTGAGGTATAGCCCATCAATGGCTCAACCTTGCGCGCCTTTTCCGGTTCATATTCCAAAAGCCACTTCTCGGTCTTGGCCTTGCCGGACTGCATTGCAGTCTTTGCTGGACGATAGATGCGAGCAACCATTTTGACGAACCTTGCGCTGTACTTACCTTGCCTTGTAGGCAAATCCACGTTTGGCAATAGTAGACAGGAATGGCTGTGTCAACGCGATAAAATCGCTCGTAACAAGCCACTTGCGTGTAAAATATAACAGTCGAATTCCGGGAAGAAAATGGTCGGAGCGGCAGGATTCGAACCTGCGACCCCCTGATCCCAAATCAGGTGCGCTACCAGACTGCGCTACGCTCCGTGTCCCATCGGACGCTGATTTCCCTAGAGAATTCGTTTTGCTAAAGCAAGGGGAAATTTCACCAAGTGGATAATTTTTCTGAGTTTATGCCGGTGAAGGCTGAAAAGCCGGTATTTCCAGCCTGAAAGGCAGAAAGGATCCGTGCAGCCGCCGGGGCAGAAATGGCTGCCATCATGCCGGGTGGTCTTGTTGATTCTCGATGCAATGGCGGCAGGCTGCTTCTGCAGTCCCATGAATATATGCGCAATCTGCCACCTGCATCTTGTCGTTGTGATTCCGGCACTCATGTCCGCCATGATGTGGGAGGCGAAAATTTCTGGATTTTCAGATGGAGGACTGGCCTGTTTTCCGCCTGCCTTTCGAACCTGTTCTTCAGGCCGCTGTTTTCATTATGATTTTAAAAGACTGCAGCGGACTGAATTATTTTGAAGCAATTTATATTAAAAATAGCCAGCTTATCCTTATCAATCATCTGCCGATCGTTCTGGACTTCCATTGTTGAAGTAGATGCTAATGGAGGTTTTTATGAAATTGATTTTATTACGGTTGGTATGATGGTCGCAACGACGAGTGCCGTCATGGTTTGGCAGCCATGCCACAACAGATGGCAATGGTGCAGTCTGTGGCCAGAAATCAGTTGGGTATTTTGTCCTGTTGCCAGGAGAAAGGCTATATTGACGGAGAGGCCGTGGAAATTCAGGCCAAGATGCCTGACCATGGTGCCGGCTCCTGACAACAAGATGGCGGCAGATGCAGCAGAAATGGTCGGCAAGAACGGCATGCTTCTGTGATGGGCTTGGAAATGAAGCTTGCTGACACGGCAAGGGAACAGGGCGTTGATGAAGCGCAGCTCTGCAAGACCATGGCGGATCTGGTCAGGCAGGTCGGCGCAAACATGCCGAAATAGACCACGGCGCATCAGGCCTGTATATGGGATGGAGAGCGGCTGCATTGGTTTCAGATTAGTGCAGCCGTCCTTCATGATTGGTAACTGCAAGGTCGGCACGCAAAACGCCAGACGCTAAATCAGTATCATCAGGAACAGTAAAAGTATTTGCAGGGTTAATATGGCAAGGCTGATGTGATAATGTATTCTTATATTTTCACGGCGCGAGAAATAGATAAATATTCCCGCTGATATTACACAGATCGACAGCTCGATATAGGTGTCGGAATCAACATTGCCGAGCGTGCAGTCAATCAGAGCGGAATTGAATCCGTTGAGGATAAAAAGCGCATAGAACCACTTTTTGATGCGCATGAAATAAGTATCAAAGTTGCCATCATAGCTGTCGCCCTGCGGCGTGATTAATGCCGTCAGAAAGTAAAAGCCAAAAGCATACAGGATTGACGCTATGTAATAAGCAAAGGAAATATTGGTGAATTCAGCATCGTCAATAATATCCCACCACCAGTTGATGATGAAAATCGAAAAGGTGATGATCCATGAAATCTGCAGGCGGCTTGGCTTGTGATCATCCTGAAACTGAATGAACTTGGCCGCCTCGATCGCTATGCGCGACATGCTCAGGCTGACAAACATGGCCATCAGAATGCGGATATGGAAAAAATATTCGATGGCAGAATTGGGTATCTCATCCGGCAACATAAGCACACCTGAACGGGTTGTAATTCGTCTGAGAATTGCACCATGATTGCATTGCTTGATCATAAGCGATCAAGTTTATTTCTCATGGTGTGAAATATTGTAACCTATCTATTTTTATATACTGAACAACATTTTGATTGTTCCTGTTGCCATTTGTGTGATTGTGGATGTCTGACGTGATTGTTCTTCCATCGGTCTGGCGCATCTGTTTCGTCGGTCGTTTTGCCGCTTGTGACTGTCTTCGCCGCATGACAAGCTGAAATCCAATGAGGGATCAGCATGATTGAGTCGCCCTGTATCAATGTCTGCAGCATTAAGCCGCCCTATGACTGGTGCAGGGGGTGCGCGCGGACAATTGACGAGATTGCGCGTTGGGCGAGCCTGTCTGATCAGGAGCGTCAGGCCGTCCTGCAAAGGCTGCCAGATAGAAAGACCTTGATGGAGCAGACATTCAACTTGCGGGGTGGCATGTGATGCAGCGTCTGCTCTGGATACTTCTGGCGGCAATCGCCTTGCTGCTGGTCATTCTGGTGTCGAATGGCAATGCCCCCCTGTTCGGCTTGCCGAGCGATTCGATTGCTGAAACCGCTTATCTGGGCATGTGGGGTGGGGTGATTGCCGCTGGCCTGCTTGGCTCTGGCATTAGGCTTGGCAATTTCATCCGCAACATGTTGATCTGGCTTGCAATTATTGCCGGCCTGATGGTCGGCTATCATTATTTTCATTCAGGACTGGTGTAAGTCAGGCCGCGTTTGCGCGCGCTTCCTCAATTGCCGCATAGGCAGTGCGCAAAACGGCACTGTTTGCGCCTTGGCGTGTGGCGTCAGTAGATAGGATTTGCCGCCAGCGACGTGCGCCGGGCTGACCATTGAACAAGCCAACCATGTGGCGGGTGACATGCGACAGCCGGCCGCCAGAGGCAATGTGGCGATCCGCATAGGCGCACATGGCCTCGATGATGACATCCATGCTCATGGGCTGTCGGTCATCGGCATAAAACAGCCTATCCACATCAGCAAGCATTTCAGGATTATGATAGGCAGCACGACCGACCATCACGCCATCCACCTGTTGCAGATGGGATTGAACCGCTTCAAGCGTGGTGATGCCGCCATTAATGCCGACGAAAATGTCGCCTAGGCGCTGTTTCAGGCGATGGACACGCGGATAGTCCAGGGGAGGGATGTCGCGGTTTTCCTTGGGTGACAGGCCTTGCAGCCAAGCCTTGCGGGCATGAACCCACAGCCCATCGGTGCCTGCATCGAGAACCAGATCGGCAAGTCTGTCGAGGGCGATTTCCGTATCCTGATCATCAACGCCAATACGGCATTTAACCGTTACGGGTATTGCGACGGCTTTTTTCATGGCCTCGACGCAGCGCGCCACCAGTTCCGGCGTCTGCATGAGACAAGCGCCAAAGGTACCCGATTGCACGCGATCGGATGGGCAACCAACATTGAGATTGATTTCATCATAACCGAAGTCGGCGCCAATTCTGGCAGCTTCGCTGAGCTTGGCGGGATCTGAACCGCCAAGCTGCAGGGCAATGGGATGTTCGCTCGTATCAAAACCCAACAGCCGTTCGCGCGGGCCATGAATGGCGGCGTCAGCAACCACCATTTCGGTATAAAGAAGGGCATTTCTGGAAAACAGGCGATGAAAATAGCGGCAATGCCTGTCCGTCCAGTCAAGCATGGGCGCCACGGCAAAACGTGGCTGCCTGCCGATCTGTGTGCCGTTCATAGGGTGATGATAGCCTATATTCATCTTTGCCGAGCTGTTATTGCCGCAGATCGCTCCGGATAAGCCTGCATTCGCTGTAACACGATATTTTATCGCTTCGTACAGGAAGAAGGCGTCTTCCAAAGGTCGTGTGGCTGTATCACAAGCCGCTCTTTGGTTCAAAGCCGGAATGGATGGGCAGCCGGCAATAAAGAGGGCGATGAGGCATGTGGGAATTTACAATGCATGACGGCCAGGCGGATGGCCTCCTGGAGGGCAGGCACAGGGCTTTAAAACAAAAGGACGCTTATTGACGGGAACAAGGCCAATTCCTGTTGAGGCGGCCAACCTTTTCTGCAATATGGCCGATGGGGGTTCTGATGCATATCACTCGTCTGCTGCATACCGCAAATTTCTGGAAGGCACATAAGGCGGTCAACCGGGACAAAAGCTGGGCCGAAGTTCTCCCGATATTTTTCTTTCACCGTGATGGTGTTCTTGCAATTCAACGGCTGACCAATCGTTGGACGCGGATTTTTGGCTTGTCCAGAGTCGACATTTACAAGGGCATCATCAAGCATGAGATCTGGTCACATGAACGTATTGGCCAGACCTTGGTCGATATGCAGAAGCAAAGTGATGCGAAGAAAGCCGGACAGGTTGTGCTGACCGATGAAAAGCCGCGCTATCTCGAAGGCCCGCTGGTTGTTGTGCAAACCCAGGGACGCGCCTTCATTATCGATGGTCGCCGTCGGGCAAATGTCTGGCGTACCAAGGAAGGAAACTATCCGGTCATCATCATTTCCGCATAGAAGATGATGACATGCGCTGCTATCACAGCCAGTGAACGGGCGCTCATTCTTTTGCTGAAAGCATAATTCGGGAGAAGCTTTTCCTGCGCAATCATGCCTGTCTGAATGAAAAGACGGTGAGTAACCGTTGTGGCTTAAACGGTCAGGCCAGCCAGTGGTTGCGGCGGCTTTGACGAACTCCATGAAATTGGCGAGCGGTTCATCATGACATATGGCGTACCGTCTGGACCGTACGCCATTTACAACAGGGTGTCAGGGCATATGCGGTTTTGTCCGTGCATGTCTTGTGTTTGTCGTTTGAGCGGTTCTCTGCAAGCGCAATGATATCCATTGCCGGTTTTCAAAAACCGGATTTGAATCTGATTTGCAGGGTCAAGGGATCCCAAACAGCAAATTGTCACTGCGATCCTGCTGATTCAACAAAGGGACTGGCAATATATCGCTATGTCGCGTCGCAATACGCTATGCAGACAGGCTGACATCCTCCTGTCAGCCTAATGTCACCTCGTGGCAGTCATGTGTTGATGAATTCAGTCTCGTGCCTGAAAGCCAGACATGATTCGCCTGATAAACCTGACGATTGCACAGGATGCATAGAGAACAAAACCGTAGTCTCTGCCGCAGTTGTAAGGGAAGAACAGGATTAAATTTCAGAAAGGAAATGGTGGGTGATGTAGGGATCGAACCTACGACCCGCTGATTAAGAGTCAGCTGCTCTACCAACTGAGCTAATCACCCACTCGCTTACCAAGGCAGCGGCCTCAGTGAAGTGAGCGGGGATATAGCGATGTCTTTTTCGCCTGTCCAGCCTTCTGTTGCGGAATTTTGGAAAAAAAATCACACAGGTTTAAAAAATCCCGGAAAACCGGGATTCTTGCCTGTGATTTTTTGTGTTGTGCGGCAAGATCACATGACAGGAAAGACCTTGCCGCTGGCAATTCTGTCAGGAAGCGAGAATCAGGTCTGCCAAAATCCATCGTTTGGGTGAATCTGTGCCGCTGAGAAGATGAGGGACAACAGACGAGCATCTTACGGGCGGGTACAGGCTTGTGGATGGGGTGAAAGCCCGTTTTCGTGCGGAGTGGTGGTTGCGGAAACGCTAAAGTGTACTATCGTGATAGTCGTAAATTTATAATTCTTGATTGTCGGCGATTGGCATATAAAAGACTAGATTGGTTGTTAACTGTTCCGCATCATGGGAATTGATAACGGTACAATTAACATATTGGTGAAGGCATGATGGTATTATTCCGTCATGCATTTTTGCTGATTTGATTTGAGTGATCCGGCTTCTCGGGTTGCCATTGAGGATAGAATGGAAAACTTGATCAGCGATCTGGGCCAGTTCATTTCCGATCATCGGATGTGGGCCGCACCGATCGTAGGTTTGATCTCATTTGGTGAATCCCTGGCCATTATCGGAATGTTCATTCCGGCCACGCCAATCATGATTGCAATTGGCGGCCTGGTCGGGGCGGGGATTGTCGAGCCGATTCCGGTCATCATCGGTGCTATCATTGGGGCCGTGATTGGCGATATTCTGTCCTATTTACTCGGCTGGTGGCTTGGCCGCAGCATCATTCACAAATGGCCGCTGAACAAGCATCGCACCGGCGTGGCGCGTGCACGCCTTCTGTTCCGCCGCTATGGATTTGCCGCAGTCTTTGTCGGTCGCTTCTTTGGACCTGTGCGTTGTACGGTGCCGATGGTGGCTGGCATGATGTCAATGGATCAGACCCGATTCCAGACAGCCAATGTTCTGTCAGCGATTGTCTGGGCACCAGTCATGTTCCTGCCGGGGTGGCTTGCTGCGCGTGGAGTTGGTGCATTTGCGCATTTGAACGGCGATAACATGTTCTGGATCGCTGTTGGGATCACCGTTTTTACAGTTGTTGCCACGGTGATAGGCGTGCGCATGTTCAAGGGCCGCTCACGCGGCCACAGGCGGCGCCGTGTTCAGATGACACCGGCTGAATAGCATTCCTGTTGCGCAGGGGCGATCTTGCGCATAATATTGGAGAATTCGTTAACTGATACGCAGATGCTCGGGCAGATCATGGCTTGGAGCGGCGTCTTGAAAGGGTTATTCGCGCTTAATGCCAGATGGCAATTCTGACGATCCGTCTTGTCGAAGTCCGTTTTCCCGTTTGGGGCGGAGCGAACGGCGCGTTCAATCTCTAATCACAATCAATTCTGGCGATGTGCCCTGCACACGGTCTGTTCTGCGCTGCGCTCGCAAAGGCGCGGCGCTGACGTCGTTCGCCGTCTATTCTGACCTCTAGGGAGCTCACTCATCATGGACTGGTCCATGGACTGGATTGCCGACCCCAATGCCTGGATAGGCCTTGTGACATTGGTGGTGCTGGAAATCGTTCTCGGCATCGACAATCTCGTCTTCATTGCAATTCTGGCTGAGAAACTGCCAGCGAATCAACGCAACCATGCCCGGCTGCTTGGCCTTTCGCTGGCACTTGTCATGCGACTGATCCTGCTTGCCTCGATCTCGTGGGTGGTCACATTGCGCCAGCCGCTGGTCACCGTGCTTGGTCTGTCCTTTTCCGGCCGTGACATCATCATGCTGCTTGGCGGCCTGTTTCTGCTTGCCAAGGGCACGATGGAATTTCACGAGCGACTGGAAGGATCGCATGGCAGCAAGACAAGCCGGGTCGCACATGCGGTTTTCTGGCAGGTGATCGTGCAGATCGTGGTTCTGGATGCGGTTTTCTCGCTCGACAGTATCATCACCGCAGTCGGTATTGTCCAGCATTTGCCTGTCATGATGATCGCCATCATCGTGGCCGTCGGGGTGATGATGCTGGCGTCCAAGGCGCTGATGGATTTTGTCAACCGCCATCCGACAGTTGTCATTCTCTGCCTCGGTTTCCTGATGATGATCGGCTTCAGCCTCGTGGTTGAAGGTCTCGGCTATCATATTCCGAAGGGCTATCTCTATGCCGCAATCGGCTTTTCGGTTCTCATCGAGGCGGCAAACCAGACGGCACGGCACAATCGTGAAAAGCTGGTGACGACCAATGATCTGCGTGAACGCACGGCAGGGGCGGTTCTGCGCCTGCTGGGCGGTACGCGCGGCGAAAGCCCGCTGTCGGATACGGTTGACGTGATCGCACAGCAGACGGCCGCCAATGAAGTGTTCCTGCCGGAAGAAAAGGAAATGATCCGCGGCGTGCTCGATCTGGCGGAGCGGCCGGTGCGTTCCATCATGTCGCCGCGTAATGAGGTGGAATGGATTGACCTTGATGAGGATGAGGAAGAAATCATCCAGACAATCCGCAACCTGACCCATTCGCGCGTGGTGGTGGCACGCAATCAGGTGGATGAATTCAACGGTGTTGCGCTGGTCAAGGACCTGCTGCTCTATCTGGCTGACAAGAAGCCGATCGAATGGGACACGGTGGTCAAGCAGCCACTGGTCGTGCATGAAAATGCAAATGTTCTCAATGTGATGGAGCAATTGCGCAAATCAACGATTCAACTTGGCATCGTTGTCGATGAACATGGCTCGTTTGAAGGCGTGGTGACGCCGACCGATATTCTGGAAGCCATTGCTGGTGAATTCCCCGACGAGGATGAGGAGATTTCCGAAGCCGTGTCTGACGGGCAGGGTGGCTATTATGTCGATGGCTTTGCGGATATTCGCCGCCTGAGCGGCTTGCTTGATCATGATCTGGTTGATGAGGATGACCGCTATACGACGCTTGCCGGTTATGTGATCTGGCATCTGGGTCATTTGCCAAGTGGCGGCGAAACTTTTGTTGCCGATGGGCTGGAGTTCCATGTCGAGTCGGTCAATGGCCGACATGTCGAGAAGGTCAGGATCCGCCCGGTTGCGGATTATGAGGTCTGAGGTGGAATGATTTTGCGGGCCGGACAGCGCGGCTCGCAATATATTTCTTTCTGTAAAGCATGATCAAATTAGTAGGATATTGACTTTATATCCAAACCTGCAAAAATTAACATATTGTTTACAAATGGGACAATCTGTGACAATCCATCCGGCAAGTACAGCACAGGATGGCGGGGCGTGTTTGGAGGGGTTATGAAGCGCACTGTTGTAGGGCTGATCGAGAGGCTAAAGACTTGCGTGCTGCAGGTGACAGCTTTCTTTGAAAAGCCCTGGAGTCGGATCAAGCTCAATTCCGAGGAAATTGCCGAGCGCCGTCGCAACCGTCTGGAGGCGAATGAACAGAACCTCCTGTGGTGCTGGCAGCATCGTGGTTTCTGGTAAGATCGTCTTTCATTCCGTCCTGCGCGTGTCTTTCCGGCTGGGGATAGCAAACAATCTTTCTTCATGATGTTTTCTGGATAGCTATTGGCATATTGCAAGAGCCATATATTCAGGCCGGACCCTTGGTTCCGGCTTTTTTGTTGGTTTCATGATGCGGTGAAGAAGTAGAAAATTTTTCCAACTTTTCAGGATGTGCTAGATGGTGCATCCAAGACTGCTTAAAAAAGTAGATTATATATTTAAATCAATGATTTAGGTTGATTTTCATTGTCGCTCCGATAGATTTCAATTCCAGAACTGGCCGACTGGATGCGGCTTCATTTGAGAAATTGCGATCGTTGGGTGATAAAATGAGAAAATTTATTCTACTGTCGGCCTTGGCTCTCGGGCTGGGTGTGGGTGCCGTCAAGGCGGATGAGCCAAAAGAGATTTTGAACGTTTCCTACGACATTTCCCGTGAGCTGTTTGAGCAGGTCAACAAGGCATTTATTGCTGACTGGAAGGCCAGAACGGGGGAAGAGCTGAAGGTCAACCAGTCGCATGCGGGTTCGTCCAAGCAGGCCCGTTCCATTCTGGAAGGGCTTGAGGCGGATGTGGTAACCTTCAATCAGGTCACCGATGTTCAGGTTCTGCATGACAAGGGTGACTTCATTCCGGCTGACTGGCAGAAGCGTCTGCCGAACAATTCATCGCCCTATTATTCCTTCCCATCCTTCCTGGTGCGTGTGGGCAATCCGAAGAACATCAGGAACTGGGATGATCTGGCGCGCGATGATGTGAAGGTCATCTTCCCGAATCCAAAGACCTCCGGCAATGCGCGCTATACCTATCTGGCTGCCTATGCCTATGCGCTCGATGCCAACAATGGTGACCATGACAAGGCGCGCGAATTCGTCGCCAAGGTTTTCAGGAATGTGCCGGTGTTTGACACGGGTGGCCGTGGCGCAACGACCACTTTCGCAGAACGCGGTATTGGCGACGTCCTGGTAACTTTTGAAGCCGAAACACGCGGCACGCAAAAGCAGCTTGGTGCGGACAAATATGATGTTGTCGTGCCGCAGATCAGCCTGCTTGCAGAATTCCCTGTCACGGTTGTTGATAAGGTTGTCGGCAAGCGCGGCTCGCGCAAGATTGCTGAAGCCTATCTCAACTATCTCTATACGCCTGAAGGTCAGGAGATTCTCGCACAGAATTTCAACCGCGTGCATGACAAGTCTGTCATTGAAAAGCACAAGGATATTTATCCGGAAGTGCGCCTTCTGACGGTCGAAGATGTGTTCGGCGGTTGGGATAAGGTGCAAAAGGAGCACTTTGCCGAAGGCGGTGTGCTTGATCAGGTCTTCACGAAGAAGTAAGCGAATGAACGGGCGGGAAATCATTCCCGCCCGTTTTGGATAAGAGCAGTGGCACTGTTTGGTCGAAAGCAAAATTCTGTATTGCCAGGGTTCGGATTGAGCCTCGGTTTGACTTTATTCTATCTCACGGTCATCGTGGCGTTGCCGCTTCTGGCGATGATCCTGAAGACGGCAAGTCTTGGCTTTGCGGATTTCTGGGCGATTGTCACGTCTGAGCGCGCTCTGGCGACCTACCGCATCACGCTGTCAACGGCAGCATTGGCAACCGTGTTCAATGGCCTGTTCGGCCTGCTTTTGGCTTGGGTGCTGACGCGCTATGATTTTCCCGGCAAGCGGCTGATGGATGCGGCGGTTGATCTGCCCTTTGCCCTGCCGACGGCCATCGCAGGTCTGGCGCTGGTCACCATTTTTGCAAAAAATGGCTGGTTTGGGCAATATCTGGAGCCGCTTGGCATTCAGGTGGCCTATGCGCCGCTTGGTATTTCCATTGCCATGGCCTTTACCAGCATTCCATTCGTCATCCGCACGGTGCAGCCGGTGCTGGAGGACATGACCGGGGATTATGAAGAGGCCGCCCGCAGCCTTGGTGCGCGCCCCTGGCAGATTTTCATACATGTGATCTGGCCAACCATTTTCCCCGCTTTTCTGGCAGGCGTTTCACTGTCTTTTGCGCGCAGTCTTGGTGAATTTGGCTCCATCGTTTTCATTTCCGGCAATCTGCCGTTTGAAACGGAAGTCACCTCGCTGCTCGTCTTTATTCGTCTTGACGAATATGACTATCCGGCAGCGGCGGCCTTGGCCTTTGTGATGCTGGTTGCGGCCTTTTTCATGCTTTTTGTCACCAATCTTATTCAGGCAAGGCGGTTACGTTATGCAGAGCGCTGATATGGGTGGGTACAAGGCGCACAACCCAATCCGCTTCCTGTTGATCGCGCTGGCGACGGTCCTGTCGATTTTGTGTCTTGGCGTGCCGCTGGCGGTAATTTTTTCCTATGCATTCAGCAAGGGGCTTGGTGTTTTCTTTTCCGAGATCCTGAAGCCTGATACGTTGCATGCGATCTGGCTCACCGTGCTGACGGCGCTTGTGGTCGTGCCGATCAATATGGCCTTTGGCGTCTGTGTCGCCTGGCTGGTGACAAAATTCCGTTTCCCCGGTCGCAGGCTCCTGATCACCTTTGTCGAGATACCGTTTTCGATTTCGCCCATCGTGGCCGGCGTGACCTATCTGTTTCTCTATGGTTCGCAGGGGCTGCTTGGGCCGTTGCTGGATGCCTACGATATCAAGATCATGTTCACGGTCCCGGCAATCTGGCTGGTCAGCCTGTTCGTCACCTCGCCCTTTGTGGCGCGTGAACTCATTCCACTGATGGAAGTGCAGGGCAGTGATGAGGAAGAGGCGGCCATGACGCTTGGCGCCAATGGCTGGCAGACATTTTTCCACGTCACCCTGCCCAATATCAAATGGGCGCTTCTCTATGGTGCCGTGCTCTGTAATGCGCGGGTGATGGGTGAATTCGGGGCGACTTCGGTTGTCTCGGGTGCAATTCGCGGCAAGACCAACACATTGCCGTTGCAGGTGGAACTGCTGTTCAATGACTATAATGTCGCCGGAGCCTTTGCGGCTGCATCCACGCTGGCCATCATTGCCTTGATCACGCTGGTTCTGAAATTCCTGCTGGAACGTCGCCAGTATCAATGATGGTGGATGAACGAAAGCCGCCCGTCGGGAGGAGGAACGGGCGGCCTGTCGCGGCGCCAATGAAGCATCTGCCCGAACTTTGGGAGAGCTGTGTCAGGCTGCCTGGGAGAGGGAGCTTACCGGAAAGCTGTGCTGAGAATGCTCAGCCCTCCTGTGTTCGCGCTTCAGGGATGAGGCCAGAATATAGCCCTCAGGCCAACGGGTAAAACCGCTTGCCACATTGATGTGACCGGCATGGCCCAGATCAACAAAGCCTGAACCCCAGACATGCGCCAGCGCTTCTGCCTTGGCAAAGCTCATATATTCGTCATTGCGGCTTGCAACCACGATGGAGGGGAAGGCCAGTTCATGGCGCGGCAAAGGTGCGAAGCTTTTAAAGCGCGGATCGCGGCGCGCCATGGTTTCTGCATCGGCCGGCGCAACGAGCAGGGCGCCTGCCACATGCGCGGCGGAAGGCCGGCTTGAAAGATGTGCAACCAGCACGCAGCCGAGGCTGTGGGCAACCAGAATCGAGCCCGGATTTTCCGCCAGTTTGGCCTCCAGCGCATGCAGCCAGTCGGACAGAACCGGGTAATGCCAGTCGTCCTGTTCAACCAGGGTTGCGGACGGATCGTCATCCAACCATTGGCGCTGCCAGTGGCCTGCTTCCGATCCCTTGTAGCCGGGGATAATCAATGTGGCAGCCATGTTCGGTTACCTCTTGGAAAAGCCGTGGGAGGGCGGTGAACTTCACTTGTGTGAATTATTTTTCCAAGATACGTCTTTTATATGCCTGTTATAAGAAAACAAAATTCATTAAGTGGATAAACGGTAAAAAATAATCCTCCTTGTCAGGTGCGGGGCGGATGGTTGGTTTCACTGGTTTTCCTTCTGCTTCTCGTTCCAGCGCAACAGGAACTGCGCTTTCTCAAAAACGAGTACCACGATCAGCGAAATCGCAAAGGGAACAAGCAGGTAGAGCAGACGGAAAACAATCAGCGCTGCCAGCACGTCGGCCTTGTCCATATCCGGCAGGCCAAGCAGGAACACCAGTTCCAGAACGCCAAGACCGCCCGGTGCATGCGAAATGAGGGCGGCAGAAAAGGAGACAAGGAAAATGCCGAGCACGATCAGGAAACCAGGATTACCAGCATTCGGCAGGGCAAAATAGATGATGGCTGCAGCGCCAATCAGTTCCAGCGGGCCGACGACAAGCTGATGCAGGACGACTTCCAGACGTGGATATTCCAGCCGGAATGAGCCGATTTTGAGCGGGCGCAGGCCAAGCCAGCTGCCAAGCAGGTAAAGAAGGACAAAGCCCAGCATGGCAAGCGCAATGCCAATGGCAATGGGTGGGGTGAGTTCTTCATTGAAACGCAGCAGCAGATCCGGCTCAAGCAGCAGGGTCATGCTGGAGGTCAGCAGCACGCCGAGAAGAAAGGTGAATGAACAAAAGGCGATGAGAAAGGCGATTTCGCTTGCCGGCAGACCCTGCGATGAATAGGCCCGATAACGCACAACCGCACCTGAAATGACCGATGCGCCAATATTATGCGACAGGGCATAGGTGGTGAAGGAACATAAGGTGACGAAAAGCCAGGAAATCTTGCGACGCAAATGGCGAAGCGCAACCATGTCGTAGCCGGCAAGGGCAGCATAGGCGAGGAGTGTTGCCCCTATGGCCAAAATCCAACGGTGGACAGAAATATTGGCAAGGCTGTCTATGACGTCATCGAGTGAAATGCCGCGGAGTTCCCGGTACAGCAGCCAGGCCGAAATTGCGACAGCAACCACGCCGACGACAGGCCATATATAATCCTTTGCTTTCATTAACCGATCAGCGCCCTTCTTGTTGGTTCATGTCATCATGGCTGACCGTATCATGTGCCATGATGCCATCTGTTGTCTCGTCTTTATTGACATTAAGACCGCGCAAAAGTGCATTTGCGATCTCTTCCTCGCCAAGCACAACCATATTTGCACCAAGATCGCGCAAATATTGTGTCTCCGCCGGCCCATAGGCGCGCGCAATGATACGCAATTGCGGATTATGGCTGTGCGCCATGGTTATGATACGCCCTGCCTCAAAGGCATTGGGAATGGTCATGACAAGATCTTTCGCAACCAGCGGATTGGCAGCGGTCAGTACTTCCGCTGATGCGGCATTCCCCTTGATGATTTCGGTGTCTTGTTCATTGAGAAGGGCACTGATTTTGGCCGAGTCATCAATCACAAGAAATGGCTGGTTCATTTTGCGCAGCTGATCAGCAATGCGTGAACCGACGCGTCCATGGCCGACAATGATCGTGTGGCTTGTGAGGCTGGTTTGCGGGATGGTCGCCGTTTCAGACGTCTCGTCGGGCGTTTCACCGGCGTCATCCGCATTGGCCCTGTCGCCAAGCCGGCTTTCGACCCAGGGACGGATGCGTTCAACCAGCACAAACATTACAGGATTGAGAAAGATTGACATAATGGCGCCAGCGAGCACCAGATCGCGTCCTTCTGCAGGCAGAAGATGAAGCGATACACCTAAGCCAGCGAGAATAAAGGAAAATTCGCCGATTTGTGAAAGGCTGGCGGAAATGGTCAGGGCTGTGCTGACGCTATGTCTGAAAGCACGTACGATGAAAAAGGCAGCGACCGATTTGCCGAGCAGAATGATGGCCAGTGTCGCCAGAAGCGGCAGCGGATCGCGGATCAGGCTTGCCGGATTAAAAAGCATGCCGACGGAGATGAAGAACAGCACTGCAAAGGCATCGCGCAGTGGCAGCGATTCTTCTGCCGCGCGGTGGGAGAGTTCGGATTCACTCATCACCATGCCGGCGAAAAAGGCGCCGAGCGCAAAGGATACGCCAAAGAGATGCGCCGCACCAAAAGCCACACCGAGTGCAATGGCAAGAACACCCAGCCGGAACAATTCGCGCGAGCCGGTCTGTGCAATGAGATTGAGCAGCCAGGGAATGAATTTACGTCCGACGATCAGCATCAGCACGGCAAAGATGCCGACCTTGGCAAAGGTGAGAACAACGATGCCGCCAAGGCCAAGACCAAGAGCCTGACTGAGCCAAACGGAAATGACATCGCCGCTATTGGCATCATGTTCTCCACCGCTTGCACCGGCCAGTGCCGGCAGAAGGACCAGCGCCAGCACCATGGCAATATCCTCGACAACCAGCCAGCCGACGGCAATGCGTCCGCGTTCGGTGTCGATCAGATGGCGTTCCTGCATGGCGCGGATCAGCACCACGGTGCTGGCGGTCGACAGGGCAAGGCCAAAGACAAGGCCGGCCTGGATATCCCAGCCAAGAGCCAGGCCTAACAATGTGCCGAAGGCGGCGGCAGCGGCAATCTGGGCAAGCGCGCCCGGAACGGCGATGGCCTTTACGGAAAGAAGATCCTTGACGGAAAAATGCAGGCCCACGCCAAACATCAGCAGGATGACGCCGATTTCTGCCAGTTGCAGGATCAGCCCCTGATCGGCAACGAAACCGGGGGTGTGGGGGCCTGCGATAATGCCGGCAAGCAAATAGCCGACAAGCGGAGAAATTTTCAGGCGGCTGGCAATGGCGCCAAAAATGAACGCAAGACAAAGGCCGATCACGATCGTGGCGATCAGTGGCGTGTCATGAGTCATGCTTTGCCATACCGTTGTCTGGTTCGAGGAATTGCGAAGGAAGGCAGCCGGGCAGGAGACTTCCCGCCCGGCAACGTGTTTATTTCTGCGCGGCGGCTGCTTCTTCCGCAGCCTTGTGCATTTCCTGACGATGCTGCCACCAGTCTCCGAGCAGGAGCAGGATCGGTGCGGCAATGAAGATCGACGAGGAGGTCGCGATCACAATGCCGAACAGCATTGGCAGGGCGAAGTTGTGGACGGCGCTGCCGCCCCAGAAGGCCATCGGGAACATGCACAGGAAGGTGGTGACGGATGTATAGATACAGCGCACCAGCACCTGATTGATACTCATGTCGATGATTTCGCGCAGCGGCTTCGACTTGTAGAGACGCATGTTTTCGCGCATGCGGTCATAGACGACCACCTTGTCGTTCACCGAATAGCCTATGATCGTCAGAAGGGCCGCAATGGCGGTCAGGTTGAAGTCAAGCTGCGTCAACGCGAAGAAGCCGACAATCTTTGTCGTGTCGAGGACGAGGGTAATGATTGCGCCAAGCGCGAAATACCACTCGAACCGCCACCAAAGATAGGCCAGCATGCCCAGCGCCGACAGGATGACGGCGATGAAGCCTGAACGCGCCAGTTCGCCGGAGACCTTTGGTCCCACGACTTCCGTGCTTTCAATCTTCACGCCGGGATCAAGCTCGGTAACGGCAGTGCGGATCTTGGCGACTGCCGCACTTTGCGCTTCCTCGCCTCCATCCTGACGCTGGACGCGGATCAGCACCTGATTTGGGCTGCCGGCGCTCTGCAGGGCCACTTCGCCCAGATCAAGCGAGCCAAGCTTTGCGCGCAGCTGGGCAAGATCGGCAGGCTGTGAGGTGGTGATTTCGGCCTGGATACCGCCTTTGAAGTCGATGCCGTAATTGAGGCCCGGCTTGAAGAACAGGATGATCGAGGCGATCGACAGCACGATGGAAATACCAATGCCGAAGAAGCGCGCATTCATGAAACGGTAGCTGGTATTTTCCGGCGCAAAGCGGATATAGGGCTCGATATGCAGCACCTTCAGCTTGCGGCGTCGTACCCACCAGGCCATCGCAATGCGCACCAGCGTCACGTCGGTAAACATGGAAATGGCAATGCCGAGCATCATGGTGATGGCAAAGCCGCGAACCGGGCCGGTGCCGAACATGAACAAGAGCAATGTCGAAATCAGCGAGGTAACGTTGGAGTCGACAATGGTGGCAAAGGCATTATGGAAGCCCTTGTCGAGGGCAGCCATGGCGCCGAGCCCCTTGCGGGTTTCTTCGCGGATACGTTCATTGATGAGAATGTTTGCGTCAACCGCAATACCGATACCCAGAATAATGCCGGCAATACCGGGCAGGGTCAGTGTCGCGCCGATCAGGCTCAGGGCCGAGAAGGTCAGCAGAGTGTGCAAGAACAGCGCGATATTGGCGATCAGGCCCCATGTGCCATAAAGCAACAGGATGAAGACGGCCACCAGTGCAAAGCCGATGATGCCGGTGATCAGGCCCATCCTGATTGCGTCGCCGCCGAGATCCGGGCCGACGGTGCGTTCCTCAATCACGGTGAGGGGTGCAGGAAGCGCACCTGCGCGCAGCAATGCTGACAGGACAACCGTATCCTGAACCGTGAAGGAGCCGCTGATCTGGCCCGATCCACCGGTGATTGGCTCACGAATGACCGGCGCACTCAGCACCTTGCCGTCAAGCACGATCGCGAAAGGACGATTGACATTCTTCGTGGTGATGTCCGCAAACTGACGCGCACCGAGGCTGTCAAAACGGAAAGAGACGATCGGTTCGTTGGTACGCTGGTCAAAGCCGGCACGGGCATCGGTCAGGCGTTCGCCTGAAAGGGCGACCTGATCCTCGATCGCATATTTCTGCATTGGATCCTTGGCGTCCGGCATGATGGTTACACCGGGCGGCGGCGGATCATTCGGATTGGCGTCGGAGACCATGTGGAAGGTCATCTTCGCGGTGCTGCCAAGAAGCTGGCGCAGTTCGGCCGGATCCTGCAGGCCGGGCAGCTGAACGACAATACGGTCAGAACCGACGCGCTGGATTGATGGTTCTGCCACGCCAACCTGGTCAACACGCTGACGGATGATCTCAAGACTCTGC
The DNA here is from genome assembly GCF_042653845.1 of Daeguia caeni. Lineage (NCBI taxonomy): Bacteria > Pseudomonadati > Pseudomonadota > Alphaproteobacteria > Hyphomicrobiales > Brucellaceae > Daeguia > Daeguia caeni. The sequence goes on along the minus strand of NZ_JBHSEL010000053.1, from coordinate 161,762 downwards.
TGCAGTGCGGCATCGAGGCGATAGTTGAAACCGGCCTCGGTCAGGGTAAGACGGATCTGGTTGTCATTGGCCGTGACATCAATATCATTGATTGGCGTGCCAAATCCGCTGGTGTTTACCTGCGAAATCAGTGTCTTTAACGCGGTTTCCGCACGGGCGCGCTGTTCCGCATCAGGGATCGTCACGATGACGGCATCACCAACGATGCGGATGGACTGCGGCTGGATGCGTTCTGCGCGCAGCTTGCTGCGGGCATCATCAAGAAGCGCGCGCAGGCGATCTTTTTTCAGGCTCGCCGCGTCGACTTCCAGAACGAGATAGGAGCCGCCGCGCAGGTCAAGACCAAGGGTGACCTGTCGTTTCGGGAACCACGACGGCAAGGCGTCGAGTTGCTTCTGGGTGAGGAAGTTGGGCAATGCAATGATAACGCCGATCAGGACGATCAGGCCATAAAGCACAGTTACCCATTTCGAAGTACGCATATTTCAGGTTCCAGATATGCACGCCTGCGACAATTGCTGAAGCCTGTCGGTGGCGATTGGTGGATGGTCTGTCGTACGGAAAAACCGTTTCAGTTGAAAATATTATACATGCCTTGGCGGCGCGCGGGCCGAAACTGAAGCAAGGCTTTTATCCACAAAGGGGGCAAGAATAAGAAGGCTGAGGACAGAACGCCCATCAGCAAGCGCAAGTCCGGCCTGCGTGGCAGGCAGGGCTGCACCCGAAACGCCATCAGTCTGCGATATCTTGCCTTTCTGCGCATGGGATGCGGTCAGAATGGCCCGCATGACGGGAATGGTCGGTTCGGATTGCTGTTCGGCCGGAGGGGCTGCCTGTCTGTCAAAAGGGGTGGTCCAGGCGAAATGGTGCAGGCGCCGGAGAAGGGTATCGCCGTGGTGGGTGACTTCGAACGACAGAAGGAGGCCTGCCAGCACAAGCAAAAAAACGGCTGCCGTGACCAGCATGTCATGATGCTGCCGGTTCCGCTTTTTGCTGTGAATGCCTATCATCAAAATGCCCAAACTTCCGTTAGAATCGTTGCGAAATCAAATCCTGCATTAAAATTGTCCCGAATCCTCATTAAACATTTGTGCCACGACGAACAAGAAAATACTCGTGTCCGCAATCAGTGAGGCTTTCCGTGCCGTATGGTTGTCTGCTATCGGGAATGGTTGGCAAGATCATCGTTTGAAGCCTGTTTGAACCGGCAAGGCAGAAACCGGGGCAGAAGTGAAATCGAGGCAGAAGTGAAATTGGCCTTCCTATCATCAGTCCGTTCTGTCGCATTTGCGCTGCTGGTGCTGTCCGCTTCCTTCGGCACCTTGTCTGTCGCGCATGCGCAAGGCGAAAAAGCACATGCTGTTCATGAACAGGCCGCAACAAAGGCTGCGTCCGCACAGGCGGAACAGCCACAGACCACTAGCACAGATGAGTTCGTTGCGCCTTCCCTGAATATTGCGCAGCAACAGAAGCCTGTCATCGACGATCTGAAAAAACAGGCAAAAACGCTGGAGGCTCAGCTTGAAAAGGCGGCCGCCAGCGATGAGGCGCTGGCCAATCTCAAGATACAGCTTGATTCCCTGTCCAAGCGGCTGCTCGATGCCGGCGTCACGTTCCGGCCGCGCCTTGCCGAAATCAACAGCCGTCTCGATCAGCTTGGGCCGGCACCGGCCGACAACCAGCCGCCGGAGCCGATCGCCATCGCAGAGGAGCGCGCACGGCTTTTGGCAGAAAAGGCCGAAATCAACGCCATCATCGGTGAGACGGAAAGCACATCGGTTGCCGTCAGTCAGCTGGCAAGCCAGGTGTCCAATCTGCGGCGTGAGCTGTTTACCAAGACCCTATCGCAGCGAGTAAGCATTGACGCGGCGCTTGGGCCGGATGTGGTGGCTGTCGCAAGCGCGCAGATGCAGTCGCTCTGGCGCGTGGTACAATCATGGTGGCGCTTTGTCATTGCCTTCAAGCTCAATTCATTTCTTGCTGCGGCCTTCTTTGCGCTGGCAACGGCGCTGGTGATTCAGTTTGGCGCAAGGCGCCTGTTGGGGGCGATCTATGAACGCGATCCGGCGATTGAAAGGCCGACCTATCTGAGCCGCCTTCTGGTTGCGTTCTGGTCAACGGTCATCCCATCGGCAGCGGTTGCGGCCTTTCTGGCGACAACTTATCTTTTATTGAACTATTTCAATGTTTTGCGAACAGATATTGCCTCTCTGCTGCAATCGCTGTTCTTTGTTCTGGGGCTTGTCTATTTCATTCATCGTCTGGCCTGGGCCACGATCAGCCCCGACATGCCGGCGTGGAAACTCGTGCCGGTTGCGCCCCGTTCGGGACGCATTCTGGCCTGGCTGATCACCGCCACCTCGCTGACGACCGGGCTTGATTCCTTCTTCGGTACCGTCAACCGGATCCTGTCCTCGCCGCTGTCCCTGACAGTGGCCAAAAGCCTGCTTGCGACCGTGATGGTTGGCGTGTTCATTCTGTTGATCGCCTTTCTCAAGCCGATCCAGCGCAATCAGGACGATGCGGTGCGGCCTTGGCCGCATGCGTTCAAGGTGTTCCTGATCTTTCTGGGACTTGCGCCAATCATTACCGGCGTGTCCGGCTATATTGGTCTTGCCCGTTTCATTTCGCAGCAGATCGTGGTGACTGGCGCCTTCCTTGTGACCATGTATCTCGGCTTTCTTACTGGTCGGGCGATTGGTGGGGAACAGGCTTTTGCATCCAGCAAGATTGGCAAGACGCTGCATGCGCGTTTTCATTTTGATGCCACCACGCTGGATCAGTTTGGCCTGCTTGCCGGCATCCTGATCAACCTCGTCGTGGCGATGATCGGCATCCCGCTGGTTCTGATGCAGCTGGGTTTTCAGTGGGCGGAGCTGACCACCGCCTTCTACAGGCTGATGACAGGCTTTCAGATCGGCAGTATTTCGATCTCGCTGATGGGGCTTCTTACCGGGCTTTGCCTGTTTGCCGTGGGCTATCTTCTGACGCGCTGGTTCCAGAACTGGCTTGATAACAGCGTCATGGCGCGCGGACGGGTCGATGCGGGGGTCCGAAACTCCATTCGCACGGTGGTTGGCTATGTGGGGCTGTGCCTTGCAATGCTGGTCGGCATTTCCGCTGCCGGCTTCAATCTTTCCAATCTGGCGCTGATTGCCGGTGGTCTTTCGCTCGGTATCGGTTTCGGCTTGCAGAATATCGTCCAGAATTTTGTCTCTGGCCTCATTCTTCTGGCCGAGCGGCCGTTCAAGGTGGGCGACTGGGTCGAGACCGGCGGTGTCAGCGGTGTGGTCAAGAAAATCAGCGTGCGTGCGACGGAAGTGGAAACCTTCCAGAAACAGTCGATCATCGTGCCGAATTCCAGCCTGATCAACGGCAATGTCGGCAACTGGACGCACAGAAACAAGCTTGGCCGGATCGAGATCACGATTCAGGCAGCCTACACGCCGGAACCACGTCGTCTGCATGCCTTGCTGCTTGATATTGCGCGCGGGCATCCAGCGGTGCTGAAAAATCCGGAGCCATCTGTCGTGCTCAAGGACATGACGGGTTCGCAGCTTGTCTTTGATATGCTGGCCCATGTTGCCGACATTACCTCGACCAGCAGCATCAAGAATGAGCTTCGCTTCCAGATCATCGAGCGTTTCAACGAGGAAGGCTTCTCGCTCACCACGGCTTTGACCAAACTGGTTCTGTCTCCTTCCGAGCTCGACAAGCAGGCCGAGCTGCAGCATGAAGGCCATCAGCATGTGAAGGCAAAGGTGAGGGAGGCAAAGGCTGCCACAGAGCCAAAAGATGATGATGAATGACCTCGATAATCATATTCAGTTCATGTTCAGCTTGTTTCCAGTAAGGATAAATGGTCAATTTGCAGTTCATCGCTGCGTCTGATACGAGAAACAGGAATTCTTCCAGATATAGACAGGTGAGGGTAAGATGATGAGCGAAGGCAAGATGAAAGAAACACAGTGGCTGGGCCTTGGCATCACGTTGATTCTTTGCCTGTTCTCTACCAGTTCCCTTGCTGCCGTGATCATCAATAACGAAAATACTGATCAGATCATCACTGTCACTGAAGGTGCGTCCAAACACGAGATGGTCATTACGGTCGGTGAGCAGACGGATTTCTGCGCGGGCGGATGTTTTGTGATGCTGCCAAATGGTGATCGCGAGGCGCTGACCGGCTCGGAGACAATCATTCTGCAGGATGGCAAGGCAACCATAAAATAGGGCTGGGCTTCTGCTCTGGTCGTTGGTTCATTGTGATGGCATGTGATCGTGGGGAAAACCCGCAGCGACTTCCATGCATTGCAGTCGGGTTTTGTGTTCAAAGCCCCGATAGTCTTTGCCTTGATGAAATTGATCATTACGTTCTGCATGCCCCGAAACCGGTTTCTGCCGGTTGTACGGGGCTTGCAATTTGGGGCGCAATCGGTTAACGACGCGCCTATTCCACACACGGGATTGGGCTTTTGCCGGAAAATCCGGCCTTAGCCTCCGGTGGCGAGCAGTCGCCTCAGCCCGTGGAGGTTCAACCGGAAAAGGAAGATTACGATGGCTTTGCCTGATTTCAATATGCGTCAGCTTCTGGAAGCTGGTGTACACTTCGGTCACCAGACCCACCGCTGGAACCCAAAGATGGCTCCGTACATCTATGGTTCGCGCAACAATATCCACATTCTCGACCTGTCCCAGACCGTTCCGCTGCTGCACAATGCGCTGAAGGTTGTTTCGGACACGGTTGCCCGTGGTGGCCGCGTTCTGTTCGTTGGCACAAAGCGTCAGGCTTCGGACATTGTTGCTGATGCTGCCAACCGTTCGGCTCAGTACTATGTCAATGCACGCTGGCTCGGCGGTATGCTGACCAACTGGAAGACGATTTCCAATTCGATCCAGCGTCTGCGCAAGCTCGATGAAATCTTGGCTGGCGAAGCGCAGGGCTTCACCAAGAAGGAACGTCTGAACCTTGAACGTGAACGCGAAAAGCTGAACCGCGCCCTTGGTGGTATCAAGGACATGGGTGGCGTTCCGGATCTGATGTTCATCATCGATACCAACAAGGAAGCAATTGCCATCCAGGAAGCCAAGCGTCTTGGTATTCCGGTCGTTGCAATCATCGACTCCAACTGCGATCCGGATCAGATCGACTATCCGATCCCGGGCAATGATGATGCTTCGCGCGCTATCGCCCTTTACTGCGATCTCGTTGCTCGCGCAGCACTCGACGGTATTGCACGTCAGCAGGGTGCGCTTGGCATCGATATTGGTGCCCAGGCCGAGGCTCCGGTTGAGCCGGCCCTCGACGCTCCGGCTGAAGGCGCTTGATCCTGATCCATACTGTCCACCCGCTCCGGCGGGTGGAACTGATTTTGTTTCATTCCGGCGCATGAGAGTGATTCCGAAAAGGCGTTCAAGATTTTCGGCTTTATCAACTTTCTTCAGAAAGGCGCTGGTTCAATGTTGGCACACCCATCCGGTGTGCCTTCGCTTTCGTGAAAGGCGACACAATGAGCATTTCCGCATCACAGGTTAAAGAACTCCGCGAACTGACCGGCGCTGGCATGATGGACTGTAAAGCAGCCCTCGCTGAAACCAATGGCGACATTCAGGCTGCAGTTGACTGGCTGCGCGCCAAGGGTATTGCCAAGGCTGAAAAGAAGGCTGGCCGTACGGCTGCTGAAGGTCTGGTTGCCGTTGCATCTTCGGGCAACAAGGCCGTTGTTGTTGAAGTCAACTCCGAAACCGACTTCGTTGCACGCAACGATGCCTTCCAGGATCTGGCCCGCAAGATCGCTGCTGCAGCTCTGACCACCGATGGTTCGACCGAGGCTGTTGCCAATGCCGACATCGAAGGCAAGACCGTTACCCAGGCTGCCAAGGACGCTGTTGCAACCATCGGCGAAAACATCACCTTCCGTCGTTCGGCCGCTCTGTCGGTTCCGCAGGGTGTTGTTGCAACCTATATCCACAATGGCGTTGCCGACGGCCTCGGCAAGATCGGCGTTCTGGTTGGCATTGAAACCGCTGGCGACATTGAAGCTGCCAATGCATTCGGCCGTCAGGTTGCAATGCACGTTGCCGCCATCAACCCGCTGGCGCTGACGGCTGAAGATGTTGACCCGGCTGCTGCTGAACGCGAAAAGGCCATCTTCATTGAGCAGGCTCGCGAATCCGGCAAGCCAGACAACATCATCGAAAAGATGATCGAAGGCCGTATGCGCAAGTTCTATGAAGAAGTCGTTCTTCTGTCGCAGGCATTCGTTGTCAATCCGGATCTGACGGTTGCAGCTGCCCTCAAGGAAGCTGAAAAGGCAATCGGCGCTCCGGCCAAGATCACCGGCTTTGTCCGCATAGCGCTCGGCGAAGGCATCGAGAAGGAAGAAAGCGACTTCGCTGCTGAAGTCGCAGCCGCTGCCAAGGGCTAGTTCATAATTTGGCCTGAAAAGGCGTGTGATTAACCGGGGCATCGCGTGACAACGCGATGCCCTTCGTGTATCCGAACCAGACGAACGCAGAATGTCATTAACGGAGTTTATTCAATGTCCGGCAAGCCCGTGTTTAAACGCATCCTTCTGAAAGCTTCTGGTGAAGCGCTGATGGGCGAACAGGGGTTCGGCATTGATGTTTCGATTGCAGACCGCATCGCCAATGATATCAAACAGGCGCGCGCGCTTGGCGTGGAGGTTGGTGTCGTCATTGGTGGCGGCAATATTTTCCGCGGCGTCGCAGTTGCTTCCAAGGGCGGTGATCGCGTGACAGGCGACCATATGGGCATGCTGGCGACGGTGATCAATTCGCTGGCGCTGCGCACATCGCTGCACAAGATTGGCGTGGATGCGGTTGTACTGTCGGCTATTGCCATGCCCGAAATTTGCGAAAGCTTCTCGCAGCGACAGGCTACCGCCTATATGAATGAAGGCAAGGTCGTCATTTTTGCAGGCGGTACGGGTAATCCGTTCTTCACCACTGATTCGGCTGCTGCTCTGCGTGCGGCTGAAATTGGTGCTGATGCGCTGCTCAAGGGCACGCAGGTCGATGGTATCTATACGGCCGATCCGAAGAAAGACCCAACCGCGACACGGCTTGATCGGCTGACACACAAGGAAGTGCTTGATCGCGGGCTTGCGGTCATGGATACGGCTGCGGTTGCGCTTGCGCGCGAAAACAACATTCCGATAATAGTTTATTCAATTCATGAAAACGGCGGTTTGACCGAAATACTGCAAGGCAAGGGACGCTGCACGATCGTTTCTGACAACTGAACGGTCGCAGTCTTGCTGCGTAGCGAAGGAGAAAATGTATGAGCGATGCTTTTGACATCAACGACCTGAAGCGCCGTATGGAAGGCGCAATCAATGCACTGAAGCATGACCTGGGCGGTTTGCGTACGGGTCGCGCTTCGGCAAGCCTGCTTGAACCGATCACGGTTGAAGCCTATGGCTCGACGATGCCAATCAATCAGGTTGCAAACATTTCCGTGCCTGAGCCGCGCATGCTGTCCGTTACTGTCTGGGACAAGAGCATGGTTGGTGCTGTTGAACGCGCAATCCGTGATTCCGGTCTTGGTCTCAATCCGATCACCGATGGCACGACGCTGCGCATTCCATTGCCGGAACTCAACGAACAGCGCCGCAAGGAACTGGTCAAGATCGCCCATCAATATGCCGAACAGGCGCGCATTGCCGCCCGTCACGTCCGCCGTGATGGCATGGACACGCTGAAAAAGCTCGAAAAGGATGGCGAGATCAGCCAGGATGACAGCCGCAGCCTGTCGGAAAAGGTGCAGAAGCTCACCGACGACACGATTGCGGAAATGGACAAGATCGTAGCCGTCAAGGAAGGCGAAATCATGCAGGTTTAATCCTGCATGACTTCGTGCAAAAAAGGAAATCCGGGATGTCCGATCCGCGCCACATAGCCATCATCATGGATGGCAATGGTCGCTGGGCCAAGGCACGCGGCTTGCCGCGCAGTGCCGGACATCGTGCGGGTGTTGAGGCTGTGCGTGCAGCAGTGCGCGCGGCGGGTGATCGTGGGCTTCAATATCTCACGCTCTATGCTTTTTCTTCTGAAAACTGGTCCAGGCCGAGCGGTGAGGTGAATGATCTGCTCGGTCTTTTGAAGATGTTCATCAGGCGCGATCTTGCCGAGCTGCATCGCAACAATGTATGCGTGCATATTATTGGCGAGCGCGACAGTCTGGCAGATGACCTTCGTGGCCTGCTGCATGAGGCGGAGGCGCTGACCCGTTCCAATACGGGGCTCAACCTCATCATTGCCTTCAATTATGGTGCGCGTGATGAGATTGTGCGCGCGGTCAAGCGTTTGGCGCGTGAGGTGGAACTGGGCCGGCTCAGTCCCGATTCCATTTCTGCCGAGCTGATTGCGGCCAATCTCGATACGGCCGGCATTCCTGATCCCGATCTGATCATTCGCACCAGTGGCGAATTGCGCCTGTCCAATTTCCTGCTGTGGCAGGCAGCCTATACCGAATTCCTGTTTTTGCCGCATCATTGGCCTGATTTCAGTGCGAGGGATATGGATGCGGCCTATGAGGCGTTCCGTCAGCGCGAGCGCCGGTTTGGCGGCGTCAATGCCATTGATGCCAGAGCCGATGATGCGAGCTTTGATGCACAATTTGCTGAGGCAGACAGCAAAGGTGCGATCGTATAATGTCTCGCCGGAATAAAATGTGCTGCAATTTTCATTCCGGATGGATTATGACCGATGTTCGGATCAGCAATGCATTTACGTGTCAGCCCGTTTGAAAGGCCTTGATGTCAAATCTACAGACCCGTATCCTGACTGCCATCGTGCTTGGTGCCTTGACTCTCTGGCTGACCTGGATCGGGGGAGTGGGCTTCACCGTATTTTCCGTGCTGATTGGTTTGGCCATGTTCTATGAATGGCTGAACCTGACCCTACCAAAACAGACCGCATTCTCGAAAATTTTCGGCTGGATCTGGCTGGTGGTGACCGGCCTGCTTCTGGTGCTCAATCAGCCGGCGCTTCTGATTATCGGTTTTCTGCTGCTTGGTTTCCTTATATTGCTGGTTGCGGGCTGGAAGCGTGGGCGGGCCTGGCCTGCTGCGGGGCTGCTTTATTGTGGTGCCTCGGCGGCCTCGCTTGCGCTGTTGCGCGGGGATGAGCCATTTGGCTTTACGGCTATCATCTTCCTGTTTGCAGTGGTGTGGTCGACGGATATTGCCGCTTATTTCAATGGCCGCGCTCTGGGTGGGCCGAAGCTTGCGCCACGTTTTTCACCCAACAAGACCTGGTCGGGTGCCATAGGCGGGGCGGCGGCGGCCGTTGCTGGCGGCATTCTGGTAGCCTCGCTGGTGGTTGAGCCCGGCAACTGGCTCGTTCCTCTACTGGCACTCATTCTCTCCATCGTCTCGCAAATCGGGGATCTCGCCGAATCGTGGGTCAAGCGGCAGTTCGGTGCCAAGGATTCGGGCACATTGCTGCCGGGACATGGCGGTGTGCTTGACCGGGTTGATGGGCTGGTAGCCGCAGCAGTCACACTATACCTGATTGGCGCTATTATCGCAGAGCCGGATGTGCCCTCGGCCATTTTCTTTAGTCTGTGACAGCAGGGTGCTGCGGCGGCCCAGAACCATAGGTGTGACTTTCAAACATCCGCTTGAGAAGCGGATGCCACAAGACGACGGATAGGGAGCGAAAAGGTGCAGGACGTGATATCGAATCTTGTGCAAGGTGGCGGCAGTCTGCTGATCGGAACGATCGTACCTTTTCTCGTTGTTCTGACCGTCGTCGTCTTTGTGCATGAGATGGGTCATTATCTGGTTGGCCGCTGGTGTGGCATTGGTGCGCAGGCTTTTTCCATCGGCTTTGGGCCGGAGCTGATCGGTTTTACCGATCGCCACGGCACACGCTGGAAGCTGTCGGCCATTCCGCTTGGCGGCTATGTCAAATTCATCGGCGATGAAAGCGCCACCAGTTCGCCAGTCGGGGTCAATCATTCCAGGCTGAGCGCTAATGAGCGCAAACGCGCCTTTCACACCCAGCCTGTCTGGAAACGCGCAGCGACGGTGTTCGCCGGACCTGCCTTCAATATCATCCTGACAGTGGTGATCTTCAGCGTGTTCTTTGCGCTTTATGGTCGCGTCATTGCAGATCCGCTGATTTCCGGCGTGCAGCCAGACAGTCCGGCGCAGGAGGCTGGCTTCAGGCCGGGCGACCGTTTTGTCAGTGTGGATGGCGAAAAGATCGATACTTTTGCCGATGTACAGCGGATTGTTTCCGGGCGCAGCGGTGATGTGCTGAACTTTACCGTTGAACGTGACGGTAAGCTTGTCGAGCTGCAGGCAACACCCAAGCTTGTCGAGCGCACGGATGCGTTGGGCAATACGATCAGGATTGGCGTGATCGGTGTCGAAACTTCGCAGGAAGTCGCCAATTTCAGACACATTGAATATGGCCCACTCGAATCGGTTCGTCAGGCGTTGATCGAGACCGGTCACATCATTGTGCGCACCGGCGCGTTCTTCAAACGGCTGGCCATGGGGCGCGAGGACAAGTGCCAGCTGGGGGGGCCTGTCAAGATTGCCAACATGGCCGGCAAGGCCGCAAGTCACGGCATCAGCTGGCTGGTACAACTAACGGCTATGTTGTCGATTGGCATCGGATTACTCAATCTGTTCCCATTGCCGCCGCTCGATGGTGGGCATCTGTTGTTCTATCTTGTCGAGGCAATCAAGGGCGGTCCGGTATCCGCGGGAGCGCAGGAATGGTTTTACAAGTTCGGATTCATTCTTGTCATGGGATTCATGAGCTTCGTGCTTTTCAACGACCTGTTTGCCTGCTAGATCTGAATAGACTGTGAGGGGAGAGCTGAATCAGCTTGTCTGTTTCTGCGGCCATGATGGCAATGAGATATGGTGCTCATGGCCGTACGGCATTAATGCTTTGGAAACTGGAGATGAGACTTAGGAAAAGTGAAGCATTCTGTTTACCATAACTGTCAAATCGCGTGGCGCAGATGTCACGCTCGCAGCCTTAAGTAAACAGAAATTAACACCTATGCTTGCTTGTATGGAAAAACCCGTTATGACGGTTTTAATCCATACGTGCTTTTCTGGGGAAATCGTCCCGGGGATAGAATGAAACGAAGGTTCGGAAAGCCTATGACGGCAAGTTCTAAGTTTTTTGGCGCCGCATCTGCGCTCGCCATGTCGGTCGCGCTTGTAACTTCGGGTACGGTAGCGGTATCGCTGGCGACGGTTAATGCTGCGTCAGCTGCTGTTGTCAGTCGTATCGAGATTCGTGGCAATGCGCGCGTTGATGCGCAGACGATCCGCGACAATCTTGATATTCGCCCCGGCAAGCCATTCACGAATGCTGATATCGATGCCGCGGTGAAGCGTCTTTACGCCATGGGGCTGTTCTCTGACGTTCGTATTCATCAGTCTGGTGGTACGCTGATCGTCAATGTTGATGAACGCTCGGTCGTCAACAATGTCCTGTTCCAGGGCAACAAGAAGATCAAGGATCCGGATCTGGAGCGTACCGTTCAGCTGAAACCGCGCTCGGCCTTCGATACGGCGACGCTGGAATCAGACAAGGAAGCCATCAAGGCCGCCTATGCACGTATTGGCCGCAGTGACGCCACTGTGAATGCGCGCACGGTTGACCTTGGTCAGGGGCGCGTCAATGTTGTCTTTGAGATCAATGAAGGTTCGCGTACCAAGATCGAGGATATCATCTTTGTTGGCAATCAGGCTTTCAGTGGCCGCCGTCTGCGTGATGTGATCTCGACCAAGCGCTCGAACCCGCTGTCGTGGCTCACCCGCAATGACGTTTATGATGAGGCGCGTCTGCAGGCTGACGAGGAAGCGCTGCGCCGCTTCTATTACAACCGTGGCTATGCTGACTTCCGCGTTCTGTCTTCGGATGCGGTGCTTGATCCGGCGACGAACAAATACACCATCACCATCACGGTGGATGAAGGTCAGCGCTATACCTTTGGTGACATTTCGGTTGAATCGACGGTTGATGGTGTTGATACGGATCGTCTGGCCGCTCTGGTCAAGACGCGCACGGGTCATGCCTACAGTGCCAAGGAAATCGAAGATTCGGTTCTGGCCATTACTGAAAATGTTGCCGGTAATGGCTATGCCTTCGCCAGGGTTGAGCCGCGCGGTAACCGCGATTTCGAAAACCACACCATTTCGGTCGTTTATAGTGTCGATCAGGGTCCACGCGCCTATATTCAGCGCATCGAGATCCGCGGTAATGACAAGACGCGTGACTATGTCATCCGTCGTGAATTTGACGTGAATGAAGGTGATGCCTTCAACCAGACCCTGGTCCAGCGCGCAAAGCGTCGTCTGGAGGCTTTGAACTTCTTCCAGAGTGTCAATATATCGACGGCTCCGGGAGCGGAGCCGGATCAGGTCATTCTGATTGTTGATGTGGTTGAAAAGTCGACGGGTGAATTCTCGATCGGCGCCGGTTATGCAACCGGTGGCGAGTCGCCTGGCGCCCAGATTGAAGCTTCGATCACCGAGCGCAACTTCCTCGGCCGTGGTCAGTATCTGCGCATCAGTGCGGGTGGTGGTCAGGATCATGCCCGTAACTACAGCCTGTCGTTCACGGAGCCATATTTCCTGGGTTATCGCGTCTCAGCCGGCTTTGACGTCTATCGCCGTACCTATCGCGTCAACAGCGACTATGATGTCGAACAGACTGGTGGCACGATCCGCTTTGGTCTGCCGATCACCGACAATTTCTCGCTTGGTCTGGCTTACAATCTCGTTCAGGAAAAGTACGACCTGTTCGAGAGCAAGGATCCGGACTACTATGCGCCGGCTCTGCTTGAGGCTGCTGAAAACAGCCCGTGGCTGCGTTCGTCGGTCAGCTATTCGCTTACCTACAACAGCATTGACGACATGAATAACCCGCATGACGGCATCTATGCCAAGTTCCTGCAGGAATTCGCTGGTCTCGGTGGGGATGCGAAGTACATCAAGACCACCTTCAAGGGTACCTATTACCAGACCCTCATGCAGGAAGCTGACATTGTCGGTATGCTGGGTATTGGTGGCGGTTATATCCATGAATTTGGTGATGACGGTGCGCGTATCTTCGACCTGTTCAAGAACAACTCCGACATCATCCGTGGCTTCCGCTTCAACGGTATTGGCCCATATCAGGATTCGGCTAGTGGCAAGCGCTATTGGCTGGGTGGTACCACCTATTTCAATGCAACGGCGGAAGTTCAGTTCCCGATGCCACTCCTGCCTGAAAGCCTTGGTGTGCGTGGTGCGCTGTTTGCCGATGCGGCAACGCTCTATGGTAACCGTTCTGAACTTGGTGGCCAGCCGGTTGAAGGTGACGATGCCAAGCTGCGCGCTTCGGTTGGCGTCAGCCTGATGTGGGCTTCGCCATTCGGTCCGCTGCGCTTCGACTATGCAATCCCGGTTGCAAAGGCTGACAGCGATCGTGTTCAGAACTTCAACTTCGGTGTTTCGACCAAGTTCTGATAGATTTGCCTTTTCCCGGGGGTAATACCCCGGGAAAGAAAGTGTATTGATGGCAGATCCTCTCTTTTTTACGCCGTCGCGAGAGATAACGATAGGCGATATTGCTGATTTTACTGGTGCTAAACTTCTGAACCGAAGTTTGGCATCGCGTTCTGTTATCCGATTGGCATCTATTAACGATGCGAGTGCGGATTCCCTGATCTTTGTTGATGGCCGAAAAAATGCCGAGTCGCTTGCGGGCGTGAAGGCGGCTGGCGTTCTATGTCCGGAATCGGTTGCCGATACTGTACCCTTCGATATAGCAGTGCTGGTTTCAGCCAATCCGCAACGGGATTTTGCCTCCATTGGACGATTGCTGTTTCCGTCTTCCGTGCGCCCGAAAAGCTGGCTTGGCGAAACAGGTATTTCGGATGGCGCGATCATTCATCCAAGTGCAGTCATTGAAGAGGGGGCAACCGTCGAGGCGGGGGCCGTCATTGGCAAGGGCGTTACGATCGGATCTGGCACATTGGTTGCCGCAACGGCGGTCATTGGTGAGAATTGCCAGATCGGCCGCGACAGCTATATTGCGCCGGGCGTTTCCATTCAGTGTGCTTTCATCGGCAATCGTGTCTCGCTGCATCCGGGCGTGCGCATTGGGCAGGATGGATTCGGCTATGTTCCAGGGCCAGCCGGGCTTGAAAAAATGCCGCAGCTTGGACGTGTCATCATTCAGGATGATGTCGAGATTGGCGCCAATACGACGATTGATCGCGGCGCGCTGAGCGACACGGTGATTGGCGAAGGTACGAAGATCGATAATCTGGTTCAGATCGCCCATAATGTCCGCATCGGCCGGTTCTGTGTCATTGCCGCCCATTGTGGCATTTCCGGCAGCTGTGTGATTGGGGACCAGACCATGCTGGGTGGCCGTGTTGGTCTTGCCGATCATCTCAATATTGGTTCGCGTGTGCAGGTGGCTGCTGCGTCCGGTGTCATGAACGATATCCCGGATGGAGAACGCTGGGGCGGAATTCCGGCACGGCCCATAAAGCAATGGTTCCGCGATATTGCGAATATTCGCAGCATCGGGAAGTCGAGAAAGGAGCAATCCTCAGATGAGTGAAATCCATCCAGAGAAGTTGGAAGCGGCAGATATTCAGGCACTTCTGCGCGCGCTGCCGCATCGCTATCCGTTTCTGCTTATTGACCGTATTGTCGATATCAATGGTGATCAGTCTGCGACCGGCATCAAGAATGTCTCGATCAATGAACCGCATTTTACCGGTCATTTTCCGAGCCGGCCGATCATGCCGGGTGTTCTGATCATCGAGGCCATGGCGCAGACGGCAGGTGCCATCACTGTGCTGAATTCGGGCGAGGGTGCGCCACCACTGGTTTATTTCATGACCATCGACAAGGCGAAGTTCCGTCGTCCTGTCGTGCCGGGCGATCAACTCAAACTTCGCGTGAACAAGTTGAAACAGCGCGGAAACATCTCCAAATATGCTTGCATCGGCGAAGTGGATGGTCACAAGGTTGCTGAAGCCGAGATTTCAGCCATGGTAGGCGGATCAGAATAAGTATATCACGGATGATGGTCATATATCATTCCTGATATGCGTGAAGACTAATCGTTAGGGCGCCGACGGAACGAGCAGCTCTAGAGGGCATAAGCGAAATGCGCGAGACTTTTATTCACCCGACTGCCTTGGTTGAGCCAGGCGCAGAGCTGGGGCAGGGTGTGTCAGTTGGCCCGTTCTGCCATATTCAGGCCGGAGCGGTCATCGGAGATAATTCCGAATTGATGAGCCACGTGGTCGTCACTGACGCGGCGCGTATTGGTGCAGGTGCCAAGATCTATCCCCATGCCATTCTTGGCTGTGATCCGCAGAATGGCAAGCATAAGGGTGGCCCGACCACGCTGAATGTTGGCATCAATTGCCAGATCCGCGAAGGTGTTACCATGCATCGCGGTTCCGACAACAGCCGCGGCTATACCAGCATTGGCGATAATTGCCAGTTTCTGGCCTATTCGCATGTTGCGCACGACTGCGACGTGGGCAACAATGTCACCTTCGCCAATAATGTGATGGTTGGTGGCCATACGGTGATTGGCGATTATGCCATTCTTGGTGGCGGTGCGGCAGTGCATCAGTTCGTCCGCGTTGGCCATCATGCCTTTGTTGGCGGTATGGCGGCACTGGCTCATGACCTCATTCCTTATGGCAGCGCCATTGGGGTGCACGCCTATCTTGGTGGTCTCAACATTATCGGCATGAAACGTTCGGGCATGAAGCGCAGCGATATTCATGATGTGCGCCATGCGGTGCACATGCTGTTCGACCGCACCAAGCCGATCCGTGAACGGGCGAAAGACGTTCTGGAAAAAATGCCGCATTCGCCGATTGTCGCGGATCTGATCGCCTTTGTTCAGACGGGCAACAAGCGCGCCTTCTGTACCCCACCCCTGGGTGCTACCATTGGCGGGGCATGGGATGACGACGAAGACGAATGATCGCGTCACAGGCGTAAACGCCAGGGATCGCATTGCGATCATAGCCGGGAACGGATTGCTGCCGATCAGTGTCGCGGCGGCGCTAAAGGCGGATGGAAATCCGCCTTTCCTGTTACCGCTGCGCGGTGAGGCTGCGGCGGAATTATATGGTTATGAACATCAGGAAATCTCGACGGTTGACTTTGGTGTGCTGATCAAGGTGTTACGTCAGGCCGGCGTCAGGCGCGTGGTATTGGCGGGCGGTGTCAAAAATCGTCCACATCTCACGGATATCAAGTTCAACTGGCCGACGCTTTGTGCTGCGGCCTATATGTTCGGGGCACTTGGCAAGGGTGATGATGCGCTTTTGCGTGCCTTCATGCGCCTGCTTGAGCGTTTTGGCTTTTCGCTTGTTGGTGCGCATGAGATCGTACCGCATTTGCTGGCACCAAGACCCGGTACACGGCTTACCTTGGCTGTGCCCGACCGGCAGGCGTGCGAGGATATTACCCTTGCCAAGGAGGCGGCCTTGCGGCTTGGTGATCTGGACATCGGGCAGGGGGCGATAGCGGCTGGCGGGCGCGTTATTGCGCTTGAGGGGGCGGAAGGTACCGATCTCATGATCGAGCGTGTGGTTGAGCTGCGCGCTGCGGGGCGCATACCGCGTCGCGGCGGGGTGCTTGTCAAAATGGCCAAGCCGCAGCAAGATGAGCGCGCCGACCTGCCTGCCATTGGCGTGCAGACGGTGGAAAATGCCGCACGTGCGGGCCTGTCTGGCATTGCCGTGGAAGGACAGCGTTCTTTCATTCTCGGGCTTGCCGAAACAATCGCAAAGGCGAATGAAAAGGGCCTGTTCATTACAGTAGTGGGGCGGAAAGCAAAGGACATAGTGGAGTGACAGACGCCAATCGCCGTCCGCTGAAGCTGGCCGTGGTCGCGGGCGAAGAATCCGGCGACCTGCTTGGCGCTGATCTGGTGGATGCCTTGCGCGACATGACCGATCGCCCGGTAGAGCTGGTCGGCGTAGGGGGCGAACATCTGGTAGCGCGCGGTCTTGACAGCCTGTTTGATCCGCATGAGATTGCACTGATTGGTCTTGGGGCTATCCTGAAGAAACTGCCGCGTCTGATCATGCGTATTCGCGAAACGGCAAAGACGATTGTAGCCGCCAGGCCGGACTGCGTCTTGTTGATCGACAGTCCTGATTTTACCCACAGGGTTGCTGCAAGAATCCGCAAGTCTGATCCATCCATTCCGATCGTCAAATATATCGCGCCCAGTGTCTGGGCATGGCGGCCAGAGCGTGCGCCGGCCATGCGCACCTATATTGACCATGTGTTGACGGTGCTGCCGTTTGAAACGGCCGTCATGGAACGGTTAAAGGGCCCGGAATCGACCTATGTTGGCCACAGGCTGACGCGCTACCCGCCGCTAGTGCAAACGCGCGCGAAACAGCTTGCGCGCGAAGCAGAGCGCGAAGTGGGCGGCCGGAAAACCTTGCTGGTTTTGCCCGGATCGCGGCGCAGCGAAGTGCAATCGCTGATGGCGCCCTTTGGCGATGCGATTGCGGAACTGTCTGCCCGGGTAAGCGAGCTGGAAGTCATTCTGCCGACATTGCCACGCATTGAAGCCATGGTGCGTGACCTGTCAAAAAACTGGCCGGTCAAGCCGGTCATCGTGGTCGGCGAGGAAGCAAAATGGCAGGCCTTCGCCAAGGCGGATGCAGCCTTGGCTGCCTCTGGCACCGTGTCGCTGGAACTTGCCCTGTCGCGTATTCCGACAGTGCTGTGTTATATGCCGGACTGGTTTGCCCGCAAGTTTCTTGTGCCGAGAATTACGATCTGGAGTGCGGCACTGCCCAACATCATCGCCGACCAGCCGGTGGTGCCTGAATATTTCAATGAATTTGTGCGGCCGGGCAAGCTTGCCCGTTATCTTGAGCGGCTGATGCAACCGGGCAGCGCCAGACAGGCGCAGCTTGATGGTTTCGACCGAATCGAAACCATCATGGAGACCGACCAGCCGTCCGGCATCATCGGCGCTTCGGTGGTGCTTCGTCTTGCTGAACATGCTCGCCCTGTCATGGGCAGAACGTGATTGGAAACTGATTCAAGAAAATCTGCAAACTGTTGTTCCGAGAGGCTTGTCTCGCTCTGTCCGACATTGTGGGCATGGCTGAAGCCACCGTTTGGGGACAAAATAAAGGCCGGCAGTTTCCCGCCGGCCTTTTTGATTTCAAGCAGTACGCTTACTTGCGCTTCGAGATCGGAACATAGTCGCGTTCGCTAGCCCCGGTGTAGAGCTGGCGCGGACGGCCGATCTTCTGCTGCGGATCTTCGATCATTTCCTTCCACTGTGCGACCCAGCCAACGGTACGGGCAAGCGCGAACAGAACCGTGAACATTTCGGTCGGGAAGCCAAGCGCCTTCAGCGTGATGCCCGAATAGAAGTCGATATTCGGATAGAGCTTCTTTTCGATGAAATAGTCGTCTGTCAGGGCGATCTTTTCGAGCTCCATTGCAACGTCGAGCAGCGGATCGTCCTTGATACCAAGTTCGGCGAGAACCTCATGGCAGGTCTTCTGCATGATCTTGGCGCGCGGATCATAGTTTTTGTAAACGCGATGACCGAAGCCCATCAGACGGAACGGATCGTTCTTGTCCTTGGCGCGGGCAATATATTCAGGAATGCGGTCAACCGTGCCGATTTCAGTGAGCATGTTGAGCGCTGCTTCGTTTGCACCACCATGGGCCGGGCCCCACAGGCAGGCAACGCCAGCCGCAATACATGCAAACGGGTTTGCGCCCGAAGAGCCAGCCAGACGAACAGTCGAGGTCGAGGCGTTCTGCTCATGGTCGGCATGCAGAATGAAGATGCGATCCATGGCGCGGGCGAGAACCGGGTTGACCTTGTATTCCTCGCATGGAACGGCAAAGCACATGTGCAGGAAGTTCGACGCGAAATCGAGGTCGTTCTTCGGATACATGAAAGGCTGGCCGATGTGGTACTTGTAGGCCATGGCAGCCAGCGTCGGCACCTTGGCGATCAGGCGGATCGAAGCGACCATGCGCTGATGCGGGTCGGTGATATCGGTCGAGTCGTGATAGAAGGCCGACAGGGCACCGACACAGCCAACCATGACAGCCATCGGGTGAGCATCACGACGGAAGCCGGTGAAGAACTTCGTCATCTGCTCATGGATCATGGTGTGTCGGGTGACACGCTCATCGAAATCTGCCTTCTGAGCGGCCGTTGGCAGTTCACCGTAAAGCAGCAGGTAGCAGGTTTCGAGAAAGTCGCCATGCTCGGCAAGCTGGTCAATTGGATAACCGCGGTACAGCAGAACGCCTTCATCACCATCAATATAGGTGATCTTGGATTCACAGGATGCCGTCGAAGTGAAACCAGGATCGTAGGTGAAAACCTTTGCATTCTTGTAGAGCGGGCCAATATCAACGACATCCGGACCGACGGTGCCTTTTCGCACAGGGAGTTCGAAAGTCTTGCCGTCGAGGGTAAAGCTGGCTGTCCGTTCTGACATCGTTTTTCCTTTCGTATCCTTCTCGCCGTTGGGTACGGCTTATATCTAATCGCCTGTTTTTTCCTGTAGTAATATTCTTGAATTCAGGCTCCAGATAGCAACAGGAACCCCCCATTCCTATAAAATGCTACAGAATTTAAACGCCAAACTATCCAAAACCGTACATGATGCAATGCACAATTTGGCCTAAATTCAAACCTTCCGTCACGCCTTCGTGAAAACCGGCATATTAAACGATTTGATCGCGTATACGGCCCAAAGATTCTTCGCGGCCAAGCACGGCAAGCACATCGAAGACGCCCGGAGAAGTGGCGCGTCCTGTTAATGCGGCACGCAAGGGTTGCGCAATCTTGCCAAGTTTCAGGCCGGACTTTTCGGCAAAGGCGCGCACGATGGCGTCAAGTGATTCACTTGTCCATTCCTGGGCGGCCTCAAGTTCTGGCAGGATGGATTTCAGCACGGCGCGGCCTTCATCATTCAGCAGGCTGGCCGCTTTTTCATCCAGTGCAAGCGGACGTTTGGCAAAGATGAATTTTGCACCATCGGCCAGTTCAACCAGCGTCTTGGCGCGTTCTTTCAGGCCCGGCATGGCGGCAAGAAGCTGTTCTGTGCCCTTTTCTTTGATTGCAGCCAGAAGATCGGTGCCGTCTTCAATTTCCGGCAGGACTGAAATCAACGCATCCAGAAGTTCCCTGTCGCTGCTGGCGCGCATATAGACGCCATTGATGGCCTCCAGTTTCTGGAAGTCGAAACGGGCAGCCCCTTTGTTGATGTCCTTTACGTCGAACCATTCAATCATCTGTTCGGTCGACATGATTTCATCATCGCCATGGCTCCAGCCAAGGCGCACCAGATAGTTGCGCAGGGCAGCCGGCAGATAGCCCATGGCACGATAGGCATCGACGCCCAATGCGCCATGACGCTTGGACAGCTTTGCGCCATCAGCGCCATGGATCAGAGGAATATGTGCCATCTGCGGCACATCCCATCCCATGGCCTTGTAGATGATGGTCTGGCGGGCTGCATTGGTCAGGTGGTCATCGCCGCGAATGATATGGGTGACCCCCATGTCATGGTCGTCCACGACGACGGCATGCATATAGGTCGGTGTACCATCCGAGCGCAGGATGATAAAATCGTCCAGATCCTTGTTCGGGAAACGCACTTCGCCCTGAACGGCATCATGAACGACGGTTTCGCCTTCGCGTGGTGCCTTGATGCGGATAACAGGCTTGACGCCCGCAGGGGCCTCTGCTGGATCACGGTCGCGCCAGCGGCCGTCATAGCGTGGCGGACGGCCTTCAGCGCGGGCCTTTTCGCGCATTTCTTCCAGCTCTTCCGGTGTGGCATAGCAATAATAAGCCTGACCGCGGGCGACCAGCTCTTCGGCCACTTCACGATGACGCGGAGCGCGTTCAAACTGTGAAATTGCTTCGCCATCCCAGTCAAGGCCAAGCCAGGTCAGGCCATCAAGAATGGCTGCGGTTGCGGCTTCCGTGGAACGCTCACGATCGGTGTCTTCAATGCGCAGCAGCATCTTGCCGCCGCAATGCTTGGCGTAAAGCCAGTTGAACAGCGCAGTGCGCGCACCGCCAATATGAAGAAATCCCGTGGGCGAAGGGGCAAAACGGGTGATAACCGGTTTCGACATGATAGCTCCACTATGCCGCGCGCCGCCGTCAATCAGCAGGCTTGAGGCGCGTTCGAAAAGATGAATCCCGTCAGTTGATTCCGGCGGGAAGACGTTGCATCGGGGAAAGCACAGGTTGGCGGTTCACCAACATGCAATTCCCATTTTCGTTGCGGTTCATGTATCACAGACAGCCGTGCGCGCAAGGGCCTAGAATGACTTTCACGAAGTTGAGAAGGCAGAATTGCAGTCAAAACAAATGATTGCATTGCTGCTCGCAGATTGCCTTTTGGTTGTATCTGAATTGCGCTATCCTCCATGCAGGCAATGCTGCGGGCCAGCAGCAGATTACGCAGTCAGGCGGGGGAATGACGCGCGTATTGAAAGGGAACGAAACCGGCGAGGCAAATGAGCGCGCACTCCTTGCGGGTGCTGCCGAGGTGGCTTTTCGCGCCAGGACGCCGGAGAGGGAGCAGGCTTTCGCGGATGGCTCTGACAGCCTGCCATTACAGCCCTCCGATGCTGGCGCGAAGCATCCTTCATTTTTTGAAACATGCAGGTTTTATGGCGCGCGGCAGTTCCAGTTGTTGCAGGGGGCAATTGCGACGGAAACCGCGCGCGGCACGGCTTTTCTGTTCCTGCCGGTTTTCATGGGAATGGGGGCGGTTATCTATTTCACCTTGCCATTCGAGCCAAACTGGACACCGCTTGTTGCCCTGACATGTCTGACTGTATTGCTGCGCTATGGTGTGCGGCATCATTTTGTTGCGGCCAGTCTCACCAATCTGGCGCTGGCCATACTGGTCGGGCTTCTTGCCGCAAAATGCGAGACAGAGCGGCGCGCCACGCAAATTCTGGGTTCTGATGTCACGACTTACCTGACAGCACGGGTTGTGATGCTTGAACAGCAGGATAAGGACAGTTTTCGCATCACGCTGGATGTCCTTGACACTGCGAGACCCCAATTGCGCCATGCACCGCAGCGCGTACGGGTGACAGCGCACGATATTCCCGCTGCAACATCTGTCGGAAGCGGACTTCAGGGTTTTGTGCGCCTGCGCATGCCATCCGGCCCGGTTCGTCCGGGCAATTATGATTTTGCCTTCAACAGCTATTTCACGGGTATTGGTGCCAATGGTTTTTTTCTGGGTACGCCCAGACTGGTCAACGTACCTCCGGCAGAGGGAATCCATGGGCAGGCAAGCAGCTGGATCGCTGCCCTGCGCGTACGGATATCGGAGCGGGTTGAGACCACACTTGCCGGGGAGGATGGCAGTGTTGCGGCAGCGTTGATTACGGGAATCCGCGCCGGGATCAGTGACAAGACCAATGAGGATCTGCGCAAGGCAGGTCTGGCGCATATCCTGTCCATATCGGGGCTTCATCTGGCGCTGGCGGCGGGAGTGGTCATGGTATCCCTGCGCTCGCTCTTTGCGCTGTTTCCCGGTTTCAGTCTGCGCTATCCGGTGAAAAAGATCGCAGCCTTTCTGTCGCTGTTGAGCTGCACGTTCTATCTTGCTCTGTCGGGCGCGGATATCGCCGCACAGCGCAGCTATATCATGATCGTCGTCATGCTGCTTGCCGTACTTTCCGACCGGCGCGCCATGAGCATGCGCAATATTGCCATTGCAGCCATGCTGACCATCGCCATCACGCCGCATGAAGTGCTGGGGCCGAGTTTCCAGATGTCATTTGCAGCCACCGCCGCGCTGATTGCAGCCTATGCGTGGTGGCTGAAAAGACATGCCGGTAATGAGCAGCCTGCGCCAGTGGGGATTCCCGGCGCAAGCCCGTTTGCCAGCATGATTGCAAGACCGGTGTTCTTTACCGCCGCAACATCAATTGTCGCCGGAGCTGCCAGCGGTGTTTTTGCCGCCTATCACTTCAACAATACCGCTCCGTTAGGACTCGTCGGCAATGTTCTGTCGCTGCCTGCCATATCCCTGATCATCATGCCATTTGGCGTGCTGGGGCTGTTGTTGATGCCTGTTGAGCTCGACTGGTTGCCATTGCAGATCATGGGGTTCGGCGTCTGGCTGGTGCGTGCGATTGCAGAAAATGTGGCTGCATGGGCGCCGGATGGCAATCCAGGCGCCATGCCTGTGCCCACACTTCTCAGCTGGGCATTGGCGATCATCCTGCTCGTTACGCTCACGACGTGGTTAAGGCTTCTGGCTGTACCACTCATGGTCATCGGTCTTGTTGTCTTCATCCGCGCGCCAATGCCCGACATTCTCGTCTCGGAAGATGCAAAGCTTGTGGCCGTGCGGCTTTCCAATGGCGATATGGCGCTTAATCAGACGCGTCCGTCCAGGTTCACGAAAGATAATTGGGGCAAAGCCTATCTCGTCCGTGCCTTCCTGCCGCCCCGCCAAAGCAGCAGTGGCGCGGTAGCATCTATCACGGACGATAGTTTTCTCTGTGAGGAAGGGCTATGCGCAATCAGCCTGCGCGATGGGCGGATGCTGACCTATACGAACCGGCCGGCCATGGAGGAGGCTGCCTGCAATATTGGTGATATTGTCGTTCTGGCAATTCCCGGAAAATCCTTGCGCTGCAAAGATCCGGACAAGCTGACCATCACACGCCAGCAGCTTGCTCTGGCCGGTGCACTGGAAATCTGGCTGGAGGACAGGCACTGGCCGGACGGGGCACCAGCCGCTCGTGCCATGACAGTCTTGGCTGCTGAAAACGATGATGGTGGGGTAGAAGCGGAAATGAAATGGCCGGAAAGGCAAGACGGGCTTCCTGTTTCCAGGGCCATGCTGACCGAAGACTGGTCGCAACCGGCAAGTCTGATGGCGGGGGACCATGGCATCGTGCTGCGCTTTGCCATAGGCGTGCCAGTGCGGCCATGGCATGAGCACAGACTCCATTCACGCGCAGCACGCGGATTGCCTGATAGTTATCAGCAGCAGAAACGTCTGGCACAAGAATAATCCGACAGGGGCAATGGAAGATGAGAATGACTAGGCAGGCCTGTTTGCAATAACAGAAAGAGGGTTGATAATCTGATTCAGGAAAACAGATTATTTTGTTGATTTATAATAGTTTTGTTTTCATGCATGTTGACGGTCGGCACGCGACATCAAGCAGCAAATCTGTCCATTTCAAATCTGTCCATTTGAAGCGCCACATGCGGAAGCGCGATCTGGCGCATTTCGACAGTGTATCATAAGGGGGCACCTTGACGAGGGCGCATTAATAGCGGCGTATCAACCCCACCAGCTTGCCCTGTACGCGTACGCGGTCAGGGCCAAAGATCCGGGTTTCATAGGCCGGATTGGCTGCTTCAAGCGCGATGGAGTCGCCCTTGCGCCGGAAGCGTTTCAGGGTTGCTTCTTCATCATCGACCAGAGCCACCACGATTTCACCCGGCGTTGCGCTGTCGCTGCGCTTGATGATGACCGTGTCGCCATCAAAAATGCCGGCCTCGATCATCGAGTCGCCCTTGACTTCAAGTGCATAATGCTCACCGGGGCCGATCATTTCCGGTGGCAGGTTCAGCATGTGGGTCTGATTCTGGATGGCCGAGATTGGTACGCCGGCTGCAATGCGGCCCATGACAGGCACGGAAACCGTGCGGGTCGAGTCATTATTGGCCGAGATGGGAATTGCATTGTTCGGCAGTGGTGTCTTGCCGAGACTGCCTTCGATCACGCTTGGCGCGAACTTCTTCTTCGCATTGAGCCCAGGGGCGATGGAATCAGGCAGGCGGACAACTTCCAGCGCGCGTGCCCGGTTGGGAAGCCTACGGATGAAGCCGCGTTCTTCCAGCGCCGTGATCAGACGATGGATGCCGGATTTCGAGGCAAGGTCAAGCGCTTCCTTCATTTCATCGAAGGATGGCGGAATGCCCGTTTCTTTCAGTCGCTCGTGTATAAACAGCAAAAGCTCGTGCTGTTTGCGGGTTAACATGCGAACGGCCCTCCGACAGAATCGAGAAAAACAAAACCAGAACGAACACTATATGTTCCAGTCTTGTTCTGCAATGGTTTTAAAAAGATTAAAGCCTGTTCCGCTTTTCAAAAGACCGAAACGTCATGTTTGTCGGGCATCTGCCGGGTGGGTTTACGATTTGGCAGTAAAAACAGAACGATAGGTGCTGATTTTCCGCTCTTTATCATAAGGGAACGATCTCGCAGTCATCGCCGGCCCTGGCGGCTGGTGCATTTTCGCGCCTGATCAGAATGGCGTCGCTCCTTGCCAGAGCTGTCAACATGGAAGAATCCTGCACCGGAAAAGGCGTAGCGACAAGCCGTCCTGTTGCATCTGATTCCAGCTTGACGCGGACGAAATCCCGGCGTTCGCCATTGGTTGGCATGTCGACACCGAGGATGGCTGGCTGCGGTGTGACGGTCTGTTTCAGGCCTGTGAGTGTCGCAATGAGCGGGCGCAGGAAGACGAGGCTGCAGATGAAGCTTGAAACCGGATTGCCGGGCAGTCCTAGAAAATGCACCACTCGGCCGCTAATGGTTTTTCGTCCATACATGAGCGGCTTGCCGGGGCGCATGGCGATTTTCCAGAAGCCGATCTCGACCTGATTTGCCTTGAGGGCGGCGGCAACATAATCATGGTCTCCGACAGAAGCGCCGCCAGAGGTGACAATAATGTCGGATCCGCGTGCAATCGCCGCGTCAATCGCGGTGGTGATCATGTCGAGATTATCATGCAGAATGCCCTGGTCATCAGCAATGCCGCCGGCGCTGCGGACGATCGCGCCGATGGCATAATTATTTGATGCAATGATCTGATCCGGGCCGGGAGGCGTGCCGGGAAGCACGAGTTCATTGCCGGTTGCAAGGATGGCGATGCGCGGCCTTTTCGCCACCGTCACGGTGGCATTGCCGCTTGCAGCAGTCAGGGCAAGGTGACGCGCATCAAGTCTTGTTCCCGTTTCGACCAGCATCTCGCCCATGGTAAAATCAAGTCCGGCACGACGGATATGGCGGCCCTTGCTGACACCATCAAGAATCGTAACCTGATTGCCGGTACGCGCGGTGTTTTCCTGTATGACAACCGTATCCGCGCCATCAGGCAAGGGGGCGCCTGTGAAAATGCGCACGGCCTGTCCGGGGTGAAGCGTGCCAGTAAAATGCATGCCCGCAGCCGATTCGCCAATGATTTCAGCCGTAAAAGGGTAGGTGACCGGCTCTGGCGCAATCAGCGCATAGCCATCCATGGCCGAGCAGTCGAAAGGCGGCTGATTCAGTCTGGCGATGACAGGTTCTGCCAGAATCCGGTTGCCAGCCTCGGCAATCGGCACGGTTTCTGTACCGGTTGGCATGACGGAGGACAGGATGCGCTCAAGCGCTTCATCGACGGACAGCATGGACATGTGCGCCTCTGTTACGGCAGGTGAAATCAGATTTTCCAGTCGCCCGATTTGCCACCGGATTTTTCAACCACACGAATTCCCGTGATTTCCATGTGTTTGTCGGCTGCCTTGGCCATGTCATAGATTGTCAGACATGTGACGGAAACGGCCGTGAGTGCCTCCATCTCCACACCTGTGCGGCCCTTGAGTTTGGCGATGGCACGAACATGGAGCCCCGGCAGATCATGATCCGGGGTGATGTCGACGGCAACCTTGCTCAGCATCAGCGGGTGGCAAAGCGGAATGAGATCAGCCGTTTTCTTGGCTGCCATGATGCCTGCAATGCGCGCTGTTGCGATGACGTCACCCTTGGCCGCATTGCCCTCCAGAATGAGGGCAAGCGTTTCCGGTTTCATTTTCACCGCGCCTTCGGCAATGGCGATGCGATCCGTTTCGTCCTTGTTGCCGACATCGACCATATTGGCCGCGCCAGACTGGTCGATATGTGTGAGCCTGGATACCATGGTCAGGCCTTGCCGGTCAGTAGTTCATGCGTGGCGACCGCCACATCGGCCTTGCGCATCAGGCTTTCGCCGATCAGGAATGTACCAATACCGGCTTTTTCCAGCCGCAGGCAGTCATCATGGGTAAAAATGCCGCTTTCACCGACGAGCAAACGGTCTGACGGCACCATCTTTGCGAGTCGTTCGGAAACAGCGAGATCGACTTCAAAGGTGCGCAGATTGCGGTTATTGACGCCCACCAGTTTCGATGACAGTTTCAACGCGCGTTCCATCTCGGCTTCGTCATGCACTTCGATAAGCGCGTCCATGCCAAGTTCAAAGGCGGTTTCCTCAAGCGCCCTGGCAAGGTCATCATCCACACTGGACAGGATGATCAGGATGCAATCGGCACCCCAGCTGCGTGCTTCATAAACCTGATAGGTGTCGAACAGGAAATCCTTGCGCAGGGCAGGCAGGTTGCAGGCAGCGCGTGCCTGGGTCAGGAATTCTGGTGCGCCCTGAAAGGATGGTGTGTCGGTGAGTACGGAAAGGCAGGCAGCCCCGCCAAGTTCATAGGCCTTTGCCAGTGCTGGCGGGTTGAAATCGGGCCGGATCAGCCCCTTGGACGGGCTTGCCTTCTTGATTTCGGCAATCAGCGCAAACTGTCCGGCAGCGCGCTTTGCTTCCAGCGCCTGTTTGAAGCCACGTGTCCTGTCCTGATCAACAAGGCGCGCCTTCAGTTCATCAAGCGGCAGCTTTGCCTTGGCAGCGGCAATTTCCTCGCGCTTATAGGCTTCAATCTTGCGGAGAATGTCGGTGGACAATGCTTGTTCCTCGATCAGGCAGACATGCCGTTGGAAACGGCAATCAGTTTCTGCAATACGGTCAATGCCGCGCCAGTATCAATTGATTGTGCAGCAAGCTCAATGCCCTGTCTTATATCTTGAGCCTTGTCGGCAATGACAAGTGCTGCACCTGCATTGAGGAGTACGATATCACGATAGGCGTTTTTCGCGCCATCCAGCACGGCGCGCAGTGCAACGGCATTTTCAGCCGCATCGCCACCTTTGAGCGCCTGCGGCTCGACACGGGCAAGTCCGACTTCTTCCGGCGTGATTTCAAACAGGCGAACCTTGCCATTTTCGAGCGCGGCAATTTTCGTCGCCCCGGTGGTGGTCATTTCATCAAGACCGTCGCCATGCACAACCCATGCGGCAACCGAGCCAAGATCCTTCAGCACATGGGCGACAGGCTCGACCCATTCCGGCGAATAGACACCAACCAGCTGACGCTTGACGCTGGCCGGATTGGAGAGGGGGCCCAGAAGATTGAAGATCGTGCGTGTGCCGAGCTCAACACGCGACGGGCCGACATGGCGCATGGCCGAATGGTGCATGGGAGCAAACATGAAACCAAGGCCGGTTTCGCTGATGCAGCGGCTGATGGTTTCGGCATCGGCTTCAATATTGATGCCCAGGGCGGCCAGCGTGTCGGCCGCGCCGGAACGAGAGGAGAGCGCGCGATTGCCATGCTTGGCCACCGGAACGCCAGCGCCTGCAACTACCATGGCGGCACAGGTCGACACATTATAGGAGCCGGACTGGTCGCCGCCGGTGCCGACAATATCGATGGCATTTTCAGGGGCGTTGACCGGCAGCATGCGCGAGCGCATGGAGGCAACCGCCCCGACAATTTCCGGCACGGTCTCGCCACGCACGCGCAGCGCCATCAGAAAACCGCCAATCTGCGATGGCGTGGCCTGACCGGACATCATGATGTCGAAAGCAGCCTCGGCATCCTCACGCGACAGCGGCACGCCAGAAGCTGCCTTGGCGATATATGGTTTCATATCTGCCATTTGCTTATCCCCTCGATCAGAATGCCAGGACGCGGTTGAGAAGATCCTGGTTGACCCTGACCGGATATTGTTTCTGCAATTCACCAACAAGCTGTTCCAGAACATCATCGGAAACAGCACGGGCAAGATAGTTCCGCTGTGCCTCAGGAATGGAGTCTGCGCCCGCACCAGCCGGTTCGGTCACGGACGTCACTTTGAACAGGATCTGCGCATTGCCCGCCGGGGCCGGGGCTATGCCGACGAGACCATCGGGACCACGGAAAATCTGCGCTGCCGCCGCTGATCCGATGCTGGCATCATTGGTTGCGCGCGTCACACCCATCCTGGTCTGCTTTTCAAGTCCCAGTTCGCTGGCAAGTGCATCAAGCGTTGTGCCACCATCAACGCGTTTCTTCAGCTCCTCCATGCGTGCTGTCAGGCGACGGGCAGCTTCTTCTTCCTTCCAGGCAGCAATGACCTTGTCCGTGACCTCATCAAGCGTGCGATCATGCGCCGGGGTGATGTCATCGACCTGATACCAGAGATAGCCATTGTTGCCGAGCGTCAGCGCATCATTGTCAAAGCCCTGATCAGCCTGAAACACGGCTGGCAGCAGCGCCTGTGTATTGGGAAGATCAACAGGCTTGCCGGAAGGATCATTGCCTTCCGCATCAACCGCTTCAATGGTCACGGTCTTCAGATTGAGCTTCCTTGCCGTATCGGCCATGGAATTGCCTTCCGAACGATCCTGCTCATAGGCGTCATGCACGCCGGAAAGGTCATTGAGTGCCTGATTGGTTGCAAGCGTGTTGCGGATTTCATCCGAGACGTCTGCAAGTGTCTTGGTATGACCTGGTTCGATGGCGGTAACGCGCAACAGAACCGGACCAAAGGCACCCTCGACAACATCGCTGACACCGTTCAGTGGCAGGGCAAAGGCCGCTTCGGCAATGGCGCTGTCCGGCAAGGCGCTCTTTTCAAAAGTACCAAGCTTCAGATCATCACCCGTCTTGCCCTGTTCCTTGCCGATATCCTCAAAGCCTGTTCCAGCCTTGATCCTGTCGAGTGCGGCCTTGGCTGAAGCCATGTCGGTAAAATTGATCTGCTCGATCGTGCGCTTTTCAGGCGTGCCGTAGCGATCCTTGTTCTTGTCGTAATAGGCCTGAATTTCTTCCTGCGTGATCGCAGCCGGATCGGCAATGTCGGATGGCTCAAGCTTCACATAGGTGAATTTGCGGTATTCCGGCGCCTTGTACTCGTCCTTGTGCTCGTCAAAATAGGTCTTCAATACATCATCGGACGGATTGGGGATGGCGTCCGGCTTTTCGACCGGAACCGTCAGGAAATCGACATTGCGGCTTTCACCCTGGTAAAGGGCAAGGGCCTTGAGCATGGTTGCTGGCATTTTCAGGCCATCGGTCGCAGCTTCCACAATCTGCTGGCGGCGTGCCACCTTGGCGCGGTTTTCCAGATAATCGTCGGGGCGGATTCCTGCCTGACGCAGAACAACATTGAACAGCTGGCGGTTGAAACGTCCGCTGGCGTCATGAAAGGCCGGATCTTCCGCGGTCAGCCGGGCAATGCCATCCTTGGACAGGCCAAGCTGCATGTTGCGTGCCTGTTCATCCAGTACGACACCGGCCGCAAGCTCGCTCAAGACCTGATTGTCGAGCCCTATCGCTTTTGCCTGTTCGCGCGTCAGGCGTTGACGGAACTGCTGTGACAGGCGGCTCAACTGCTGTTCGTAGGCAAAGCGGAAATCATCCGGGCTGACTTCTGATCCACCTGCGATCAGGATAGCATTGCCATTGATTCCGCCACGGAAGACATCTGCAATGCCCCAAACGGTGAAACTCAGAATGAGTATGCCAAGCAGGATCTTGGCTATCCAGGATTGGGCGGCTGAGCGCAGGCTTTCAAGCATAGCAAACCCTTTGAAACTGATGTGTCGCCCGGCATCATCCGGGCACTCCTTGCCTTGGGGATAACCTTAAGCAAGCCGGATATGCAAGCGTCTGATTCAATAATGCTCCGTAGAACAATTGCATTGCGGCACGAATATGCTTAGTCAGAGCAAAAAATCGATGCAGAAAATCTGTGGCATCGTGAAAGCGTTACGCCAAGGCGAGGGAGAATGACATGACCCCAGGAATCCGACCATTTGTGGCTGGCAACTGGAAAATGAATGGAACGGGTGAGTCTCTGACAGAATTGCGCGCGATTGCCGCCGGTCTCAGCTCGGATCTCGGCCGTAAGCTTGATGCGGCGATCTGTGTGCCGGCAACGCTGCTCTCTCGTGCGGCTGAAACGCTGGAAGGCGAAACGCTTGGTCTTGGCGGGCAGGATTGCCATGCAAAGGTGTCTGGTGCCCATACGGGTGATATTTCAGCGGAAATGCTGAAGGAAGCCGGCGCAACCTATGTCATTGTCGGTCATTCCGAACGCCGCACCGATCATCACGAGACCAATGAGATGGTCAATGCCAAGACAAGGGCTGCCTGGGCTGCCGGTCTTGTCGCCATTGTCTGCGTGGGTGAAACGGCGGATGAACGCAAGGCGGAAAAGACGCTGGATGTGATTGGCGCGCAGCTTGCCGGCTCTCTGCCGGATGATGTGGACGCCAGCAACACGATCATTGCCTATGAGCCGGTTTGGGCAATTGGCACGGGACTGACACCAACCGTGCAGGATGTGCGGGCAGTGCATGCCTTCATGCGTGAACAGCTCATTGAACGCTATGGCGCCAAGGGCGCGCATCTGCGTCTTCTCTATGGTGGTTCGGTCAAGCCATCCAATGCCGGCGAACTGCTTGGCGTTGCCGATGTGGATGGCGCGCTGGTCGGCGGGGCAAGCTTGAAAGCGGCCGATTTCCTCGCCATATGTGAGACCTATCGCAATCTCTGAGCGAATTACCTTGGCGCAAATCGGGGGGGCGGGGCTTGGATTATGCGGCGATAGCGTGTAAAGAGCGGCAACAAGATTGTTATGTTGCAGCCTCGCTTCATCGCCGGTCAGGCAAAGGTAGCTGGCAGTACAAAGATATAAAGAACTGTAACCTATGCAGACAGTAGTCATTGTCATTCATCTGTTGATCGTGCTGGCTCTCGTTGGCGTCGTGCTCATTCAGCGCTCGGAAGGCGGTGGTTTGGGAATTGGCGGCGGTTCGGGCTTCATGACCGCGCGCGGCGCAGCCAATGCCTTGACGCGCACCACGGCCATTCTGGCGCTTGGCTTTTTCATCACCTCGCTGACGCTTGGCATCATGGCGCGTTATGGTGAACGTCCGACGGATATTCTGGATCGTATTCCTGAAGCAGTGGGGGGACAGTCTGCGCCTGCAAGTGGCGGTGGCATTCTTGACCAGCTTGGCGGGCCGGGCAGCAACAGCGCGCCGGCAACGCAAGAATCAGCACCTGCACCGGCAGAACAGCCAAGTGACATTCCGGCAGCGCCAAGTGAACCTGCAAGCCAGGTGCCAAGCGCACAGTAAGCAGGCCCATTTTGGACATGGAAAACCGGCTCGTGAGGGCCGGTTTTTATTTTATTAACAAAATGGGAGCAAACTGTTGCAGCTACGCAATAGTGCGGTCGAATCGTTCGGCGGATGTTGAGGCCGAATTGAGAAGGCCGCCGAATTGCGTTATGGACAGGCAAAACGTCAGTTGACGCAAAAGAGCGACCGAACCGTCACTGCATTTCAGGCTTTTGGAATATGACCATGTTTTCACGCCAAATCCTCATTGCTGGCATTGCCAGTTTGTGTCTGGGAGGGGCAGCATTTTCCGCACCAGTCAATGCGGATGCGCAGGCAGCTGCGTCTGCCTCCAATGTCAACAAGGTCAACCTGACCACGGATGCGAAAGCAAAGCCTGGCAAGGCAAAGAAGAAGAACACTGCCAAGGCTGCAGCAAAAACGGTCAGTCTGAACAAGTACAATATCGATCCGAAATACCGCGCCCAGGAAGTTGCGTTTTCTGGTTACAAGCCAGGCACGATCGTGATCGATCCGAAACAGCGTTTCCTCTATTTCGTTGAAACGCCAACCACCGCGCGTCGTTACGGCATTGCCGTCGGCAAACAGGGACTTGAATTCAAGGGCAAGGCAACGATCAACGCCAAGCGCGAATGGCCGCGCTGGATTCCGACCAAGGAAATGATCGAACGCGATCCGGCCCGGTATGGCAAATACAAGAACGGCATGGATGGTGGTCCGGGCAATCCGCTTGGCTCGCGCGCCATGTATCTGTTCCAGGGCAACAAGGATACCTATGTCCGTATTCACGGCACGATCCAGCCATGGACGATCGGCAGCTCGGCCTCCAATGGCTGCTTCCGTATGACCAATGA
This sequence comes from Daeguia caeni, assembly GCF_042653845.1. NCBI lineage: Bacteria > Pseudomonadati > Pseudomonadota > Alphaproteobacteria > Hyphomicrobiales > Brucellaceae > Daeguia > Daeguia caeni. Next base: position 128,606 of record NZ_JBHSEL010000053.1, on the reverse strand, counting down.
AGATGTGATGGATCTGTTTGATCGGGTCAGCATTGGTACGGAAGTGATCGTTCTTTAATCTGCTCTGAAATCGGTGCAATGGCCGGACATTGTCCGGCCATTTCTGTTGCCGGCTCCCATGATGAGAAGCCTGTGGATTTTGGGCTTCGGCATAGAAAAGATGGGCAGTGATTGGTAAGAGATCACCAGAGCTGTCCGGAGAGAATTCTCCGGTTTTTCTTTGTTCAACGCCGATTCTTGCTGCTGATCGTGTCAAATTCGCTAGGCATTGTGAAAAAGTTGCAGGCGAGTGCATTTTTTTGTGGCGGAATCAATCAGGACAGTCTAACGAGGTAAGCCCATGGCGCGATATGTTTTCATCACAGGCGGCGTGGTTTCCTCCCTCGGAAAAGGCATTGCCGCAGCAGCACTGGCTGCACTCCTCCAGGCACGCGGCTACCGCGTGCGTATCCGTAAACTCGACCCTTATCTGAACGTCGATCCCGGCACGATGTCGCCTTACCAGCATGGTGAGGTGTTCGTCACTGACGATGGTGCCGAAACCGACCTTGATCTCGGTCACTATGAGCGATTCACCGGCCGTCCTGCCAACAAGCAGGACAATATCACTACCGGTCGCATTTACCGTAACATCATCGAGAAGGAACGCCGCGGCGATTATCTCGGTGCGACGGTTCAGGTCATTCCGCATGTGACCGATGAGATCAAGAGTTTCATTCTTGAAGGTAATGAGGATTTTGATTTCGTCCTGTGCGAAATCGGCGGCACGGTTGGCGATATTGAAGCCATGCCGTTCCTGGAGGCGATTCGTCAGCTGGGCAATGAGCTGCCGCGTGGTGCGGCTGTCTATATCCATCTGACCCTGATGCCTTATATTCCGGCGGCAGGTGAACTGAAGACCAAGCCGACGCAGCATTCGGTCAAGGAACTGCGTTCGATCGGCATTGCACCGGATATCCTCCTGGTGCGCGCAGACCGCGAAATTCCGGACTCGGAACGCCGCAAGCTGTCGCTGTTCTGCAATGTGCGTGAAAGTGCGGTCATTCAGGCGCTTGATGTGGCCACCATCTATGATGTGCCGATGGCCTATCACAAGGAAGGGCTTGATTCGGAAGTTCTGGCCGCATTCGGCATTGATCCGGCACCAAAGCCACGCATGGATCGCTGGGAAGAAGTTTCCAGCCGTCTGCACAATCCGGAAGGCGAGGTCACCATCGCCATTGTTGGCAAATATACCGGTCTGAAGGATGCCTACAAGTCGCTGATCGAGGCGCTGCATCATGGGGGCCTTGCCAACAAGGTGAAGGTCAATCTCGACTGGATCGAGTCGGAAGTCTTCGAACATGAGGATCCGGCACCTTATCTAGAAAAGGTTCACGGTATTCTCGTGCCGGGTGGCTTTGGCGAGCGCGGTTCGGAAGGCAAGATTCTGGCGGCGAAATTTGCGCGTGAACGCAAGGTGCCATATTTCGGCATCTGCTTTGGCATGCAGATGGCCTGTATCGAGGCTGCGCGCAATCTGGTCGGCATCAAGAATGCCTCCTCGACCGAATTCGGTCCGACCGATGAACCGGTTGTTGGCCTGATGACGGAATGGCTGCGTGGCAACATGCTGGAAAAGCGTGCCGAAGCCGGCGATCTCGGCGGTACGATGCGTCTTGGTGCTTATGAAGCGGCACTCAAGCCAGGCTCCAAGATTGCGCAGATATATGGTGCGACCGAAATTTCGGAACGTCACCGCCACCGCTATGAAGTCAATATTGACTACAAGGATCGCCTTGAAGCAGCCGGCCTGCAATTTGCCGGCATGTCGCCCGATGGCGTTCTGCCGGAAACGGTGGAATATCCTGACCATCCATGGTTCATCGGTGTGCAGTACCACCCGGAACTGAAGTCGCGTCCGTTTGAACCGCATCCGCTGTTTGCCTCCTTCATCGAGGCGGCAATCGAGCAGAGCCGTTTGGTATGACGCATGAAGAATGATCTCGCGCGCAATGCCCGTGCGGTTGACCATCTGGTGCTTCCAGTGGCGCAACTGGCTGAGGCGCGCGCGAGACTGACCCGGCTGGGTTTTACGGTTGCGCCCGATGCGCAACATCCTTTCGGCACTGCCAATGCGTGCAGTTTTTTTGCCGATGATACCTATCTCGAAATGCTGGCTGTGGATCGCCCGGCGCTTTATCAGGCGGCAAATGTGCGCTCAAACAGCTTTACGCTGCGCGATCAGGCCTATCGTTTCCGTAATGGCGCGGATGGTTTTTCCGGCATTGCCTTCAAGACCGCGGATTCACGCGCCGACCATGCCGAATTCAAGCGCAGGGGCATTTCCGGCGGACAGATGGTCGAGTTCTCGCGTGCCTTTGTCAATGCCGAAGGCAAGCGCGAAAAGGCAAGCTTCCGGCTGGCCTTTGCCGCGGATCTGCGTGCACCAGATGCCTTTTTCTTCACCTGCCAGCGTCTGGCCTATCCGAAGACGGATCGCTCGCATCTGACCGTGCATGCCAATGGCGTTGTGGGCTTGCGCAGCATTCTCATGTGCGAGACGGAGCCTGGGGATTTTGCGGCGCTGTTGCAGGGCCTCTTTCATGCTGCGATGACAAAGGGCAATGACGGAACACTGGAATTCCGGCTCAGCAATTGCAATATAGAGGCAATCCCGGCAAGGCTGTTTGCGAGCCGCTTCGGTGGCCATGTGCCAGACCTGCATGGACGCGGCCTGCGGCTTGCCGGATTGATATTCAACACTGCTTCGCTTGCCGTGCTGGAGCAGCTTCTTGATCGCAACGGTGTCGCTTTTGAACGGAAGGACGGCCGTATTCTGGTGCCGGCAGCCTCAGGGCAGGGCACGCTGTTCCTATTTGAAGGTGTCAATCAATGACCGCGCAAACGACTGTCAAAGCTGGCAATGTGACTTTCTCCAACAGCGCGCCTTTCGCGCTGATTGCAGGCCCGTGCCAGATGGAAACGCGTCAGCATGCCTTCGACATGGCTGGTCGTTTGAAAGAAATCACCGACAGGCTCGGCATTGGCCTTGTCTACAAGTCAAGCTTTGACAAGGCCAACCGCACCTCGCTCAAGGCGCAGCGCGGTATCGGGCTTGAAAAGGCGCTGGACGTTTTTGCCGACCTGAAAAAGGAATTCGGCTTTCCGGTGCTGACCGATATTCACACCGAGGAGCAATGTGCCATCGTGGCGCCGGTCGTGGATGTGTTGCAGATTCCGGCCTTTCTGTGCCGCCAGACCGATCTTCTGGTTGCCGCGGCCAGGACCGAACGTGTGATCAATGTGAAGAAGGGCCAGTTTCTTGCTCCCTGGGACATGAAGAATGTTCTGGCCAAGATCACAGAAAGTGGTAATCCGAATGTGCTGGCAACCGAGCGCGGCGTCTCATTCGGTTATAATACGCTGGTCTCCGACATGCGCTCACTGCCAATCATGGCTGGCTTTGGTGCGCCGGTGATTTTTGATGCGACTCATTCGGTACAGCAGCCGGGCGGGCAGGGGACATCTTCCGGCGGTCAGCGTGAATTCGTCGAGACACTGGCACGTGCTGCCGTGGCTGTCGGGGTTGCGGGGGTCTTCATCGAGACCCATCAGGATCCTGACAATGCCCCTTCTGACGGGCCGAACATGGTGCCGATCGATAAAATGGAAGGGCTTCTGGCAAAATTGATGGCTTTTGACCGCATTGCCAAGGGGCTTTAAAAATTTAAGTAAGAATTTCATGAGGCGAGGGATTTTCCTTCGCCTTTTCGTTCTGTAAGGAACTTTTGCAAAGGATTTCTGCAAAGCGCCCGTCTGTTGACATGGCGATCTCTAGAGAAGGACTGGTTCCTATGACTGCAATCATCGACATCCTCGGCCGCGAGATTCTCGACAGCCGTGGCAACCCGACCGTCGAAGTTGACGTGATTTTGGAAGATGGCTCGTTCGGCCGTGCGGCTGTGCCTTCAGGCGCATCGACAGGCGCACATGAAGCCATTGAGCTGCGTGACGGTGGCAGCCGTTATCTCGGCAAGGGGGTTGAAAAAGCCGTTGCAGCGGTCAATGGCAAGATCTTTGATGCCATTGCCGGTCTTGAGGCTGAAAACCAGCTGCTGATCGACCAGACGCTGATCGAACTCGATGGCACGCCGAACAAGGGCAATCTCGGTGCCAACGCCATTCTCGGCGTTTCGCTGGCCGTAGCCAAGGCTGCAGCACAGGCAACCGGCCTGCCGCTTTATCGCTATGTCGGCGGTGCCAATGCCCACGTCCTGCCGGTGCCGATGATGAACATCATCAATGGCGGCGCACATGCGGACAATCCGATCGATTTCCAGGAATTCATGATCCTGCCGATTGGTGCCTCGTCGGTGCGTGAAGCCGTGCGCTATGGTGCGGAAGTTTTCCATACGCTGAAGAAGCGCCTGAAAGATGCTGGCCACAACACCAATGTTGGCGATGAAGGCGGCTTTGCGCCGAACCTGAAAAGCGCACAGGCGGCACTTGATTTCATCATGGAATCGATTGTTCAGGCTGGTTTCAAGCCGGGTGAAGACATTGCGCTTGGCCTTGACTGCGCTTCGACCGAATTCTTCAAGGACGGTAATTACGTCTATGAAGGCGAGCGCAAGATCCGTGATCCAAAGGCTCAGGCAAAATATCTGGCCAAGCTGGTGAACGATTATCCGATTGTCACCATCGAGGACGGCATGGCCGAGGATGACTGGGAAGGCTGGAAATATCTGACCGACCTGATCGGCAAGAAGTGTCAGCTCGTTGGCGACGATCTGTTCGTTACCAATTCGGCACGCCTGCGGGATGGTATCCGCATGGGCGTTGCCAATTCGATCCTGGTCAAGGTCAACCAGATCGGCTCGCTGTCGGAAACGCTTGATGCGGTCGAAACCGCACACAAGGCTGGCTATACGGCTGTCATGTCGCACCGTTCGGGCGAAACCGAAGATGCAACCATTGCCGATCTTGCCGTTGCAACCAATTGCGGTCAGATCAAGACCGGTTCGCTGGCCCGTTCCGACCGTATGGCGAAGTACAACCAGCTGATCCGTATTGAAGAAGAACTGGGCAAACAGGCGCGCTATGCAGGCCGCAGCGCTCTGAAATTCCTCTGAGACGGCTCATGATCTCTTGCAGCGGCGCCCTTCGGGGCGCCGTTTTTATTTCGCATCCATCCATATAAGCCCAAGGGGCGTCCATTTGGTGGAAATGGTGCAGAAATGCGAGAGTAGTCAAGGCAATCTGCCTAGGGCAATTCCGTTTCACGGAAACGCTGATTGCTCCACCCTGTTGTTTGTCTGCAGTCGCGGGTAGAAACCGGTACCCACTTTTCCTGGAACTGCTTTGGGTTCGGTGACTTGACGCAAGGCTGCGGATATTTCGGGTGTGACGTGGCTCATCCGTTCGACAGGGCCATCCTGTTTGATTGACCTGTCGAAAAAGACCTGAAAAGGTCTCGCAAGACTTCGCTTTCTCTGCGCCATCCCGACGGTTCACGTCATTTCAGCCAAGGCTTCCATGTTGCGTGACAGCCGGCCGCATGTGGCTGAAGAAGGCGAAAGTTTCGCGCAGTGTCTCGCATGGTAAATCTCTGTTAAGCAAAATGATGCTTCATGGTGCAATTCGGTTTGGTGATCAGGAAACCGGATTCGCCGGATCTGAATTCCCGAAAGGAAGCGGACATGTGGACCAAGCAGAAGCGTAAATCGATCCGTGGCTATTTCATCATGCCTTTGCTCACGGCGGCGTTTCTCAGCTATTTTGGCTATCACGCCTATCATGGCGAATTTGGTCTTTATGCCCGTATGCAGCTTGAAGAGCAGAAGGCCGAGCTCATCCGGCAGCTTGCCGATATTGAGGCCGAACGCAAGGCGCTGGACGCGCGTGTCGCGCTTTTGCGCGACGGCTCGATCGAAAAAGACATGCTTGACGAACAGGCTCGTCGGGCGCTTAATCTCTCCCATACAGACGAATTGACGATCATTGTTCCGCGTGGCGGGCGGTCGAATTAACCGAAATCTGGTTAATAGTGTTTTTGTCTTGTTATTATAAGGCCTTGGCAGAGTGTCAGCTTTGCTTTAGGTGTAATTGTATCATGATTAAGGCCTGTGTAACCTGACATCATAAATATAAATAGGGAGCGTTATATGGCACCGAGAGCAAAAAAGGCGTCTGCCAGCAAAGCGCAGACTTCGCCTGTGCAGACTGTCAAGGCACCTGCGCCAGCCAGTTTTGACAAGTCTCAGGAACTGAGCGCTTACCGTGAAATGCTTCTGATTCGCCGTTTTGAAGAAAAGGCCGGTCAGCTTTACGGTATGGGATTTATCGGTGGTTTCTGTCACCTTTATATCGGTCAGGAGGCTGTCGTTGTCGGCATGCAGATGGCCCTGAAGGAAGGTGACCAGATCATCACCTCCTATCGTGATCACGGACATATGCTGGCAACCGGCATGGAGGCGCGCGGTGTCATGGCCGAGCTGACCGGCCGTCGTGGAGGCTACTCCAAGGGCAAGGGTGGCTCGATGCATATGTTCTCGAAAGAGAAGGGCTTTTACGGCGGCCATGGTATTGTCGGTGCGCAGGTTCCGCTTGGAACGGGTCTGGCCTTTGCCAACAAATATCGCGGCAATGATCATGTTGCCGTCATCTATTTCGGTGATGGCGCGGCCAATCAGGGGCAGGTCTATGAGAGCTTCAACATGGCCTCGCTGTGGAAGCTTCCTGCAATTTATGTGATTGAAAACAACCGCTATGCGATGGGCACGTCCGTCAGCCGTTCTTCGGCCGAGACGGATTTTTCCAAGCGCGGTATTTCGTTCAATATTCCAGGCATTCAGGTTGATGGCATGGATGTTCGCGCCGTGAAGGCTGCAGGCGACTATGCGATTGAATGGGCGCGTTCCGGCAAGGGGCCGCTTATTCTGGAAATGCTGACCTATCGCTATCGTGGTCATTCCATGTCGGATCCGGCGAAATATCGCACCAAGGAAGAAGTGCAGAAAATGCGCTCCGAACATGATCCGATTGAACAGGTCAAGCAGCGCCTGATCGAAAAGGGCTGGGCAAGCGAAGACGAACTGAAGGAGATCGACCGGCAGGTACGTGAAATCGTCGCTGATGCTGCCGAGTTTGCTCAAAATGATCCAGAGCCGGATGTATCCGAGCTCTATACGGATGTTCTGCTCTAGGTTCGAGGAAGGTTTGTCATGTCTGTAGAAATTCTCATGCCCGCCCTTTCCCCGACGATGGAAGAGGGCAAACTGTCCAAATGGCTGAAAAATGAAGGCGACAAGATCGTTGCCGGTGATGTCATTGCTGAAATCGAAACCGACAAGGCAACGATGGAAGTCGAGGCGGTCGATGAAGGCACGCTCGGCAAGATTCTCGTTGCGGCTGGCACGGAAGGCGTGAAAGTGAATACGCCGATTGCCATCCTGCTGGCCGAGGGGGAGACGGCTGCTGATGTTGCTGTCCCTGCCGCCAAGACGGAAGCGCCGAAGGATGTGGCTGTTGAAGCGTCGGCTGCTGTTTCCACTCCAGCAAGTGTACCGGCACAGCCGAAGGTGGAAGTTGCCTCTGATCCGGATATTCCGGCTGGTACAGAAATGGTATCGATGACGGTGCGTGAGGCGCTGCGCGATGCGATGGCGGAAGAAATGCGCCGTGATGACGATGTCTTTATCATGGGCGAAGAGGTTGCCCAGTATCAGGGGGCCTATAAGGTCACGCAGGGTCTGCTTGATGAATTCGGCTCGCGTCGTGTGGTCGATACGCCGATCACCGAGCATGGTTTTGCCGGTGTTGGCGTGGGTGCGGCCATGGCTGGTCTGAAGCCGATCGTTGAATTCATGACCTTCAACTTCGCCATGCAGGCGATTGACCAGATCGTCAATTCGGCGGCCAAGACGCTTTATATGTCGGGCGGCCAGATGGGCGCGCCGATTGTCTTCCGCGGACCTTCCGGTGCGGCTGCCCGTGTCGCAGCGCAGCATTCGCAGTGCTATGCGGCCTGGTACAGCCATATTCCGGGCTTGAAAGTCGTCATGCCTTACACGGCGGCTGACGCCAAGGGCCTGCTCAAGGCTGCGATTCGCGATCCAAATCCGGTGATCTTTCTCGAAAACGAAATTCTCTATGGCCAGCATTTTGATGTGCCGAAGCTTGATGATTTTGTGCTGCCGATCGGCAAGGCGCGCATCCACAAGCAGGGCACGGATGCAACCATTGTTTCCTTCGGTATTGGCATGACCTATGCGGTCAAGGCAGCCGAAGAACTGGCGGCCATCGGTATTGATGTTGAAATCATCGACCTGCGCACGCTGCGTCCGATGGATATTCCGACGGTTGTGGAGTCGGTGAAGAAGACCGGCCGTTTGGTCACGGTCGAGGAAGGATTCCCGCAGTCATCCGTTGGTACGGAAATTGCCACCCGCGTCATGCAGCAGGCCTTTGACTATCTCGATGCGCCGATCCTGACCATTGCCGGCAAGGACGTGCCAATGCCTTATGCTGCAAATCTTGAAAAGCTTGCCTTGCCAAGCGTTGCCGAAGTGGTGGAAGCAGTCAAGGCCGTAACTTACACTGCCTGAGGAGGGACTGGATATGTCGATCAATATTACCATGCCAGCGCTCTCCCCAACGATGGAAGAGGGCAAGCTGGCGAAATGGCTGGTCAAGGAAGGTGACAGGATCCAACCTGGCGACGTGATTGCTGAAATCGAAACCGACAAGGCGACGATGGAAGTGGAAGCCGTTGACGAGGGAACGATCGCCAGGATCGTCGTCCCGGCCGGTACGGAAGGCGTCAAGGTCAATGCGGTGATTGCCATTGTTGCAGCCGATGGCGAGGATGTTGCTTCTGCAGCTGCGGCGTCTGCGCCGAAGACAGAAGCCAAGGCCGAGCCTGCCAAGGTGGAAACGTCGAAGGTTGAAGCCGCCAAGCCGGAAACCAAACCGGTTGAGACACAGGCCCCTGCGGCACCGGTGGCAGCTCCGGTTGCGAGAGGAGAGCGTGTGTTTGCCTCACCATTGGCACGTCGTCTTGCCCGGGAAGCTGGCATTGACATTGCAGCCCTCACCGGAACCGGCCCACATGGTCGTGTTGTCCAGCGTGATGTGGAAGCAGCCATCAAATCGGGCGTGGCCAAGCCTGTTGCTGCCGCTGCATCTGCGGGCGCATCCGCTCCGGCTGCGACAGTTCCGACCGGCATGGCTGATGAAACCATTCTCAAGCTGTTTGAGGAAGGTTCCTATGAAATCGTTCCGCATGACAATATGCGCAAGACGATTGCTCGCCGTCTGATGGAATCAAAGCTGACGGTTCCGCATTTCTATCTGACGATTGATTGTGAACTGGATGCGCTTCTGGCACTGCGTGCTGAAATCAATGCGAAAGCACCAAAGATCAGGACGGATGCTGGTGAAGTTCCGGCTTACAAGCTGTCTGTCAATGATATGATCATCAAGGCAACCGCACTTGCATTGCGCGATGTACCGGATGCCAATGTGTCGTGGACTGAGGGCGGCATGATCAAGCACAAACGCTCGGATGTCGGCGTGGCCGTGTCCATTCCGGGCGGTCTGATTACGCCAATCGTGCGTCATGCCGAAACCAAGACCCTGTCTGTCATTTCCAATGAAATGAAGGATCTGGCCAAGCGTGCGCGTGAGCGCAAGCTGAAGCCGGAAGAATATCAGGGTGGTTCGACCTCTGTCTCCAACCTTGGCATGTTCGGTGTGAAAGACTTTGCCGCGATCATCAATCCGCCGCATGCAACGATCTTTGCAATCGGTGCCGGTGAGGAACGTGTTGTGGTCAGAAAGGGCGAGATGAAGGTGGCGAATGTCATGTCCGTCACCCTGTCAACCGACCACCGTGCCGTTGATGGTGCGCTTGCAGCGGAACTTGCACAGGCCTTCAAGCGCTATATTGAAAACCCGCTTGGTATGCTGGTCTGATCAATCATCAGCAAAGGCGTCGCATAGCGTGCGACGCCTGAGGTTTTTCAATGGCTGGACAACTGAAACTACGCCCGGCTGAACGCCGCGAAGCCGCAGAGATCGCCATTCTGGCCGATATCTCTTCACATGGCTTTGCGTCCTGGCTTTGGTATGGCGCTGTGCTTGAAGGCTGTTGTGAAACGGCCATGGAACGTGGGCGCGATTATTTTCGCGCGGATGGACCGCAAGCCTGGCAAGGCGTTACCATGGCGGAATGGAATGGCGAGGTTGCTGGCCTGTCGATCGGCTTTACGCTGAATGAAAGACAGAATGCGGCCCCGGAGAAACATCCTGTTCTGGCGCAGCTTGAGCGGTTGAAGCGCAGGGTCATGGGAACCCGTCTGATCGACAGTATCGGCGTCTACCGGCCATTCCGCGGCAAAGGTATCGGACGCGCATTGCTTCAACACGAAATCGGGCTTGCGCGCCGCAATGGAAACCTTGGCATAAGCCTCATTACCGAAAGCACCAATGTGGTGGCCTTGTCGCTTTATGCCGCGCATGGTTTCAGGGAAATTGAACGGCTCGAAGCGCTGGAGCGCATCGGGCAGGACAAGAAACATGACTGGGTGCTGCTCACCCTTGATCTGGAATAATGCAAAGGCAGGAAGCTATGGCCGAGATTTACGACGTAATTGTTATCGGATCGGGACCTGGTGGTTATGTCACCGCGATCCGCGCGGCACAATTGGGGCTGAAGACTGCTATTGTTGAACGTGAGCATCTGGGCGGCATCTGCCTGAACTGGGGCTGCATACCGACCAAGGCACTGCTGCGTTCTGCCGAGATCCTGCATTTTGGTGAACATGCTAAGGATTATGGTCTGAAGCTTGAAGGCAAGATCACGCCGGACATCAATGCCATCGTGCAGCGCTCGCGCGGTGTTTCTGCGCGGCTCAATGGCGGTGTTGCCTTCCTGATGAAAAAGAACAAGATCGATGTGATCTGGGGCGAGGCAAAGCTGGGCAAGGGTGCCACAGGCGGTAATCCGGCGGAAATCTCTGTCCGCAAATCCTCCAAGCCGGTCATGCAGCCGCAAAATCCGGTGCCAAAGGGAGTTCTGGGCGAGGGTACATACAAGGCCAGGCATATTATTGTTGCCACTGGCGCGCGTCCTCGCGTGTTGCCGGGCATTGAGCCGGATGGCAAGCTGATCTGGACCTATTTTGAAGCCATGGTGCCGCAGGAGCTGCCAAAGTCGATGCTGGTCATGGGGTCAGGGGCAATCGGCATTGAATTTGCCTCCTTCTATAATGACATGGGCGTGGATGTGACGGTTGTTGAGCTGATGCCGCAGATCATGCCGGTGGAAGATGCCGAAATTTCTGCCATTGCACGCAAGCAGTTGGAAAAGCGAGGTCTGAAGATCATCACCGAAGCCAAGGTCTCCAAGGTGGAGAAGGGTGCCAATTCCATCACTGCCCATATCGAAACCAAGGATGGCAAGGTGCAGACGCTGACGGTGGACCGTATGATCTCGGCTGTAGGCGTTCAAGGCAATATTGAAAATCTTGGTCTGGAAGCGCTTGGCGTCAAGACGGATCGCGGATGCATTGTCATTGACGGTTATGGCAAGACAAATGTGCCGGGCATTTATGCCATTGGCGATGTTGCCGGCCCGCCAATGCTGGCGCACAAGGCCGAACATGAAGGTGTGATCTGCGTTGAAAAGATTGCAGGCGTGCCGAATGTCCATCCGCTTGACAAGTCGATGATCCCGGGCTGCACCTATTGCAACCCGCAGGTGGCTTCAGTTGGTTTGACGGAGGCAAAGGCCAAGGAAAAAGGCTACGATATTCGCGTTGGCCGTTATTCCTTTGGTGCGAATGGCAAGGCGATCGCCCTTGGCGAGGATCAGGGACTGGTCAAGACCATCTTCGACAAGAAGACCGGCCAGCTGCTCGGCGCGCATATGGTGGGCGCTGAAGTCACCGAACTGATCCAGGGCTTCGTGGTTGCCATGAATCTGGAAACTACGGAAGAAGAACTGATGCATACGGTCTTCCCGCATCCAACGCTTTCCGAAATGATGAAGGAAAGTGTGCTTGATGCCTATGGCCGCGCATTGAACGCATAGGAGAAAACGCATTCCGCTGATCGAAGATGGAAGGCCGTGGCGTAGAGCTGCTCTGCCAGTGATCAAATGGTGTGGCGTGACGGGGCTGGCACTGGGGTTTGCTGCCGGCACCTTGAGCATGTTGAGCGGCAACACCATATCGGTCAACGGAATGCCGATCGCCGGATGGGCAGGTGTCTGGACATTGACGCTTGCTCTGGGCATGGGCGGCTTCATTCTTGGTCTGATTGTCGCCTTGCTTGTACGCGCATTGGGGCTCGCTGCACGACGATAACCATGGTGCCAAGTTGACAGGGCTTGGGTGAAAGATTACGACCGAACCAGTTATGGGCCTTTGTAAATGGATGCAAAAGGCCTGAAAGGCAGGAACCAGAATGGTTACAGTTCTCGATACAGTGAATCAGACAAAGCGTGTGCGCCATCCCGAAAAGGCGCATCGTCCTGACAGTGAAGTGTTGAGAAAACCGGACTGGATTCGCGTCAAGGCGCCAGTGTCACGCGGTTATAATGAAACACGTGATATTGTCCGCTCCAACAAGTTGGTAACAGTCTGTGAAGAAGCAGGCTGCCCGAATATTGGCGAATGCTGGGAAAAGAAACATGCGACCTTCATGATCATGGGGGAAATCTGCACCCGTGCCTGTGCATTCTGCAATGTTGCGACCGGTATACCGGCCCCGCTTGATCCAAACGAGCCGGAAAATGTCGCCAAGGCGGTAAGGCAGATGGGGCTCAGCCATGTGGTGATCACCTCAGTTGATCGAGACGACCTGCCGGATGGCGGAGCGCAGCATTTTGCCGATGTCATTCATGCCATCCGCAAGGCTGCGCCAGGTACGACGATTGAAATTCTGACACCGGATTTCCTGCGCAAGGAAGGCGCACTTGAAATCGTGGTGAAGGCGCGTCCGGATGTGTTCAATCACAATCTGGAAACCGTTCCGTCGAAATATCTGAAAGTGCGCCCTGGTGCGCGTTATTTCCATTCCATACGCCTGTTGCAGCGCGTGAAGGAACTCGATCCAACCATTTTCACCAAGTCCGGCATCATGTTGGGTCTTGGCGAAGAGCGTAATGAGGTGTTGCAGCTCATGGATGATCTGCGCTCTGCAGACGTTGATTTCATGACGATTGGCCAATATTTGCAGCCGACACGCAAGCATCATCCGGTCGTGCGTTTTGCCACACCGGAAGAGTTCAAGTCATATGAGACGATCGGCAAGACAAAGGGCTTCCTGCTGGTTGCCTCAAGCCCGCTGACGCGTTCTTCCCATCATGCGGGTGAAGATTTTGCCCGATTGAAGGCTGCGCGTGAAGCGCTGCATGCGCAAAGAGCTTCCTGACCTATGCCGCAATTTTCGTCTGTAAAGCGTGTCCATCATCGGGCTGAGCAGATGTTCGCGCTCGTCTCCGATATTGAAGCCTATCCGCAGTTTTTGCCCATGTGCGAGGCCCTGACCATTCGCTCGCGCAAGGAGCGCGATGGCAAGACCTTGCTGATTGCGGATATGACGGTTGGCTACAAGCTGATCCGCGAAACCTTTACCAGCCAGGTGCTGCTCAAAAAGGACGAAAACGTCATTGAAGTGAAATATGTCGATGGGCCATTTCGCTATCTCGACAATCGCTGGACATTCAGGCCAGTAGGGGATGGCTCCGAATGTGATGTCGAGTTCTTCATTGACTATGAATTCAAAAGCCGTACGCTCGGCCTTCTCATGGGCACGATGTTTGATCTTGCCTTCAAAAAATTTTCGGATGCGTTTGAAAAACGCGCCAATGAAATCTATGGCGCCTGATCATTTGGATCGGTTTAAGAGCTGTTTTGGGCGTCCTGTTTCGGCCAAGTGTTTTCATTGAGAAATCTTGCAGAATTTCAGTCATGATCAACTAATCTGGCCTGCATAATTGCCGAGGCAGTTTGTACGGATATTCAGGCAAGGCTTATATCTGGTAATGGCGCAATTTTTTCATCTGCATTGTTTTATTGCAGGCTTTGTTCAGTGATCTCAGACGGCTTTCCTCATGGGATGAAGATCTTCAGATTTTACGGAAGGCCGCAGTTTCAAAGACGAACGGATCGGAATCAAAACCTCTGGTTTTGATGGCTGCCAAAATGCGGCATGATTGATCTGATTCCTGGTTCAGTACGCCATTGTCTTGATTTGAACGGACGAGGAGGGGAGATGCTCTGCACTGATCTGTACTGCAGAGCCATATGTTGCGCTTTCATTAAAAGGCTGACGTTTAAAAATCATGCCGATATGCGCGAAGGCATGCGTTGAAAATGATCGCGCAGGATTTCAATCAATCCCATCACCAGAATATGCATCCGCCAGCGCGGATCACGCTGCTGGAATATAGTCATAAAAAAATCCGGCTGATTGCTCAGCCGGACTTTTTCTAACTCAATCCGTAAGGATTAGAAGCTACGCTGGAAGCGGATGATACCACCGACGGCATCCTTGATGCCGGTAATTTCGCGGTCCGGATGATCGCTCGACCAGCTGGTGTAGTTGACTTCTGGGGTGATGACGAAGCCAGGAACCAGTTCGTAAGCTACGTTAGCAGCCAGAGCGGTCTTGCCCCAGTCTTCATATGCAGCCTGGAAGTTGACAGCAGCCTTTTCGGTAGCCTTATACTGCAGACCACCCCAAACAGCCCACTTGCCACCCCAAGAACCGTAGTACTGGAACGGGGTTTCTTCCTTGGAGTATGCACCCTGCAACCAAACCGAGAACTGGTCGGTTACGTTGACGTCGCCACGAACCTTGAATGCCCAGTCTTTGGAAACCGAGTCGTAACCAACGACACCAGCGATCGAACCCCAGCCGCCAGCATACTTGGCGCCACCAACGATGTGCGGGACATAACGATCGATTACGTAACCTTCACCACCCTGTTCGAGAGCTACAACAGCCGAGAAGCCATTGCCAGCGTCAAAGGTGTAAGCGATCTTGCCGGTACGATAGTCCTGATCATGGCCACCGCCAGAATTTACAACGTCATCGTTGATGATGTCGCCGAGGTAACCGGTGAAGGTGTGGAATTCGGATTCATCGATACCGACCTTGAAGCCGCCGAGGGTGATGTAGGCGAATTCCATTACAGTGCCGGAAGTGGTGGAACCATATACATCATCTTCACCGGAGCTGTCCGCAGCATAGTTGAAGCGCAGTTCGGTGTAGGTCTTGAGGGTACCGAGTTCGGTTTCCGAACCGGTGCTTACCTTGAGAGCGAAACGAGCGCCCTTGTCCCAACCCTTACGGTCTTCACCGGTGTACGGATCGTCGCCAGCTTTTACGTCGTAACGGACATAACCATGAATGCGAAGGCAGGTTTCGGTGCCTGGGATGTAGAAGTAGCCAGCGCCGTATGCATCGCAAACGCGGACATATTCAACGGCTTCCGGTTCAGGAGCGACAACAGCGTCAGCTGCCTGAGCGCCGGTTGCTGCAACGAGGGCTGCAGCCGATCCAAGGAGAATGGTCTTAATGTTCATCGTTGACTCCGAGTTTGGGAGGGTAGAATCTCAATGTGAATGATTATGGTTTCCTTCATTCGGCGCCGGTGTGCAATAGCAAACCTATCGGCTTGGGTTCTATCCTTTCCATTAGTTGCAGAATTGTCACAATTTGAAAAAGCACGCCTGTATTTTTGCAGGTTTTCAAGGGGTTCTGATTGAAGATATTAAGGAATAATTAACGGGCTTGTTCTCTGGTTGTTCTGAAGGGGGCGAGTTTTGCGCCTGCAAGAGGGGCGGGTTTTACCTGCTCATATGTGCTGAAACACTCGATCAGGTTTCCGACTTATCTCTCAATATGGACTGCCCTTGTGTACTCATCCATGCATTCATGGGAGCCGATGCCATCGATCTGTGCGGTGTACTCAAATGAATGTACCTGACTGCTGTATCCGGTCAGGCTGTGTGACCTGTCTGCATATTATTGACTGTTAACAGCTCTTCTGAAGCCTTTGATCGACGCGCTCTACCCCTCATGATATGAAGGGAAGTCGTGTCTCAACGGATGGGCAGGGCATCAGCAGCAGGGGCGCATCCCGGGCATGCTCTTTATAATATATATGGTGGAAGAAGCGCTTCAGAACGGCAACTGACAAGGAAGGCACTTTGGCAACACTGAAGGGAAATGGCAGCGAGGCACATGCGACCCCGATGGATGGGTTGTGGCAGAATGAGCCTGAACGTGCTTTGGATGAACCTTCCTTGCTGATCGACGTGCAGGGGTTCGAAGGGCCGCTTGATCTGCTGTTGCATCTTGCGCGCAATCAGCGGGTTGATCTGGCGCGCATCTCGGTGCTGGCGCTTGCGGAACAGTATCTGCATTTCATTGAACAGGCGCAGGCCTTGCGACTTGAGCTGGCGGCAGACTATCTCGTCATGGCAGCCTGGCTTGCTTATCTGAAATCAAGGCTGCTGATCCCGAAACAACAGGATGATGATGGTGCGACGGGTGAGGAACTTGCCGCTTCGCTGCAATTCAGGCTGAAGCGCCTGGAAGCCATGCGCGATGCGGCGACAGCCCTTGTCAATCGGCCAAGGCTTGGCCGCGACGTTTTTGCCCGTGGCATGCCGGAAGTCGTGACTTTTGACCGGACAAGCAAATATTCCGCGACGCTTTATGATCTTCTGGTCGGCTATACGTCGCAAAGACAGAAAGCGGCTGTCACACAGGTTCAGATTGCCAAGCGCACCGTATGGTCATTGAAGGAGGCCCGCAGGGCACTTGTGCGTCTTGTCGGCTCTGGCGAAGACTGGGTGTCGCTTGACCGTTTCCTGATCGATTATGTCCTGTCGCCCTCGGAACGGGCATCAGCACTTGCCAGTTCCTTTGCCGCCAGTCTGGAACTGGTGCGCGAGGGCAAGCTTGAATTGCGGCAGAATATGCCATTTGCACCGATCTATGTGCGCGCGACCGATGAACTGAATGAACTGGATGAGGATGATAATGAGTGAAATGTCTGGTCATCATCAGTCCGACCATGATGAGGCCGCCGAGCCTCAGGATCATGTCGCACACAAATCGGCTGATTCGATTGTTGAATTGGCGCGCATTGCAGAAGCCCTGATCTTTGCCTCAAGCGAACCTGTTTCCGAAAATGCTCTGGCAGAGCGTCTTCCGGCGCAAGCTGACCTGAAAGCTGTGCTGGTGCATTTGCAACAGCTTTATGACGGGCGCGGGGTGCATCTGGTCAGGGTTGGCGGTGGCTGGGCCTTTCGCACCGCGCCTGATCTTGCCTATTTGATGAAGCGCGAGGCCGTGCAGCAGAAGAAACTGTCACGCGCGGCAATGGAAGTGCTCGCGATCATTGCCTATCACCAGCCGGTCACGCGCGCTGAGCTTGAAGATATTCGTGGCGTGGAAACCTCCAAGGGCACACTTGATGTACTGATGGAAACCGGCTGGATCAAGCTGCGCGGCCGGCGGCGCACGCCGGGGCGTCCTGTCACTTATGGCACGACGGAGGCCTTTCTTGATCATTTCGGGCTGTCAGAGATCAGGGATCTGCCGGGGCTTGAGGAATTGCGCGGGG
Organism: Daeguia caeni; assembly: GCF_042653845.1. Classification (NCBI taxonomy): domain Bacteria; kingdom Pseudomonadati; phylum Pseudomonadota; class Alphaproteobacteria; order Hyphomicrobiales; family Brucellaceae; genus Daeguia; species Daeguia caeni. The sequence goes on along the minus strand of NZ_JBHSEL010000053.1, from coordinate 110,977 downwards.
CGGGGCTGTTGTCTGCGCGCATGCCGTCCGGCTTTGCGGTTCCGGTGCCCAATGTTGCTCCGGATGAGCTGACAGAGGAAGAGGAGCCGCTGGAAGATATCGATTTTGAAAGTCTGGGCCTGCTTGCGCCGCGCGGTGAAGAGACATGATGGAAAAATCTCGTTCGAAATTGCGTCTGCGCAATTCTAATGTTTGAAAGATGTGGTGAAAGCGCTTACATCGTTAGCGAACGATGAGTTTATGCATATACCGCGCGATGCGGTACTGAGAGGAATAAAATGGGTAGCTTATCTATCTGGCACTGGCTGATTGTACTGGCGGTTGTGCTGCTTCTGTTTGGCCGTGGCAAGATTCCGGAATTGATGGGTGATGTGGCAAAGGGCATCAAGAACTTCAAGAACGGCATGGCAGAGGATGACAGCAAGGAAGAGCCGCGCACCATCGACGCCAAGGCCGAAGAAGTGACCAAGGACGCAAAAAAAACCACAAAGTCCTGATTTTCAGGGACAGGCCGCTGGCATTGTGTCAATGGCTGGGGTGTTTGTGGTTGGGGGCTGCACTTTTTCAGGATGGTGCGGTGCATGCCGTTTCTGACAATGGTCTTCATGTCATGGCTGGACAGCATGAGGGCAATCCCCGTTGCTCATGGTACGATTGGAGCATGATTTGACTGTCGCCCGGATCTTTATGCGCGTTCGGCGCCGGATATTTGCGTAATGCTGGATGTTGGTTGGTCAGAAATATTGGTCATTGCGATCGTCATGATCGTTGTCGTGGGGCCAAGGGATTTGCCGAAAATGTTGCGCGCCTTTGGCAAGGCGACAGCACGCATGCGGGCGACTGCGAACGAGTTTCGGCAGCATTTTGATCAGGCGATGCGCGAAGCCGAGCTTGATGACGTGAAAAACATCATTGATGAGGCGCGCAGTCTCGATCCACGCTCGAAGCTGACCGAGGTTTTTGATCCGATTCGCAGCGTCGGCGAGGATCTGCGCAGCAGCCTGCACACCACCGTCGCTTCGCCACAAACGCCAGAAACAGTCATTCAGCCGGTTGACAAGGTTGAAACGCCTGCTCCTGTTGCTGCTGTCGCTGAAACTGCGGTGCAGACACAGGAAAATGCGGAAGCTTCGCCAAGGAAGTCGACGAAGGCGGGAAAGGCAACAAAAACTGCAGGCAAGGCTGCCCATCCGGATTCCGGCGAGGCGTCAGCACCGGCGAAAACAGCCAGGGCGACAAGCAAGTCCGCCAGTGGTGAAAAGCCCAAAAAGACGGTTGCCGCAAAGACCGGGGCTGCGGCAAAAACGACAGTGAAAACAAAGCAGCCTAAAAAGGCGAGCACTAAACGGACAGGAACTGAAGCGTGAATCGTGACGAGGATGAAATCGAACAGAGCGCTGCGCCTCTGCTCGACCACCTGATCGAACTGCGCCGCCGCCTCATTTGGGCGATCCTTGCCTTTTTCGTGGCATTCATCATCTGTTTCATTTACGCCAAACAGTTGTTCAATCTGCTGGTTCTGCCTTACCAGTGGGCGATTGACTGGGCGGGAATGGATCGCTCGAAAGCCGAGCTGATCTATACGGCGCCGCAGGAGTTTTTCTTCACGCAGGTGAAGGTTGCCATGTTTGGCGGTCTCGTGCTGGCTTTCCCGGTCATCGCCAATCAGGTTTACAAGTTCGTTGCGCCAGGTCTTTACCGGCATGAACGCATGGCCTTCCTGCCATTTCTGATCGCCTCGCCCATCCTGTTCCTGATTGGCGGGGCGCTGGTCTATTTCTTCTTCACGCCCATGGTGATGTGGTTCTTCCTTGCCATGCAGCAGACGGGCGGAGCAGGCGAGGTGCAGATTTCGCTGTTACCCAAAGTGTCGGAATATCTCAGCCTTATCATGACGCTGATTTTCTCTTTCGGCCTGGTGTTCCAGCTTCCTGTCGTCACCAGCCTGCTTGCGCGTGTGGGGCTGGTCACTTCGGAAGGTTTGAAAGACAAGCGCAAATATGCCATCGTCATTTCCTTCATCGTCGCAGCGGTTCTGACGCCGCCTGACCCGGCAAGCCAGATCGGTCTTGCCTTGCCGGCGATCATTCTCTACGAGATCTCGATCATTCTGGCGCGCATGATCGAAAAGAAGCGCGATGAATCGCAAGCCGCATCTGATACGGATGGCAGCGCTTCATCCTGATCAGTTGCCCTTCTTCCTCAGGTCGCGGTTCGCGGCCTGAACTTTGTTCTAGAACATGAAACGGCTTTCCTATGCTCGATATCAAATGGATTCGCGAAAACCCGCAAAGTCTGGATGAAGCGCTTGCAAAGCGCGGTGTGCAGCCGCTGTCTTCGCAACTGATTGCGCTGGATGAAAAGCGCCGTGAACATGTCGGCAAGGTTCAGGCTGCGCAGGAACGACGCAATGCCGCCTCCAGGGAAATCGGCAAGGCCATGGCGGAAAAGGATGCTGTCACAGCTGAAAAGCTCAAGGCAGAAGTAGGCGAACTCAAGAATTTCCTTGCCCATGCGGAAGATGAAGAGCGCCGCCTGCTCAAGGAGCTGAGTGACGCGCTTTCGAGCATTCCGAATATTCCACTTGCGGATGTGCCGGTTGGCAAGGATGAAAACGACAATGTCGAGCTGCGCCGGGTGGGCGAAAAGCCGGTCTTCGCGTTCCAGCCGAAGGAACATTTCGAGCTTGGTGAAGCGCTTGGACTTATGGATTTTGATCGTGCCGCCAAGCTTGCCGGTGCGCGGTTTACGGTTCTCAAAGGTCCGCTGGCGCGGCTTGAGCGGGCGCTTGGCCAGTTCATGCTGGATCTGCACACGCAGGAACATGGTTATACGGAAGTCGTGCCGCCATTGATGGTGCGTGACGAAGCTGTCTATGGCACGGGGCAGTTGCCGAAATTTTCAGAAGACCTGTTCCGCACCACCGATGGGCGTTGGCTCATTCCGACGGCAGAAGTGCCGCTCACCAATCTGGTGGCGGACGAAATCGTCGATGTGAAAACCTTGCCGCATCGCTATACTGCCTTGACGCCATGTTTCCGTTCGGAAGCCGGATCTGCGGGGCGCGATACGCGCGGTATGCTGCGCCAGCATCAGTTCATGAAAGTGGAAATGGTATCGATCACGGATGCGGAAAGCTCGATTGCCGAACATGAACGCATGACGGCCTGTGCAGAAGAAGTGCTGAAGCGTCTAGGTCTACATTTCCGTACGATTGTTCTGTGCACGGGAGATATGGGCTTTGGCGCGCAGAAGACCTATGACATTGAGGTCTGGCTGCCGGGACAGAATACCTATCGCGAAATTTCAAGCTGCTCTGTTTGCGGCGATTTCCAGGGCCGGCGCATGAATGCGCGCTATCGGCCGGAAGGCGAAAAGGCGACGCGGTTCGTGCATACGCTCAATGGTTCGGGCGTTGCCGTTGGCCGTGCACTGATTGCCGTCATGGAAAACTATCAGGAAGAGGATGGCAGCATTCGTATTCCTGATGCACTTCAACCTTATATGGGTGGCCTCAAGCGGATTGAAAAGGCCGCATAAGGTTTAAGGACAAACTTCATCAAGGGGTGTGACGGTGCGAATTCTGTTGACGAATGACGATGGTATCCATGCTGAAGGTCTGGCCGTGCTGGAGCGTATTGCCCGGACGATCTCGGATGATGTCTGGGTGGTTGCGCCGGAAACGGATCAGAGCGGCCTTGCCCATTCGCTGACGCTGTCGGAACCGTTGCGCCTGCGCAAGATTGATGAGCGCCACTTTGCCCTGCGCGGCACGCCGACCGATTGCGTGATCATGGGCGTGCGCCATGTCTTGCCGGAAGTGCCGGATCTCATTCTGTCTGGTGTCAATGCCGGTGCCAATATTGCCGATGACGTGACCTATTCGGGTACGGTGGCCGGCGCAATCGAGGGAACGCTTCTGGGCGTGAAATCGATCGCCCTGTCGCAGGAATATGCCTATGAGGCAGATCGGCGCATCATCCAGTGGGATACGGCAGAGACGCATGCGCCATCACTCATCAAGAAGCTGGTTGCGGCCGGCTGGCCTGAAGGGGTTCTGATCAATCTGAACTTTCCCAATTGCACTGCCGATGAGGTCAAGGGCACACGTGTGACGAGGCAGGGCAAGCTCAGCCATAATGTCCATCTGGATGAACGCCGCGATGGTCGCGGTTTTCCCTATTTCTGGCTGCATTTCGGCCGCAGCAAGGCAGAGGTTGCCGCCGACAGCGACATTGCCGCCATCCGCGCCCAGACGATCTCGGTCACCCCTTTACAGCTTGATCTGACGGCAGATAAAGTTCGTGCCCAATTGAGTGAGGCTCTAGAGGTTCAGGCATGAGGCAGGGATCGGCTGAACGACCTCGTCTATCCAGCAAGGAGGAATTCGCTGCTTTTGTCATGCGCATGCGCGCCCGCGGCATTGATGATTCCCGTCTGTTTGCCGCCATTGAGGCAACACCACGCCATAGTTTCATTGGTGCGTCCTTTGCCCATCTTGCCTACAGTTCCCGCACCATTCCGCTCGATTGCGGCGAATATATTGAGGGCATTGATGAACAGGCGCGAGTTCTGGCAGCATTGAATGTAGAGTCGGGCCACCGTGTGCTGGAAATCGGCACCGGATCGGGTTTTACCGCCGCCGTGTTGTCGCTGCTTGCCGGGCGTGTGACGACAGTTGAACGCTATCGCCGGCTGTGCGACCGCGCCTTGCAGCAGTTCGTCTCGCTGAAGCGTGAGAATATCATGGTCAAGCATGCCGATGGACGTCATGGCCTGCCGGGCGGCCCGTTTGACCGTATTCTCATCTGGCTGGCCTGCGAGGAGATCCCGCGTCATTTCACTGAAATGCTGGCGACCCATGGCGTTCTGATCGCCCCGATCGGCCCCGGCGATGGCCAGCAGATCATGACACGCATCGCCAAGATTGGCAGCCGCTTCGAGCAGGAGGCGATCATGGCGGTACGTTATCAGCCCTTCATCGAAGGCGTGTCATCTGTCCTGTAAGGTGAAAATCTGATCCGTGGCAGCTTGCTGAAGCGGCCTTGCGCGTGCTTCCGCTTGCGAGGAAGCGGGCAGGGCGTGGCTTGCTGCCATTTCAGCTTATGGTGTTCAATTGGTGAATAAATTTTGCCAGAGCTAGCACTTCTTAACCAGCAGGTAACATTAACGCGTTTTAATCGTCTCATGAGGTTTCGAGTATGGGCGAGTTGAAAATGCGTATTCCAGTATTGCAGCACAGGACACGGCGCCTTCTGCGGAATGTCGCAATCGTGATGATTGCCGGCTTTGGCGCTGGTTGCAGCGCGGACATGACGCGCTTCACCGACGGAATTTTCACAGGATCGACGGCAAGGCAGCAGCATGTCATGCATGCGCAGCCAGCCAATAACACCTATGCCGCCGCACCGATCGCCGCTGCTCCGCGTGGCAGCGCTGTGCAGCGCAGCACGCTTCAGCCGGTTTCATCTGCGCCCCTTGCCGAGCCAGCGCCGCAAGCCGCGCCCGTTGCCTCAGGCAGTGCCAGCAATCCGGTCAATAAGGCGGTAAGCCGCGCCGATGGTTCTGCCAATACCACAGGCACGCAGCTTGCCAGTGCAGCAACGGCTGCACAAGGTGCAACCGCCGGTGCAGTCAATGCCGCCCGGGAAAAGACGCTTGGTCAGTTGCCGGCTGGCGGACAGGAAGCGCCAGGCAAGAATCTCGCAGCGATGCCGAAAACGTCTGCTGCAGGCGGTGGATATATCGTGCAGGCTGGCGATTCGCTTTATTCCATTGCCAGGAAGCACAATGTGCCGGTCGAGCAGCTGAAAAAGGCCAATGGTCTGAGCGATGGCGCCATTCGCGTTGGCCAGTCGCTGATCATTCCGGCTGCAACGGAAACCTCCACGCAGGTCGCTGCTGTCGCGCCCAAGCCGGAAAAGCCTGCTGAAACCAGCAAGGTACAGCCTGTCTCGACCCCGCCCAATGCGGCAACCACCGAGGTTAAGCCCTATACGCCGCCACAGGCAAGCAACAAGGTGATAGAAGAGGCGGAAAAGGACGACACGGCTGCTCCGTCCTCAACCGGCATCCAGCAGATGCGCTGGCCGGTGCGTGGCCGCGTGCTGGCAAGCTTTGGTCAGCGTGATGGCGGTTCGGTCAATGACGGCATTGACATCATGGTGCCGGAAGGAACGCCGGTCAAGGCTGCCGAAAATGGCGTCGTGATTTATGCCGGTGACGGCCTGAAGGAGTTCGGCCAGACGGTTCTGATTCGTCACGACAATGGTCTGGTCACGGTTTACGGCCATAACAGCCAGATTCTGGTACAGCGCGGACAAAAAGTGCGCCGTGGTGAAGAAATTGCCAAGTCCGGCATGAGCGGGAACGCAAAATCGCCAAAATTGCATTTTGAAGTACGCAAGAACTCAACGCCGGTTAATCCGTCGAAATATCTCGAATCTTGATGTTCTCAATCTCAATGTGATGAAAAAAGCGGGCCGCAAGGTCCGCTTTTTGTTGTGCGTTGAACAATTCAGTTTTGGCGAACCCCTGAATTCTTCTGACTTGTTGTTTCGCAGTTCTGAAAACCGGTTTCCACCGTCCTGGGCCTAATCCATCTTGACGCCGAGACGGCCGGCAAGATCCTGAATATATTGCCATGCGACGCGACCAGAGCGGTTGCCCCGGGTCGTTGCCCATTCCAGCGCTTCGGCGCGACGTTTGTCGGCGTCATAGTCGAGTTTGTAATGCGCCGCATAAGCCTCGACCATGGCAAGATAGTCGTCCTGACTGCATTTGTGGAAGCCAAGCCACAGGCCGAAACGATCAGAAAGCGAGACCTTTTCCTCGATGGCCTCGGACGGGTTGATGGCCGTCGAGCGCTCATTGTCGATCATGTCGCGCGGCATGAGATGGCGGCGATTGGATGTGGCATAGAAAATCACATTGTCGGGGCGGCCTTCGACGCCACCTTCAAGGGCTGCCTTCAGCGATTTGTAGGACGTGTCATCATGGTCAAAGGAAAGGTCATCGCAAAACAGGATGAAGCGATAGGGCGTTTCCTTGATGAGACTCATGAGGGCTGGCAGGCTGTCAATGTCCTCGCGATGAATTTCGACGAGCTTCAATGGCTTGCCATTTTTCATTTCCGCATTGATGGCGGCCTGGGCTGCCTTGACGAGTGATGACTTGCCCATGCCGCGCGCGCCCCAAAGCAGCACATTATTGGCCGGAAAACCATTGGCGAAACGCCGCGTATTCTCAACCAGCTGGTCGCGCACCAGATCAACGCCGCGAATCAGCGAAATATCGACGCGATTGACACGGCTGACCGGTTCGAGCTGCAGTTTTTCCGGCGCCCAGACAAAGCAATCCGCCCTGTCCAGATCAGGAAGTCGTGGTTCCGGCGGCGCCATGCGCTCCAGAATGGCCAAAAGGCGATCCAGTTTCTTCGACAGAATGTCTTCTGCTGTCATTTCAGGCTCTCCAGTAATAGGCGGTACGCCTTAGCACGCCTTTACGGGCACGAAAAGTGCGGGAGCATATCCTGTGTTCGGGCAAGTCCGGTTGCAATTGTTGCCTCAACCATAGTATTGCCATTACAAATCTGCCTTCATGTTTTCTTAAGGAGTATCCCATGTTCGTAACCCCGGCCTACGCTCAGGCAGCCGGCGCAGGCGGCGCCCCAGACATGCTCATGAGCATTCTGCCGTTCATTCTGATCTTCGTGATCATGTATTTCCTGATCATCCGCCCACAGCGGACGCAGATGAAGAAGCGTCAGGAAATGCTGGCAGCTGTTCGCCGTGGTGATACCGTTGTCACGGGTGGTGGCATTGTTGCCAAGGTTCAGAAGGTTGTCGATGACAATGAACTCGAAGTCGAGATCGCCGAAGGCGTTCGCGTCCGTGTTCTGCGCTCGACCCTGATGGATGTGCGCGTCAAGGGCGAGCCTGTCGCAGACAACAAGAACAAATAATCATTTCCTTGCAATCAGGGGCACTGTAAGGATTGGCTAACGATGGCCGGTCAATATGGGGCCTGAATTATGGATTCTCTTGGTGAGGATCTCATATGGGAAAGAGTGTCGGTTGTTGCCGATCGCTTGGAAAACTTCCGGAGTGCCGTTTGCGGCGCTCCGGATTGCCTGTTTCGGTGAAGCATTCCGACGACGGGCGTGCTTTGTCGAAATGCATGGACACACGGATGGAGCGCTGATCCTCTAGGCCGCTCTGGAATGGAATTGCTGCCCGATGCTCTATTTCTCTCGCTGGAAATCGATTCTGATATGGCTGGTGATCATCGCCAGCTTCATTGTCGCCGCTCCCAATTTTGTCTCGCGCGAGACAGCAGCGAAATTTCCGGGTTTCTTGCCGCATGAGCAGGTTGATCTGGGCCTTGACCTGACGGGCGGTTCAAGACTTGTCCTGCAGGTGCCGCAGGCCAGGGAGAAAAATCTGGCGCTGACGGAATCGATCATCTATCAGCGTCTGCAGGAGCTTGGCTATAACAATCCGGATGTTGACATTGAAGGCAACAACACCATCCGCGTCGAGGTTCCGGGCCTTTATGATGCACAGCTGCTGAAGGATATTCTCAGCGTACGCGGCAGCATGTCGTTCCGCATGATTGACGATTCTGTTGATGTCAATGAAGCCATTCGCGGTGCGGTGCCGGACGGAAGCGAAGTCCTCTATTCGTCAGATGATCCGCCGGTTGGCTATCTAGTAAAAAAGGAGCCAATTCTCACTGGCGCCAATATTGCAGACGCAACGGCCACCTTGTCGGATGATGACAATGAGCCGATGATCCTGCTCAAACTTGATGCAGAAGGCCGCAAGCGGCTTGCCGATGCAACGGCAGGCGGCGAGATCAAGAGCTTTGCCATCGTCGTCGATAACCAGATTGTTTCGATGCCGTCCATTGAAGGCCAGCTTGACACGGATGAGCTCGAAATTACCGGGGCCTTTGATCTTGATGTCGCCAACAATTTGGCGGTGGTGTTGCGCTCCGGCGCCTTGCCGCAAAGCGTGACGGTGTTGGAAGAGCGCACGGTTGCCTCAGCACTGGGGGAACATTATGCCGGGGCCGCCTCGACGGCTGCCATTGTCGCAGCCCTGCTGGTCGGCCTGTTCATGGTGCTGTCCTATGGCATTCTTGGCGTGATTGCCATGGTGGCGCTGGCGGTCAACATCATCATCCTGCTGGCTGTTCTTTCCCTGATCGATGCCACGATCAGTCTTGCCAGCATTGCCGGCCTTGTGCTCACGATCGGCATGGCGGTGGACGCCAATATTCTGATCTATGAACGCGTGCGCGAAGACCGGCGCAAGGGCTATTCTGTCGTACAGGCGCTGGAATCGGGTTTTTACCGCGCCCTGTCGACCATTATTGACGCAAACCTGACCACCTTGATTGCCGCGCTGGTTCTGTTTCTGCTTGGCACGGGTGCAGTGCATGGCTTTGCGCTGACGGTGGCGCTTGGCATTGGCACGACGCTGTTTACGACGCTTACCTTCACGCGCTGGCTGATCGCACAGTGGATCCGCCTTGCCAAGCCGAAGGAAATTCCGAGGCGCTGGCTGAAGCTGGTGCCGACGGTGACACATATTCCCTTCATGCGTCTGCAATTCATCACGCTGGCCATTTCGGTGCTGGCCAGCGCCATTGTCGTGGCACTCTTCGTCAATATAGGCTTCAATTACGGCATTGATTTCCGTGGCGGCGCGATGGTGCAGCTTGAAGCGCGCAATGGCGATGCCAATCTGCAGGATATTGATGAGCGCCTGAGCGAGCTCAACATTGATAATGCGCGCGTTTTGCCGACGGATTCGCCGGACGAAGCGTTGCTGATGATTGGCAGCCAGGATGTGGGCGATGATGCGGAACAGACAGTTGCGCTGAAACTGCGCGGCGAATTTGAACAGGACTATATTTTCCAGCGCGTCGAGGTGGTTGGCCCGACAGTGTCCGAACAATTGTCGCGTATGGGCATTGTCGCGGTTATCCTGTCGCTGATCGGCATTTTCCTGTATGTCTGGTCACGTTTCCGCTGGCAGCTTGCGCTGGGTGCTGTGCTTTCCACGCTGCATGACGTGATCATTCTGGCAGGTGTTTTTATCGTCTTCCGGCTGGAGTTCAACCTGTGGAGCGTGGCGGCGATGCTGACGATCATTGGCTATTCGCTCAATGATACGATCGTTATCTATGACCGTGTGCGTGAAAATCTGCGCCGCTATCAACGCGCGCCATTGCCTGCGATCATTGATGCCTCGATCAACCAGACCCTGTCGCGCACATTGCTGACATCATTTGTGACTTTCCTTGCGCATATGCCACTTTATCTCTTTGGTGGTCAGGATATCCGCATGTTTGCGCTGGCGCTGAGCATCGGTATTGTAGTGGCAAGCTATTCGTCGATCTTCATTGCCGCACCATTGCTGGTACAGTTTGGCCTCAAGCCGCGGCAGGTTGATACGCCACAGGATGAGGCAGTCGAGGAAGAGCTGGAACAGTCACTCACTCTGGATATGTGAACATGATCAAGGGAATTGAGATCCGCGACGCCCATTTTCCGGGGCGTGCCCCGATTGATGCCTATGGCAATGGCGGCTTTCGTTTTGCCGACATGTCGCATCGCGGATCCATCCTGTGCCTGCCATCGGGCATTCATGGCTGGATACCGAAAACACCGCCCATCCTGGGTCTTGATGATCTGACGCTTGTGCTGGAACAGGCTTCGGATATTGAAATTCTCCTGGTCGGCACAGGCATGGATCTGCGCCGTCTGCCGGAAGATGTACGGGCCGTGCTGCGTGAACATCGCATTTCCGCTGATCCGATGAGTACAGGGGCGGCAGTGCGTACCTATAATGTGCTTCTGGCGGAAGACCGCGCCGTGGCTGCCGCGCTGATTGCCGTGGACTGAACGTCAATGAACGAGAATGAAGCACATTGCCTTGCGCTGCTGCGCGAAGCGGATCCGGATCGTTACCTTTCGGTGCTTTATGCGCCGGAAGACAGGCGTGGCGCACTGGCAGCCCTTTATGCCTTCAATGCCGAAATTGCCCGCATCCGCGATCTGGTGCATGAGCCGCTGCCGGGGGAGGTGCGCCTGCAATGGTGGCGTGACCTGATCAATGGCACGGAACATGGCAATGTTGCAGGTCATCCAGTTGCAGCAGCACTTGTCGCGGCCATTGAGCGCTATGATCTGCCGTGCGCAGCATTCGACAATTATTGCGAGGCGCGCATCTTTGACCTTTATGATGACCCAATGCCAAGCCGCAACGATCTGGAAGGCTATTGCGGTGAGACAGCTTCTGCCATCATCCAGCTTGCCGCACTCATCCTAGATCGGGATGCCGCCCTGGCCAAGGCTGAACTGGCAGGCCATGCCGGCGTGGCACAAGCCGTAACGGGCCTGTTGCGCCTGTTGCCGATCCATCGCCGGCGCGGGCAGGTCTATGTTCCGGCCGATATGTTGGCTGCGGTCGGCACAGACAGGGAAGCGCTGCTTGGAAATACAGACAGGTCAGCGCATGAGCGTGTCGTCCAGGCTCTGCTTGCACTGGCGCGCGAACATTATGCGATTGTTGCGGCAGGGAAAAAATCCCTGGAAAAAAGCCTTCTGCCAGCCTATCTGCCGCTTGCCCTGACGCCTGCCTATCTCAAGGCCGTGGAGCGGCTTGGCGGCCGAGCCATGGATCAGGTTGCCGATATTTCGGCCATCCGCAAGCATTGGCTGATGCTGCGTGCCAATCTTGCATGAGGCCTTGATAGTGGGAGGCCTCAATTCCGTACGGAACAACGGTTTTCATTTTCCCGGCGTTTCTTAAATCAAAAAATCAGGTTTCTTCCTCAATTTTTTGATATTTAATGAAAATACCGCAATGAGAAGATGGTATCGCGCCATGCGATGTGCGCCCTTGAGGGCGCACAAATTTCAGTCTTCAATACCAAGCCAGGCACGGCAGTCCTTCAACGCGCGCGCTGCAAGTGCCTGTTTCTTGGCGATGGTCTTTTCCTTGCCGCGCAGACGCCTGCCTTCCGGCTTTGGCACATCCACCGGCGGGAACAGGCCGAAATTGATATTCATCGGCTGGAAGGAGCGCTTGCCCGGTTCTTCATCGCTGACAATATGACCGCCAGTGATATGGCCAAGCAGGGCACCGAAGGCTGTTGTCGGCGGCGGCGGCACGACGGTCTGACCAAGTTTTTCAGCTGCAGTGAAGCGGCCGGCAAGCAGGCCGATGGCAGACGATTCGACATAGCCTTCACAGCCTGTCACCTGACCGGCAAAGCGCAAGGTCGGGCGTGCTTTCAGCCGCAGGACATGATCGAGCAATACCGGCGAGTTGAGATAGGTGTTGCGGTGCAGGCCGCCAAGACGGGCAAATTCTGCATTTTCCAGTCCGGGGATCATGCGGAAAATGCTGGTCTGCGCGCCATATTTCAGCTTCGTCTGGAAGCCAACCATATTGTACAGCGTGCCCAGTGCATTGTCCTGACGCAATTGCACCACCGCATAGGGCTTGACGTCAGGATTATGCGCATTGGTCAGCCCCATGGGCTTCATTGGCCCATGGCGCAATGTCTCATGCCCGCGTTCGGCCATGACTTCAATCGGCAGGCAGCCATCGAAATAGGGCGTGCCTTCCCATTCCTTGAAATCGGTCTTTTCACCGGCAAGCAGGGCGGCGACAAAGGCATCATACTGCTCCTTGGACATTGGGCAGTTGATATAGTCCTTGCCGGTGCCGCCGGGACCAACCTTGTCATAACGTGACTGGAACCAGCAGATGTCCATATTGATTGAATCAAAATGGACGATTGGCGCAATGGCATCAAAAAAGGCGAGCGCATTGGCGTCGGTTTCGGCTGCGATTGCTTCGGCAAGGGCCGGTGCGGTCAACGGGCCGGTGGCAATGATTGTCGTGCCCCATTCGGCAGGTGGCAGAGAGGTGATTTCTTCACGCTTGATCGTAACCAGCGGATGGGATTCGAGCCTGGCGGTCACGGCCTGCGAAAAACCTTCACGGTCAACGGCGAGCGCGCCGCCTGCCGGAACCTGATGCGCATCGGCGCAGGCCATGATCAGCGAACCGGCAAGGCGCATTTCCGCGTGCAGCACGCCGACCGCATTGGTTTCAGCATCATCCGAACGGAAGGAGTTGGAGCAGACAAGTTCGGCCAGTTGCCCGGTCTTGTGTGCGTCTGTACTGCGCACCGGGCGCATTTCATGCAGGATGACAGGAACGCCTGCCTGCGCCAGTTGCCATGCGGCTTCCGAACCGGCAAGGCCACCGCCAATGATGTGTACGTGGGAAAGATCAGTATTCTGTGACATGGCCTTTCCTTATCCGCTTTGCGGTTGGCCATCAATGGCAGAGCTGGATGATCATCAGAAAAGGAGCCACAAAACAAAATGGCATCCATCGCGGGAGGAGGACGATGGATGCCATATAGGAAGACCGGCCAGGAGGAGGAGTGCCGGTCTTGATATCGCAAAGCCGGGAGGAGAAATGCTTTGCGATAATCCAGACCTGTTGGGAGGAAGAGACAGGTCTGGCAAACTTAATGCGCTCTGCTTCAGAGTTTCCCGGTTTCGGGAAATGCAATTCTTTCAACCCGTCCTTGAAGGGGGCTCTTACGTGTGAAACGCGTTATCAGCGTCCCTTGACCTTGCGGGCAACGTAGGGAATGTCGGCGCGGGAAATACCGATATCGCTCAGTTCGCGAGCAGAAAGCTGGTTCAGCTCATTGAGCGCATTGCGATAGCGACGCCAGTTCTGATAGTTGCGCAGCAGGTTCATTGTTTCATCCCTCACATCAACGGGGTGCGTATTGTTCACTCGTTTGTTTCTGATAGCTATATAGGCGATTGCAGGGAAAAGTTGCAGAGCCGAGTTTGCATAGCTGATTTGACGCCTTTGCATTGCAAATTAAACCGATTTGAACAAATTGCCATGATTTGGCCATTTTCATCTCCCGGTGCTTTGATAAAGCTGATTTGGTGTGCTGTTTGCGCGTTGCCCGCTTTCCTGTATTGTTCCGGGCACATTGTTTGAAGGCAGATTCTTCAGGAGCTGATTTGTCCTTTGTCCTGTCTGTCGAGCGGCTGATAGACCGCTGGCAACGCGAAAAACTGATTGATGATGAGACTGCTTCGCGACTGCGCGCGGATTTGGAGAAAAATTCTTCCGCGTTCAGCCTTGGATCTGTTCTGGCGACGCTTGGCGGTCTGTTGCTTGGCGCGGCCATCATCATGCTGGTGGCAGCCAACTGGCAGGATATGCCAAGGATCATGCGGATCGGCATGGTGTTTGCCCTGATCTGGATTGGGTATATCGGCGGTACATGGCGGCGTCTTGTCGGGGACCGGATCTGGTCCAATGCGCTTTATATCATTGGTGCTTCCGCCTTTGGCGCCAGCATGGCTCTTGTTGGCCAGATGTATCATCTGTCGGGTGATATGCAGACGGCAGCCATGGTATGGTGCTTTGGTGTGACTGTTGCCGCATTACTGTTGTGCGCGCCGATTCTTGCGGCATTTGCAGCCTTTGTCGGCTGCTTTTATCTGGCAACGACGGTCTCGGATCTGTTCAGCACGGATGTGCAATCGCCCTATCAGTGGATCGGGCCGCTGATGTTCCTTGCTGGCGTGGCCGCTGCCCTGTTTACCCGCTCGCGTGCTGCCGCCCATTGCTGGGTCCTGTTTGCCATTGCCTGGCTCGTGTTGCTTTATTTCGATACGCTGAATGAGACTGTGCTCCAGTTCGTGGCACTTCTGGGGCTTGTCCTGCTGTTTGCCGAAGCATTCGCCCATGATGCATTGCAGCGTCTGACGCATTTTGCCAGGCCGCTGGCCACCTATGGTCTGCTGCTTGCCTATATTGCGCTGGGGCTTTTGCAATTCAGATATGGGATGATTTATGCCAGCCCCATGAACAGTTTCATTCTGTGGAGTACTGCCCGGCTTGTTTTGGTAGTGGCAGCGCTTGTGTTGTGTGGGCGAAGGAACGCAAGCCTGCGTTCATTTGCCTATGCCGGCTTTTCCATTGAAGTGCTTTCTCTTGCCTTTGAAACGGTCGGCACGATCATCGGCACATCCGGCTTTTTCCTGACGGCGGGCATTCTGGTTCTTCTGCTTGCGGTTTTCGTGCGCCGGATGGAGCGGCGCTTTGCGCGGAAAAATGCTGAGGAGGCAAGACCATGAAAATGTCTGCCAGATGGCTTTATGCCGGGGCGGTGCTGGCCTCACTCATGCAGACGGGGGTGCTTTATGCCAGTATTGAACAGCGTGCCAGCATTCTGCGTTCCGGCAAGGTTGTGGAACTGTTGAGCGAGCCGGTCGATCCGCGTGATCTGTTGCGCGGTGATTATGTTGTGCTTGACTATGCGATTTCCAGCATTGCGCGGTCTGACATTGCAGGCAAGACCGTGCCCGGTCAGCGTGATGTCTACGTCGCACTTAAGCCGGGCGCAAATGGGCTTTGGCATTTTTCACGGGCATCCCTTACGCCATTGGCGGATCTTGCGCCGGAAGAAGTGCAGATTCATGGCAAGAGCCGGTACGACATTCCTAACGATCCTGAACGCATCATTCGCATCCATTACGGGATTGAGCGTTTTTATCTGCCGGAAGGACAGGGTCGGGCCGTCGAAGATGCGCAGCGTGATCGCGCCATCACAGTGATGGTTGCTGTGAACAGGCATGGCGAGGCCGTAATCAAGGCGTTGAAAGACAACGGCAAGCAACTTTTTGAAGAACCGCTTTACTAAGACATTCATCTGTTCAAACCAGTCTCTGACTGGAAAGCCATGTAAGTCGGTAAGGATCGGATCCTTTCGGAAAGGCATGCAGGCCTTTTGGAATTTATACTGGAAACAATACGGTATACCCTCCTTTCCACTTTGACTTGGCTGGATAGGGTGTTATAGAGACCGCGCATCTGGGCAAACCTGTGATCAGGCTTGCTGGGGCAGACATTTGCGGATGTGGCGAAATTGGTAGACGCACCAGATTTAGGTTCTGGCGGGAGACCGTGGGGGTTCGAGTCCCTCCATCCGCACCATGTTTCTCAATATTGCTGATTATGAACGTGCATTATCTGGGGCGATGGTGTGCGTTTTCTGGAAATCCTGCTGCGCTCTTTGCGAGGTGAGCATTTCGCATGTGGCAAACCATGAGAAATGCTCTGTTCCGTGGCATTCCTATCCGCAAGGCCGCCTCCTTTGGGGAAGCGGCCATGAATTCTAACCATTGGCCAGATACCATGAGCGGCGTGCGCTTGATTGACCAATGGCATAGATGGCAAAGCCAATGACCGCCGTTGCCGGTGCCGAAAGTTCTGCCGAGCTTCCGCCCCAGACATGCAGAATGATGCCGACGGCGGCTGCAATGAACCATGATGCAATGCCAAGCGGATTGAAGGATGGCACATGCGAGGCGCGATATTCGATCTCGTTGCCAACAAGCGTGCTGTAGCGGTCGATCATGATATGCGCCATGGCAACGGCAACCCATGCGACAACAAATATGCCCTGATAGGCAAGGGCCTGCAGCAGATAACTGAAGACATTGGCCAGCATCAGCACATAGACGATGCCGCCGACAATGATCGCCCATGCCACCCGGCCAAGCGAGACCTTGCTGAAGAGCTCAACCAGAGATTCCAGATTGACTGCGGCCAGATAGTAATTGGCGGTATTGATGCGGGTCTGGGTGACCCAGACAAAGAGCAGACCCCAGATACCCATGAGCTTGAGCAGGGCAAGCAGAACGCTTACTTCCGACAGGTCGCCGAGATCAGGCACGGTGCCAATCATGAGCATGCCGAAAAGGCCGCTGACGAGAAAGGCCATGGCATAGAAGGGCATGCCGAAATTGAAATAGGCGTGATAATCGGCATCTTCCTCGCGGCCAAAACGGGCATAGTCGAAGGTGAACATCATCAGCACCCACACGCCCATGTAATAGACAAAGCATGACCACCAGCCGCCTGCCGGCGCGCCACCTTCCGGGCCGAGATTGAGCCACTTGTCGCTATAGCCATGAGTGCTGATGGCAAGCACGACAGCGACAATCAGGCCAAGAATATAGAAGGGCAGCAGAAAGCCGTTGAACTTGTCGAGCCAGGTCTGGATGCTGCCGAAAATCAGTGGAACACTGTAAAGAACCACGATCAGCGCCGCAACCGGATAGGAAATGGACGGGATGATCGTGTTGATGCCAACCGCAATGACCGACCCTTCAAAAACGGCATAATAGGTGGCGGTGGCGCAGAAAATGAGCGTTGCGAGGCCAGCCCCCACATTGCCGAACAATACACGTGAGAACAGCGCCACGGACAGTCCGGTGCGAATGGCATAGCGGCTGAGTACCGCGTTGATCAGTCCATAACAGATGACGGACAGCACAATGCCGATGATGGCATTGCGCGTGCCGAAATTGAGCGCCATGGCTGCGCCCACGACAATATAGAACACCGCGCTGCACACAGCCCACCAGGCCATGGTGAGGCCACCTTTGGCCATGCGTGCCTGTGGCGGCACGGCAATTGCTGAAAAATCCGAATTTTCGGCTTCGGAAGCCGTCACGTGTCCTGTCATTTCGTTCCCCTTCTTCGATATGTTGCGCCCCACCTGAAAATGGGGCGCATGTAGTCATTTGTTACGGGTCAAGAGATAACTGCCGCTTTCATGCAAGGTGCAGGTCCAGTCCGGTTCAATGACGATGGTCGTGGTGACTTCCTCAATGATTGCAGGGCCGTGAATGGTGTCGCCTGCACCGAATTTGGCGCCGTCATAGACGGGCGTTCTGGTTGCCTTGCCAGACTGGTCGAAGATCGCGTCGCGATGGCCTTTTAGCGCCTGATCGATATTGCCGCCTGCCGGATATTGCGGCACACGCAGCTTTTCGATCTTGCCATAGATGGTGGATTCCAGATTGACGACTTCCACCGTACTTTGACGTTCGGCATAGGTGTAGAGTTCTTCATGACGGGCATGGAAGGCCTCTTTCACCTTATCAATGGTCGAGGCATTGATCGGAAAATTGTCGATCGTAACGGTGCATTCATGCACCTGACCGACATAGCGCATGTCGAGCGAGCGCTTGATCTCGATATTATCGGCATCGAAACCGTCGGCCTTGAGATGTTCGATGGCCTTGGCCTCGATTTCCCTGAACAGCGTATCAATCCGCTCATAAGCTGCGTCATTGTCCAGGCGCTGCGGTGCCGGGGCCATGTAATTATATTTGACGTCAGAAATGATCTGACCAAAGGCGCAAAGCCCCGATGCCAGCTTGGGAAGGATGATCGTATCAATGCCCATTTCGCGGGCAAGTGCCGTGATATGGGCAGCCGTTGCGCCACCGGCACCGACCAGCACGAAATCGCGCGGGTCATAGCCGCGTTCAACCGAAACGCGACGAATGCCATTGACCATGTTGTTATTGACGATGGCGAACATGCCATAGGCAGCCTGTTCGATGGTGATGCCGAGCGGGTTGGCGACACGCTTGATGGCTGCGCGTGCCTTTTCCACGTCAAGCGGGAGCTTGCCGCCAAGAAGTCCTTCAGGATTAAGGTAGCCCAGAACCAGATTGGCATCTGATGTGGTGGGCTCCGTGCCGCCGCGTCCATAGCAGGCAGGTCCCGGTTCTGAGCCGGCCGATTGCGGGCCGACCTGCAACAGGCCAAGCGGGTCAATCCAACCGATCGAGCCGCCACCAGCGCCCAGTGTCTCAACCTGAATCATTGGAACACCAATACGATAGCGTAGAAAGTCAATGTTCTTGTTGAGGTTGGTCTGGCCATTGCGGGTAAGCGTAATGTCGAAGGATGTGCCGCCCATATCCACGGTGATGACATTCTTGTGGTTGAATGGTGCACCGACATAAAGCCCTGCCTGTGGCGCGGAAGCCGGGCCTGAATTGATGGCATAGACGGAGCGGTCGCTCATGACCTGGCCAATGGCAAGACCGCCATTGGACTGGAAATAGCGTACCGGCTGCCTGGCGCCGAGCTTCCTGAAATAGGCATCCACTGCATTGACATAGCGGCGCATGACGGGGGCGAGATAGGCATTGGTCACAGCCGTTGATGTGCGGGTATATTCACGCACCTGCGGGTAAAGCTCGCTGCCAATGGTTATGATGACATCGGGCATCATTTCCCGCACGATTTCTGCCGCGCGCCGCTCATGCGTTTGATCGAGAACAGACCAGACAAAGGATATGGCGACGGATTCAACTCCCTCTTTCAGGAAGAGTTCGCAGGCTGCCCGCACATCCTCCTCATGCAATGGCGTGCGGATCGTGCCATCTGACAGGACACGCTCGCGCACACCGCGGCGCAGATAGCGTGGCACCAGCATGGTGGCTGCCGGATATTCCGGGTCGTAGCGGAAACCGTCTTCCTTGTGGCCATTGCGGATTTCAATCGAATCCTCGTGGCCTGCCGTGCAGATCAGCCCGGTCTTGCCTCCGCGATGGGTAATCAGCGCATTGAGGCCAACGGTCGTGCCATTGATGCACAGGTCGCAGTTGGAAATGATTTCCTCGATCGGTTTGCCAAGGTCGGCTGAAATCAGTTTCAGGCCATTTTCAATCGCGCGCGTCGGGTCGGACGGCGTCGAAAGCGCCTTGAACAGCTTGACCTCGCCGCTGGTGCGATCTGCGATCACGAAGTCGGTAAAGGTGCCTCCGGCATCAATGCCGAGACGATAATGGTGCATAGTCATTTCAGTTTTCCTCAGGCAGCAGAGCGCAGGCGTTCGGTCTCGGCCATGTCGACTTCGAGCGTTTCGGGATTGATGATGACGACGCCGTAATCGAGCCGCGCGCCTTCGATCGAGACGAGGTTGTTGCGCACATCCTCGACAACCTTTTCGATCGGCCGCTCGAACGGATTGCCATAGCCGCCGCCGCCGGGATTGAGATTGGTGATGGTCTCGCCGGGGCGGATGGTCTCAATGATGTTCTTGCGTTCGACCTGAACCTCGCCATTGCGGCGGATTTCAACCCGGCCAACCTTGGTGTCGATCATGGTCGATCTTGCACCAGCGGCGCCCATGGCCGGAATGCGCCGGCCTTCACCAAAGCCAATACAAAGCATCTCGCCGTTGAGCGGCTCCACTTCCCATGCGGTGCCAGAGCCACCGCGGAATTTTCCTGCCCCACCTGAATCGGTCATCAGCGAATAACGATGGATGATGATCGGATAGGAATATTCCAACAGTTCCACGTCACCGGAGGTCAGCGCACCAAAGCAGCATTCCGGGCCAACCGCATGCCAGCCATCCTGTTTTGGCGTTGCGCCGCCGCCGGAAATGATGGTTGCCAGCACCATGGTGACGAATTCCTCATTGGTACGGGAATCGCGTCCGGCAATGTTGAGCCCATTGGCATGGCCCCAGGAGGCGGCCACTTTCGATGGCATGGCCTTTTCAAAGGCAAGCCGTACCGCATCGGTAAGCGTTTCCATCGGTGTTGTGGTGCAATTCATGTGCGGAGCAGGTTCCTGCGCATTGCACAGCGTACCCTTCGGGCCAAAATCAACCGTCACGCAGCGATAAAGCCCTTCATTATAGGGTGGCGGCAGGGCGGCAAACATCATGAGGCCGAGATAGACGCCGGAATGGGAATTGCCCTCATAGGAATTGATGAAATAAGGCACCTGCGGCGGACTGCTGATGGCGATATGGCAGGTGTCTCCCTTGATGGTGACGGTTGCCTTGATCTCGAAATCGCCAAAGCCATGGCCGGCATCTTCGAGAATGGACGTGCCTTCATAGGTGCCATCCGGCACCGAGGCAATCAGCGTGCGCATGTGTTTGTCTGCCATGTCGAGCAGCGTGTTGATGCAGGCATCAACCTGTTCCTTGCCATATTTGTCCAGCATGGCAATGAGGTTGCGTTCCCCCACCTGACAGGCACCGATCAGGGCGCGGAAATCGCCTTCCTGGTCACGGCGCGCGCGCATATTGGTCAGGATCATGTTGAGGACATCGTGGCGTGGCTTGCCGCGTTCCCAGATCTTGACGGGCGGAATGCGCAGGCATTCGGCATAGATTTCCGTGGCATTGGGGTTGTAGCCTGCCGGTACAGGGCCACCAATATCAGTGAGGTGGCCCTTGCAGACCGTCCAGTAAACCAGCTCGCCCTTGTAGAAGACGGGCTTGTACATGCAGGTATCGATGGCGTGGCTGCCGCCATATGCCGGGTCATTGTGGAGGATGATGTCGCCTTCATGGATGTCGTCGCCGAAGAAGGCTGCGACGGCCTTCATTGCGGGGATGAGCGAGCCGAGATGGATCGGAATATCCTGTCCCTGCAGGATCATCTCCGGCCGCGCGTTGAAAAGGGCGGTTGAATAGTCATGTGCCAGATTGAAGACGGAAGAACGCGCCGTCTTTTCCAGCGCGAGTGTCATTTCACGCTGGGTCGTTTCAAGTATACCGCGCACCACCGAAAGGGTGATCGGATCTACCTTGGTTGATTTGGTATCAAGCATCGTGTTCACGCGAGTTAATGGCGTAAACCGACGGTTCGGAAACCGTAATGATCAGTCCGAATATGTGTTCCCTCTGCCGCCGGTATCTTACGCACCGTTGAAGCCTGATCAGTCTAGGCAGAGAATTTGGCGGGCGTCTTTGCAGCGGAAGCACAACAGATTGCGCGGGAATGCAATCAGTATCATTCTGTTTGCCTAAGTTACATCATGTGAATAGCTTGATCATAAAACAGGGGGAGCCGCATGAAGCTTAGCATTTCAACAGATGCAACACGTGCGCCGGATCGCAGTCGTTATTGGCAGGAGGCAATCGCGTCTGCTTATTTTCCACTTGATCTGCGCTGGCGGGATACCGACAACTTCTCAGGAAAACTGACATCGTGGCAGTTCGGTGATGTTTCGATTTCACGCCTGTCCTGCGATGCCTTGCAATATTTGCGCCTACCGCATCATTTTAATGGCGTACGGGAAGAGGAATTCCTGGTCACCGTGCCGACCCGGTCTGAAGTGGCTTTTGCGCAGGCCGGACGGGATATCAAGTGCAAGCCCGGTGGCTTTTTTCTGGAACGCAGCAGCGAGCCCTATGAATTCAGCCATGCAGATGCGGCCGATATGTGGGTGCTGAAACTCAAGGGGGATATGCTGAACGGGCGGCTGCGTTCGCCGGACAGGTTCTGCACGCTACAGTTTGACGCCAATAATGGTGCTGGTGGCCTGTTCACGGACATGCTGCAAATATTGCCAGACCGTTTTGATGCGATGAGTGCGGAAGCGCGCGCAACCGTTGGCCGCCAGCTTGTCGATCTGCTTGTCCTTGCCATCAAGGCGGATGAGCGTGTTCTGGTGTCTGGCAGCTCAACCGTGCGCAGTGCGCATCTGGCGCGGATTGAGGCCTATATTCGCGCCAATCTGCAGGATTTCCGCATGGATCCGGAACGGATCGCCAGGGCGTGTGGAATTTCAACGCGCTATCTGCATGAGCTGTTCAGGGATACTGGCACAACCGTGCGCAACTGGATCCGTGAACAGCGCCTGCTTGCCTGTCGTGATGCGCTGGCTGATCCCAACAATGTGCAGACGGCAGCCGAGATCGCCTATAGCTGGGGTTTCAGTGATCAGACACAGTTTTCCCGCGCATTCAAGGCGCAGTTCAATGTTCCGCCGGGTGAATATCGGCTGAAATGCCTGACACTGAACCAAAACCGACAAGAGGCGATGCGACAATAGCCCGTTTCCGGGCTATTTCTGCCTGTTCGTTCAGCGTTCTGCTTCCGTGGAGCGCTGTTGGGTTTTCCAGTTTGCCGCGACCCAATAGGGCGCTTCATCAGGTGTCAGTTGTGGCTTTCCGGCGCAGAAATCAGCCGCCCTTTCGCCAATCATGATCGTTGTGGCATTGGTGTTGGCGGTCACGACATGCGGCATGACGGAGGCATCGGCAATGCGAATGCCGGTCAGGCCATGTACCTTCAGGTCGGGGGCAACAACAGATGAACCTTCCTGCCCCATGCGGCATGAGCAGCTGAGGTGATAGGCGGTATAGACGCGCGCGCGCATCCAGTCATCCAGCGCCTTGCCATCGCGCAATGCCTCGCCGGGATCGATCTCTTCGCCGCGAAATTCATCAAAGGCTTTCGCCGCCACGATCTCGCGCGTGATGGCGATGGCTTCGCGATAGGTCTGAAGGTCAGCTTCATTATCAAGGAAATTCACCGTGATGGCGGGTGCATCAGCGGGATTGGCCGATTTCAGCGTGATGGCACCACGCGAATTGGCATTGAGCAACGTCATGTGGATCTGGAAGGAGTCGATCCTGTAGGGCTTGTAGTTGTCGTGCGAAATGCCAAGCGGGAAGAATTCCAGCTTGATGTTCGGCTTGCGAATGCCGGCGCGGGTGCGCAGATAGGCTGCTGCTTCAAACTGGTTGCTGGCAGCGACACCCTTGTGGAACAGGAACCAGTTCAGCCCGACAAGGATGCGTCCCGGCCATTCGGCATGCTGGCGCAGGGTCACGGGCTTTTTGCATTTATATTGCAGTTGCAGATCCGGGTGATCCTGAAGCTCCGCACCAACCAACGGATTGTCGAGCACGACCTCGATGCCATGCTGGCGCAGCTCTTCCGCCGGGCCAACGCCTGAGAGCTTGAGAATGTGTGGTGAACCAACAGCACCTGCAGAAAGGACAACTTCTCGGCCGATGGCAACGCGCTCGCGCTTTCCATTGCGTACAAACTGAACCGCTGTGGCCTGTCTATCTTCAAAGATGATCTTTTCGACCAGCGCGCCCGTTGCAATTGTGAGGTTAGGGCGCTTGCGCACTTCTGGGGTCAGATAGGCGCGGCCTGTGCTTTGACGTTTGCCTTTCCAGATTGTCTGTTCACCCGATGCAAAGCCCTCATGTTGTGCGCCATTATAGTCTTCGGAAATGGGATAGCCCAGTTCACGCCCAGCCTGCAGGAAGGCAGCATTCAGCGGATGCCTGGAAAGATCCGGTCGTGTGATACGCAGCGGGCCATCGCCACCCCGATAGCGGTTTTTTCCTTCAGGAGCAGTTTCCATGCGCCGGAAATAGGGCAAGACATCAGCATAGCCCCAGCCGGTGCAGCCGTGGACATCGCGCCATTCGTCATAGTCCTGCGGATTGCCGCGGGTATAGACCATGCCATTGATGGACGATGAGCCGCCAATCACGCGCCCGCGCGGCTGGCCAATCCGCCGGCCGCCAAGGGCTGCTTCCGGTTCGGTTTCAAATGCCCAGTTATAGTCCGTTGCATTCAGAAGCTGGTCGACGGCAAGTGGCATATCGATCTTCCAGCTTTTATTGTCCGGCCCGGCTTCCAGCAGCAATACGTCAAATCTGCTGTTTTCTGACAGCCGCGCAGCAATCACGCTGCCGGCCGAGCCAGCACCAATGACAACGAAATCGTATTTTGGCTTCAATTGTTGCATGGCGTTTCCGATCCAGGCCGAAGAATGGTGATCTCAGTTGATTAGAAGAACTGGTCGCGCACCGGGCGGGTTGCGTCCCAGGCCTTGCGGGTGATCTCGCTCACCTTCCTGAAATGATCGTCATGGGGCTGCGCATAGAAGGCGGCACGTGAAAGCTGCAATGCACCTTTTGAGCGCAGATGTGCCGTGGTTTCAGCCATCATCAGCGCCATGAGGTTCGGGTTGAGCACAGGCACATCGGCAGGCTTTCCGCCCTTCATGAGATATTTCTGATAGGAAGCGGAAATGATGGTGCAGTTGAGGATGACAGCTTCGGCACCGGTCTTTTCAACAGCGCGACGGCTTACCTCGATCACATCGGCTGCGACTGCATCGGTGTCATTGACCATGTCGCGCACATACCAGTCGATGACATCATAGCCGACGATCAGGTCTTCCATGCCGGAGAGCCTGGCATTGTCCTTCATCAGTGAGCAGGCCTTGACGTGATCGGCGACAATGACTGCCGTGCGGCCATGATAGGCCAGAAGCTGAAGCGATGCTTCCATGGGGCCAATGATCGGCATGTTTGTCAGTTCGCGGCCAACACGCACACCCGGATCATAGCAGCAGCCGCAGATGACGGCGTCATAGCCGGCCGCTTCAGCATCCTGAATGGCCGCATAAAGCGCGTTTTCGACAAAGTGCTTGGGGTAGAAATAATCCATGTCGGACGGGCAGCCCTCGAGATGGGTGATATCGAGCGTGGTGCCTTCCATCGCGTAATGGGACAGGGTCTCGTGAATGAGTGAATCATAAACCGTGGTGCCGAACGGATTGATGAAATTGATGCGACGAGACATGGATAACTCCAGTTCTGATGGTGGCGCTCCTCTTCAAGTTTGTCAGGAAAACGCCGTATCATTTTGTTATTAAACATATCTTTGTGATGAATAGCTTGCACCTTTCCAAAGATATGCCTGATTTCATCGGCCGGGAGGCATTGCCTTCTGCCTGATAAATCCGTACAGGTCAAATATATATACTGAATAGTCGGAATGTGAAGTGGGAAAAACAATATCCGTAATCGTTATCTGCAAGTCCGCTGCCCCCCCTCCTTGTATGGGAGGATGAGTGAAACAGAACATATAATCAAAATATTTGTCTTGTGAGTATAAAAATTCGGTGTAATAGTTTTGTTGATGGTTGCTCCTGATGCGTGGGAATTCTGATTCACGTGGGGGGTGGAGGCGGGCGCGTGCGATGCGGTGAATATGGTTGCGGCCTGTCCCGGTTGAGGAGTGGCGCCGGGTGCGGGCATGTGTGCTGAAGGGCAGAAGGTGAAGCCATGCTCGCTCAGCGGAATCTGTCGTCTGGCCAGATGAAGTTTGAATGGGGAAATGGAGATGTCCACTGTCGAAAGGTTTGACTATGTGATTGTCGGCGCTGGTTCAGCTGGCAGTGTGCTGGCCAACCGTTTGAGTGCGGATCCGGCGGTCAAGGTGCTCGTGCTGGAGGCGGGTGGACCGGATCGCCGCTGGGATTTCCGCATCAATATGCCGGCAGCGCTCGTCTATCCGTTACAGGGCAAGACCTACAACTGGCAATTCCTGTCAGAGCCGGTTGACGAGCTGAATGGCAGGCAGTTTCCCTATTTTCGAGGCAAGGTTCTGGGTGGCTCCTCCACCATCAACGGCATGGTCTATGTGCGCGGCAATGCCATGGATTTTGACAATTGGGCGGCAGAACCCGGGCTTGAACACTGGAGCTATCGTCACTGTCTGCCCTATTTCCGTCGCTCCGAAACCTATTCGCGTGGCGGCGATGCCTATCGGGGCGACAGCGGGCCGCTGCATGTCAGCCGTGGTGTGCCGGAAAGCATCCTCTATGACGTCTTTCTGGAGGCGGCAAAAGAGGCGGGCTATTACGAAAATCCCGACATCAACGGCTATCGTCAGGAAGGCTTTGGCTATTTTGATGCGACCATTCATGAAGGTGTGCGTGAAAGCGCAGCACGCGCCTATCTGCATCCTGCCATGAAGACGCGCAAGAATCTGACGGTCGTCACCGGTGCGATGGTGGCTTCGATCGTCATGCAGAATGGACGCGCTTCAGGTGTTGCCTATAAGAGCGAGGGGCAGAGCCGTGTGGCGGAGGTGAATGAGGAAGTCATTCTGTGTGCAGGAGCCATCCAGTCGCCGCAGGTGCTGATGCTCTCGGGCATTGGTCCTGCCGATGAGCTGCGCCGCCATGGTGTCGAGGTCAGGGTTGATCTGCCGGGTGTCGGCCAGAATCTGGCCGACCATCTGGAATGGATCGTTTCCTATCGTTGCAAGAAGCCGGTTTCCTATTTCGAAGCCACCAAGCCATTGAAACAGGCAGTCATTGGCGCGGAATGGTTGACAAAGGGTACGGGGCTTGGCGCGTCGAATTTCTTCGAGGCGGGCGGTTTCCTGAAATCATCGCCGGAAAAGCCCTATCCTGATGTACATCTGCATTTTGTCGGCCTTGCTGCCGAATATAGCGGGCGCCTGTCGGCACCAGGACACAGTTTTCAGGTTCATTTGAGCCCGGGCCTTCCGGCAAGCCGCGGCTTTGTCACCCTGCGTTCCAGCGATCCGCTGGAGCCGCCGGTCATTCAACCCAATTACATGACCGAGGAAGTGGACTGGATTGATGCACGCAATGCGATCGAGCGCTCCTTTGAGGTGTTGGAACAGTCAGCCTTGGCCGAATTCAGGGGCGAGCGCATTCTGCCGGATGTCGATCTGAAGGATAAGGCCGGGCTTGATCGCTTCATCCGTCAGCATGCCGAAACCGGCTATCATTATGCCGGCACATGCCGCATGGGTGAGGGGCCGAATGCGGTGGTTGATGGCCAGTTGCGTGTCCATGGCACACGCGGCCTGCGTGTGGTTGACGCTTCTGTCATGCCGCGGCCAACCAATGGCAACACCAATGCACCTACCATCATGATTGCTGAAAAGGCAGCCGACATGATCCTGCGGCGTGAACCGCTCGCACCTTCCGATGCACCCGTTTATTACGGCTGATGTGCCATTCCAGAACAAGCAATGCTCTCAGGGGACAAAATGAATTTGCAGCCAAAAGCCTCACACTTCATCAATGGTGAATATGTTGAAGACACAGCAGGCCGCGTCATCGATGTGGTCTATCCGGCAACCGGTGAAGTCATTGCGAAACTCCATGCCGCTACACCGGCGCTGATCGAAAAGGCGCTTAATGCGGCAGCTGCTGCGCAAAAGGAATGGGCCGCGCTACGCCCGGTTGAGCGTGCGCGCATTCTGCGCCGAGCCCATGATCTTGTGCGCGCCAGAAATGATGAAATCGCCCGTGTTGAATCCACTGATACCGGACGCGCATTGTCGGAAACGCTTTATGTCGATGCGGTTTCGGTAGCTGAGGCACTGGAATTCTATGCCGGTGTCATTCCGGCCTATAATGGCGAGACGATCAGCCTCGGCAACGCCTTTGCCTATACCCGCCGCGAACCGCTTGGCGTCTGTATTGGCATAGGCGCATGGAACTATCCGTTCCAGGGAGCAGGCTGGAAATCAGCGCCTGCACTTGCCGCTGGCAATGCCATGGTATTCAAGCCATCGGAAAATTCGCCGCTCTCTGCACTGATCCTTGCTGAAATCTACAAGGAAGCAGGCCTGCCGGATGGTCTTTTCAACGTCGTGCAGGGCCATGGCGATGTCGGTCAGGCGCTGGTCGAACACCCGCTTAGTGCAAAAGTGTCGCTCACCGGTTCGGTGCCCACGGGCAAGAAGGTGTTGGGGCTTGCAGGCTCCCTGATGAAACATGGCACGATGGAGCTTGGCGGCAAGTCGCCCCTGATCATTTTCGAGGATGCGCCGCTGGAAAATGCCGTGCGTGGCGCGCTGATGGCCAATTTCTATTCGACCGGACAGGTCTGTACCAACGGCACGCGCGTTTTCGTGCATCGCTCTATCCATGACCAGCTGGTGGAAAAGGTGGTTGAGCGGGCGCGGGAGATCAGGATTGGCGATCCGCTCGACCCGGAAGTTACCATGGGGCCATTGATCAGCAAGGCGCAGCAGGAAAAGGTGCTGAACTACATTGCCCTTGGCAAGGAAGAAGGCGCAAAGCTCGAAATGGGTGGCGGCATCCCTGCCATGCAGGGCATGGAGGGCGGTTTCTGGATCGAGCCGACGGTCTTTACCAATGTGACCGATAACATGCGTATTGCACGTGAGGAAATCTTTGGCCCGGTCATGTCGGTTCTTGCCTTTGATGACGAGGAAGAAGTGATCGCACGTGCCAATGATACGGAATTCGGCCTTGCCGCCGGTGTGTTCACCAACAATCTGCCGCGTGCGCACCGCGTCATCGCCAAGCTTCAAGCCGGCATGTGCTGGATCAACAATTACAATCTCGCGCCAGTCGAAGTGCCATTTGGCGGCGTGAAATCATCGGGCGTCGGACGGGAATGCGCAATGGCCGCTCTCGATCACTATACCCAAATCAAGAGTGTCTATGTCGAAAGCGATGACGTTGTCAGCGTCTTCTGATCAGGTTTCTGAAATATGACAAAATATGATGCGGTCATTATCGGCGCTGGCCACAATGGTCTGGTTTGCGCAGCATATCTGGCAAAGGCAGGCATCAAGGTCTGTCTGATCGAACGCCAGCCCTTTGTCGGCGGCGCGGCGATCTCGCGTGAGGTCTGGCCGGGTTTCAAGGTCTCGGTTGCCTCATACTGGATGTCATTGCTGCAGCCAAAGATCATGCTTGATCTTGAGCTGTTGCAAAATGGCGTCGAAGTCATTCCGGTTCCGCCGTCCTTCCAGCCATTCGAAAGCGGCAAGAGCATCGTCTATTGGGACGATGAGGCCAGAATGGTGCAGGAAATTGCGCAGTTCTCGAAAAAGGATGCGGAGAATTATCCGAAATTCGTGGCGCACATGAACGGGATGATCCCCTATATTCGCCGCCTTCTGTTCGAAACGCCGGTCGATCCGTCGACCGGCAAGATCAAAGACCTCGGCAAGACCATGGCTCTTGCCTGGCGCATGAAGGATATCGGCTCGCGCATCTATGATATCTGGGATCTGCTGACGCTGAGCGCCTATGATTATCTGAAACGCTGGTTTGAAAGCGATGAGGTTTTGACCGCCTATGGCTGTTATGCCTCCGGTTCAGCCGGCCTGATCAGCCCGAAGACGCCGGGCTCGGCCTATGTACTGGCGCGTCCTTTGATGCGTGACAGCACGACGCCTGCCGGTGGTGGCGGCCTCATCCGTGGCGGCATGGGTTCAATTTCCGATGCGCTTTACAAGGTTGCGACCCGATATGGCGCAGAAGTCATTACCGGTCATATGGTCAGGAAGGTCAATATCGAGAAGGGCAAGGCCACCGGCGTCATCCTTGATAATGGTGCGCGCATTGATGCAAAAATCGTCATTTCCAATGCGGGCGCCAAGGCGACCTATTTTGATCTGATCGGCAAGGAGCACTTGTCAGAGGAAGTCATAGGCCAGGTCGAACGCCACCGTACCGAATCGATTGCCTTCAAGATCAATCTGGCCACCAGGGCGCTGCCGCGCTGGACGGCCTATGATGCACGCAATCTGGATGCGCCCAATCCGGGTTCGGTGACGATTGCGGAAAATTCGGTCGAGCTTGAGGATGCCTTCCGCTCGGCCCGCAATGGCGAGATGGCAAGACATCCCTATCTGTGGATCACCACGCCAAGCGCCTATGACAATACGGTTGCGCCGGAAGGCATGCATGTCGTGCAGATCATGGGGGGGCATGTGCCTTACAGGCTCAATGGTCGCGAATGGAATGACGAAACGCGCAAGGAGCTTCTCGATATTGTGCTGAAGCAGATCTGCCGTTATGCGCCGGGCTTTGACAAGGAAGTGCTGCACGCTCAGATCCTGACCCCGCCAGACATTGAAAAGATGTTTGCCATGATTGGCGGTCATGTCCACCACGGCGAGATGAGCCTTGATCAGGTCTTCTTCAGACGTCCGATTGCCCATTATGCCGATTACCGTACGCCGGTGAAGGGCATGTATATGTGCGGTGCGGCGTGTCATCCGGGAGGCGGCGTGACGGGTGTGCCGGGTCATAATGCAGCGCGCGAGATCCTGTCTGATCTCGGCAAATCATTTCCTGCCGGAAAGCTTCGCTGAAATTCAGTCAATCGTCCAATCATGGAGATTCCCGGATGAACAGTCTGGACGAACAGGTCATCATTATCACTGGCGGCGAAACGGGTATCGGGCGCGCAACCGTGTTACAACTGGCCGGCCTTGGCGCGCGCGTCGTCATTGGCGGGCTGCTCGAGGATGAGGGCAGCCGCACGCTTGAAGCAGTCGCAGCAATTGGCGGCAAGGCTGAGTTCCACAAGGCGGATGTGCGCGATGTCCATCAGGTCGATGCGCTGATTGATGGCGCAGTGGCAAAATATGGCCGAATCGATGGTCTGGTCAGCAATGCCGCCATTTTCGATGGTTTTGCCAGCTGCATCGACACCACGGATGCGCTGTGGGATCAGATCATGAATGTCAATGCGCGCGGCACCTTCTATGCCTGCCGTGCTGCCTTGCGTCATATGGTGCCTGCCGGGAAGGGGCGTATCGTCAATGTGTCGTCGATTGGCGGTGTGGTTGGCATGGCTGACGGCGCATCCTATACGGCGTCAAAACATGCGGTTGTCGGCTTTACCAAACATATCGGCTGTTTCTATGCCAAGAACGGCATTACCGCCAATGCCGTCTGTCCTGGATCGATCGAGACGGATGTGCGCAGCAATTCCAAAAAAATTCTGGGCGATGATGCACCAGATATGGGCGGCGTTGGTGCCAATCAGGACTGGCTGAAACAGGCTGTCCCCATGCAGCGCAAGGGCAGCCCCGAAGAGATCGCCCATATGATTACCTTCCTGCTTTCGGACAAGGCAAGTTACATAACCGGCCAGTCCTTTGTCGTTGATGGTGGATGGACTGCAAAATGATGTATGAAGCTTTCACTCCGGAAGAAAAAGAGATCGTCAATACGGTCACGCGCTTCATTGATGAGCGAGTGCGGCCCAATGTTGCCGCGCTTGAGCGCGCCGGTGCCTATCCGGATGATCTGGTGCAGGAAATGAAGGATATGGGCCTGTTTGGCCTTGCCGTGCCGGAAGAATATGGCGGGCTTGGCCTGCGCTATCCGGTGCTGGCGGCGGTGTTTGAAGCGATCAGCCGTGGCTGGACGACGCTTGCCGCCTATATCAACAGCCACAGCACGGTTGCCTATGCCATCAAGACCTATGGCACTGAAGAGCAGAAGCAGAAATATCTGCCGGGGCTTGCCACGGGCGAGCATCGCGGCTCGCTCTGCCTGACGGAGCCTGGATGCGGTTCCGATCTGCAGGCCATTCGCGGGCTTGCGCGCGATGAGGGCGACCATTATGCGCTGACGGCAAGCAAGACATTTGTCACCAATGGTGCCAAGGCAACCCTGCTTCTGACGCTGGTGAAGCATCCGAAACAGGAAGGCGAAACCAAACCGAAAATCAGCCTGCTGATTGTCGAAAAGACCTTTGATCATGTTGTCGTGACGACAACCTTTGAAAAGACGGCGTTCCATCTGGTTGATACGGTTCAGATCGAGATGGACAATGTCAAGGTGCCAAAGGCCCAGCTTCTTGGCGGTGTCGAAGGGCTTGGTTTCCGGCAATTGATGGATTCGCTCGAAATTGGCCGTATCGCTATTGCCATCAGCGCGGTTGGTGTAGCTGCCGCTGCCTTGTCAGAAGCCAGACGTTATGCGTCCGAGCGCGTCACCTTTGGTGTGACAATCGACAACCATCAGGCGATTCAGCTCAAGCTTGCCAATATGGCGACCAAGCTCGTTGCCGCACGGCTGATTGCCATGGAAGCAGCCTGGATGAAGGAGCGCGGTGGCCGCTGTGACATGATCACGGCCATGGCCAAAATGTATGCCAGCGATGCGGCGCTTGAAATCGCGCATGAGGCGGTGGTTGTGCATGGTGGTGCCGGCTATATCCAGGAATATACGGTTGAGCGGCTGCATCGTGAGGCACTGCTTTACACGATTGGCGAGGGCACCAATGACATCAACCGCATTGTCATTTCCCGCCGCATGAAAGGCGATGAGGAAATGAACTATCTTGGCCTTTATGCCTGATTGTTTTGACAAAAGCGCCGG
The DNA here is from genome assembly GCF_042653845.1 of Daeguia caeni. NCBI lineage: Bacteria > Pseudomonadati > Pseudomonadota > Alphaproteobacteria > Hyphomicrobiales > Brucellaceae > Daeguia > Daeguia caeni. Next base: position 78,338 of record NZ_JBHSEL010000053.1, on the reverse strand, counting down.
TCTGATACGTTCAGACTGGCACTTTTGTCTTTTGCAATGCTTGATCAAGACACAAAAAGGCCGCCGAGGGGGTGCTCGGCGGCAGTTTCATGGGGGCTATGGTTATTTCATCAGGCGTGGTTCGCCAACATCGCCGACCTTCTTGTCGAAGCCGGCGGCAACCAGATCCTTGACGATGTCCTCACGCTGTTTTTCGATGCTGGCGTCAAGCGCCTTGCCAAGGGATTCATTGCCCTTGGTGTAGAGGATGCCGGCCTGGGCTGGTTCAACGCTGGCCGGAACGCGTTCATCCGGCTGTGCGAGCTTGATGGTGATGCCCTTGTAACCACCGGCACTGTTCTGCGTATAGACGCCATAATTGTAAGCATCGACGCCGACATCAATGCGCCCGGCTTCAAGATCCTGCGCCAGTGCGACTGCGGTTGGATAGAGCTTCAGCTTGTCCCCCAGCAGTGCCTGCAGGGCAGGTACCCACTGATAGCCCTGAACCGTGCCGACATTCTTGCCAATCAGCGATTCAACCGTATCGGAGCCGTCCTTGGAGAAAATACCCATCGGATCAAGATAGGTCGGAGCCGAAATGCCAAGCACTTCCGCGCGTTTTTCGGTTCTGTTCCAGCTGCCGATGGCAACATCTGCCTTGCCCGATACGACCGACTGAATGGTTGCAGCCGGATCCATCACCAGAGCCACGACCTCAAGGCAGTTTTCCTTGGCGGCCTTTTCAATGATCGTTGGATCAATGCCGCTGATCTTGCCATCTGGTGCCACAGCGGTGAATGGCGGGTAGTCATAGGCTGCGACTGTCAGCTTGCCGCTCGTAATCGTGGTGACCGTTGTCTGGCATTCCTCGGCATAAGCCGCAGATGCGCCGACGGTCAGCATGAGCGCCAATGGTAGCAAGGTCTTTTTCATGGTCGTGTTCCCTTCGTGAAGCAAATCAGTCTTGTTGGCAGCCTGAACGGGTATCTGCTGCTGCTTGTGATTGGTTTTCGGGGCTCAGTCCCAACTGGGTGGGCCAAACCCGATGACGCCCTCCATTCCCTAGCGTCATAATAAATCCTGATAGGTTCAAAAACTGACTAATCAGTATTTATACATAGGAGTTTGAGCATTGCAACAGGTTTGATATGGTCGAGGTAAATGAAATCACATGAGGCTGAGCGCATTGATTGCATGTAATGCAGACGCAAGACAGGTTTTCGCTGCAGCCATTTCGGGAAGCGCCATCATTCTGCAAGACTTGCCTGTGCAGGCCCCATTGCAGGCAGAATGGTTGCGGCAAAGGCAAAGCGCAGAATGGTTTCGGGCGTCCGTCTTGTCTGCCAGAGCGTGGGCTCATCGTCCAGGTAGGGCGCATTGCGGCCGGTCAGTGCTGGCGCGCGGGATGAAAATTCGCTCGCCATGTCTGCCTTGTTGAGGCGCCTTGCCCAGTCGGCACAGGCATTTTCAACAATTGCCAGACCGGCCAGCCGGGTAAGGCCGCGCGCGCGCCACTGGTCTGCGACATCAGAAGCCAGATCAAGCGCAAGCTGCAGATCGCCATTTTCAGCCTCGGCAAGGGCCGCAAGAAAGCCTGTTTTCAGCCCTGCGCCATAGGCCCATTTCAACAGATTTTCAGTTTCGATGGATTTATAAAAATCAGGATATTTTTTCGCAAGCCGCATGTGGAAGGCATTGGACGGGGCGACAAGCACCTTGTCGCCAAGCAGATGCTGATCCATGAGGCTTTGCCAGCGGACCCTGGCGGTTTTGGCAAGCTGCAAGGCCTGTGCGGCTTTGCGCGCCTGCAGCGCAACAACGCAATCAAGATGGACTGCGACATAAGCGACAACTGCCTGTTCAAAGGCGGGCAGGGCACTGGCTGCCCTGCCGGCAGAGATCGGCGCATGGATTGTTTCACCGCGCAATAATGCGCGGCCAAGCAGCCATAATTGCTGGACAATATCGGGTGCAGGCGAAATGTCAGACGCCGATATAGGCGATGCGGACATGCTCATCATCCATCATTGCGGCAGCCTTGCCCCGCAGGGCAATCCTGCCCTGTTCCAGCACGGCGGCCTCTTCGCTGAGGGACAGTGCCACATTGGCATTCTGTTCCACCAGGAGAACCGATTTGCCTTCCTTGTTGATCATGCGGATCACATCCGCCATGGCGGCGACCATGACGGGCGAAAGCCCCATGGATGGCTCGTCCATCAGGACGAGTTTGGGGGCAGCCATGATGGCGCGGCCAATGGCCAGCATCTGTTGTTCGCCGCCGCTCAGCGTATTGGCATATTGCCTGCGCCGTTCGGCAAGACGAGGAAACATGCTGCAGATCTGATCAAGATCGCGTTTGACCGCAGCCGCATCCGAGCGCAGATAAGCACCGATCTTCAGATTTTCTTCCACCGTCAGTTCCGGGAAAACATGCCGGCCTTCCGGTACATGGGCAATGCCGCGTTCGACGATCGCCTTGGGGGAGAGGTTCTGGATCGGCTCGCCCTCAAACAGGATCTCGCCGCTGCTTGGCTTCTTGAGGCCGGAAATGGTGCGCAGGATGGTGCTCTTTCCGGCGCCATTCGAGCCAATGATGCAGTTCACCGAGCCTGAAGCAAAAGCGATCGACACATCGCTGACCGCAATGGCACGGCCATAATGGACGGTAAGGTTGCGTAACTCGATCATAGGCTGGTTCCCAGATATGCGGCCATCACTTCAGGATGCCGGCGCACTTCCTCCGGTGTTCCTTCCGTGAGCACTTTGCCGAAATTGAGCACGGTAATCACATCGCAAAGACGCATGACCGTGCGCATGTCGTGCTCCACGAGAATGACGGTCGTGCCACTCTGCCGGATACGCTCCAGCATTTCGACCAGACGATCCTTCTCACCTGCCGTCATGCCGGTAAAGGGCTCGTCCAGTAGGAGAACGCGCGGTCTGGCCGCCAGTGCAATGGCAATGCCGAGAACGCGCTGCTGACCATGGGACAGGTCGCGCGCCTTGGCGTGGCGCAGGTTCGACAATTGCGCAAATTCAAGGATTTCATCCGTTTGCGCGCACTTCATGGCTTTTGTGCCGGATGTCTCGACCAGCCAGTCGAGCAGGCGCGGCCTGATTGTGGCGAGCATGCCGTTTTCGACATTTTCCCCAACCGTCTGATCGGGAAACAGCATGGTTCCCTGGAATGTACGCACCAGTCCCTTCAGAGCGCGGGCACTGGTGGAAAGACTGGTAATATCAACACCATCCAGCTCAACGCGGCCGGAAGTCGGCTTGTAAAAGCCGGTGATCAGCGAAAAAAGGGTCGTCTTGCCCGCGCCATTGGGGCCGATGAGGCCATGAATGGTGCCGGGCCTGACTGAAAAACTCACCTGATTGACGGCAACAAGACCGCCAAAGGCCTTTGTGACACGATGCAGGGTCAGTGGCATTCATGCGCCTCCTTTGTGTCCCGGCCATTCAGGCTGCTGTTGCCGGTTTTGCCAAAGGGAATGAGGGAAGAGAGGCTTTCAAGTCCTTGTGGACGGAAAAGCATGACCAAAATCAATATGATGCCGTAGATTCCGGGGCGCAGTTCCTCTGCAAAGCGCAATGATTCATCAAAGATCATCAGAATGATGCCTCCAAAGATCACGCCATAGAATGTGCGGGTGCCGCCAACGATTGCCCAGATCATCAGATAAAGCGCAAAATTGAGGTTGAAGCGGTTTGGCGTGACTGACCCGAAGGCGTAGGCAAGAAGCACGCCTGCAACGCCAGCGAAGGCCGCCGAAATGACAAAGGCCACGCGGCGATAACGGCGGGTATCGATGCCAACGGCTTGGGCAAGCAGATCCTGCTGTTCGATGGTGCGCCAGATTTTGCCCAGGCGACCACGTTCAATCAGCCAGATGATGAACAGGCAGAGTGCAACGATTGCAAGCGTCAAAAGATAGAAATTGAGCGGTTTGCCAAAATCGATCTGAAAGCCTGCGAAATCGAGATAGGGGGCGGAAATACCGGAAAAGCCACGTGTTCCGCCAAAATATTTCATTTTACGCCAGATGAGGCGGATGGCTTCGGCAGCGCCAAAGGTTCCCATCAGGAAATAGAAGCCGCGCATCTTGAGCAGCGGAAAGCTGAGAATGCCGGCAATGATGGCGCTTGCTGCCGCGCCAGCAAGAAGCACGATCGGGAAAGAAGCGCCATAATCCTTCACCATGATGGCGGCCGTATAGGCGCCGACACCTTGCAGGACGACATGGGCAAATGACCATTCGCCCGTCAGCACGACGATTCTGTAGCTCGACAGCATTAGCACCACAATGGCGATTTCCGTGCTGAATGAGGTGTAATAGTCACCTGCAAGCAGCGGCACTGCAATGGCGGCAACAGCCAGAATGGTGACCAAGATCAAATCGGGAAATTTCTCAGCCATGGATTAAACTTTCTGCGCTTTGCCCATCAGGCCGCTTGGCTTGACAATCAGCACGAGGAGCATGAGGCAAAGGCCGGCAATGGTGGCAATCGTGCTGTCGAAATAGGAAGCGACAAAGGTGAACAGGGTCGAATAGAGCACGGCTGCGATGATCGCCCCTTCCATGGAGCCAATGCCGCCCAGAATGATGACCACGAAAGCGGTGATGATGATTGGCTGTCCCATGAAGGGGCTGATGCGCACTACAGGCGCCATCAATGCGCCGGCGGCACCGGCAAACCGGCACTCAGCGCCATGGCGCTCATGGAAATGCGGCCAATGGAAATGCCCTGAAGGCTTGCCGCATCCTTGTCCTGCGCAACCGCACGTGTGGCCCAGCCGAATTTGGTTGTGCGCAGGATTGCTGCCAGTGCGAAAAGGATGACCAGTGTTGCGGCAATCACAACCAGCCGGTGCCATGGGATGTTGACCTCGCCAAGGCGCAGCACGCCCTTGATCGGAGCATCCACCAGCGGATTGCTGTTGATGCCGAACAACCAGACCACCGCTGTCTGCAGGATCAACAGCACACCTACGGTTACGATCAGCGCGCCCATGGGGTTGTCTTTCAGCCGCCGGAACAGCAGCAATTCCATCAGCGCGCCGATGATTGCCGTCACAAGGATGGCACCGACAAAGCCAACCCAGTAACCCGCGCCTAAAGAGGTTCCAATCCACCAGACGGCATAGGCACCGACCATGTATAGTTCACCGTGCGCGAAGTTTTCAACGCGCATCACGCCGAAAATCAATGCGAGACCTACAACAACCAGCGCCGTAGCGGCGCTGGCCATTGCAGAATTTATTAAGGTTTCGATAAAGAACTGCATCAGGTAGGGCTCGCCTGCAAATCAGCGTTTCTGGTCTGGCATGAGCGATTCTTCACGGAAACGCTTTTCGACAATGTCCTTGTGCGCATCGAACCAGCCGGCCTGATCGCCGATCTCGACGATTTCCACCTTGCCGTCCTTCACTTCGACAACCGGCCAGTTGCCAACCAGCGCATTGTCATTGCCGAACAGATCCTTGCCCCACCAGCGGGCTGCGCCGAACAGGTGCTTTGGCGGATTGGCCTTCATGCTTTCCAGAAGTGCATCCGACTCAAAGGTACCTGCGGTTTCGACGGCCTGTTTCCAGACTTCAAGTGCAGCCGGGAATTCCCACGAGGTATTGTTCCACTCATTCGGGTGGGTCTTGTTATATTCCGCATAGAAGGCGGCCATGTCCGGAAAACCGGGCGTGAACTTGTTGATGTTGGGATCGTCAAAGCGCGGGAAGAAGGCGATGGAGCCTTCCATGAATTCTTTGCTGGTGCGCGCAACCATATCCGGCAGCAGTTCAAGGCCGGCATGCAGGATGCGCCCCTTGTAGCCCTGGGTATAGAGCTGTTCGACCAGAAGAAGGGCAACCGACGGATAGGTCGTGTCGATGCAGACGACATCCGGCTTTGCAGCCAGCATGGAGCTGACAATCGGGGCAAAATCCGTGGTCGAATTGTCAAAATAGGTGTCGTTGACAATTTCAAATCCGTTGGCATCAAAGGCAGCACGCCAATAGGCAAGGGAGGTGCGCCCCGTGACGTCATCCTGCGCGCACATGGCAACCGTCTTGAGGTTGGGCTCAACCTTGCGCAGATAGTCGGCGCCAAGACCGAAATAGAACGGATGGACTTCGATCGGGGCAAGAAGATATTTCGCATCCGGGTTGAGGTCGGAGACGTAAAGCGTTGATGTCAAAAGCTTGTTTCGGTTCGAGAAATCCTGGATTGCCGACCAGTCATCGCCGCCGATCACCATGGTGAACTTGACATCCTGATCCACAAAGGAGCGTGCACCCTGCAGGGTATTTTCCGGCACATAGGCGCCGTCAAAGGAGACAACCTCAACATCATAGCGCTCACCATTGACGTTCAGACCGCCGGCCTGATTGATCAGCTTGGCCCAGACTTCAGCGCCATTCTTGGCAGGCAGGCCCCACAGGGCGAGATCGCCGGAAAGCGGCGCCAGCGCGCCAACCTTGACGGTTTTATTGGCCGCACGGGAAATTGCAGGAAAGACCAGCGTGGCTGCGGTGGCAGCAGCGGTGACAAGGGTCTGACGGCGTGTCAGTTTCAATGGTGTATCGGACATGTTCACTCCTCATATTATTGTTTTATGGCTTGTACCGACTAATCCGTAAAAAAGACCGACTAGTCAGATTATGACGCTTTCGTCGTTTTCTGCAAGTGCGGATTGTGAAAATATTGAATGGGTCTCGTGTTGATTGGGCCCGGATTTTCGCGGTGACTTCAGCACGGGACAGAACCGATGGGCGCAACATCGCGCCGGGCTGTGCAGGCTTACTGTTGGCACACTGCCATGGCCTTCGTATCATTGTGCGTTTCCCGCCGGCATTCCTGCCAGCGGGTGGTGACTGTTCGTCTGATTATTGGCTGGAAAAATCAGGCTTTGACGCATTCCAGATGCGGCGCGCACGCTTGAACTCTGCTTCAAAATGCCCGTATGGCTTCATGTAGAAGCCGGTGCGGGCGAGGGTATAGGCACCCTTCTGATGCAGATCGGCGAGGCTTTCGGCCATTTTCAGGGCAAGCAGGTTTGGATTTAGGATCGGTACTTCGGCAGGTTTGCCGCCTTCCATCAGATATTCCTGATAGATTGCGGCAATGATGGTGCAGCCCATGATCACCGTTTCCGCACCAAGTTTTCTGGCTGCCGTGGCGGACAGATTGACGACATCGCGTGCCACGGCTGCACGGTCATGGATCATGTCCTTGACAAACCAGTCGATGGCCTCAATGCCCTTGACCGTATTGCCCTGACCGCGCAAGCGTGCCTCGTCATAAAGATATGGCACTGCCTTGCGGTGGTCGGTCAGCACCATGGTGGAATAGCCGAAATTGGCGGCCATCTGGAAGGATGCCTCCAGCGGGCCGATGACCGGAATATCGACCAGCTCACGCGCCACCCGCACGCCGGGATCATAAAGGCAGCCGACAATGACCGCATCGAAACCGGTTTCCTCCGAGCGCATGACCTCTTCATAGAGTGCCTGCTCGATCATGTGTTTGTTGTAGAAGAAGTCGATGTCGGGCGGGCAGTTTTCCAGATGGGTGACGACCATTTCCGTGCCGTCGGCGCAATAATGGCCGAGCGTCTTCTGGATGATCTCGTCATAGGCGACAGAACCAAACGGATTGATGAAATTGATCCGGCGCATGTGTTCCCCCTTATCTCTGCTGCCGGCTCAAAACGACCAGCCGGCGGCAGCGAGATCCGTATCCAGTGAGCGGTGCGTGCGGTCATATTCGGCATTGCTGTCGGGAATGATGCGGTTGATGACACCAGACTGCAGCTCCTCCGAAATATGGGCGATGAGGCCAGGGAAGGTGGACTGAAGGGCAAGGCCTGTCATTTCTGCTGGCGTAAAGCCCATCTGGGTCATGATGCCTGCCAGCATGCCGACATCGTTCATGACAAGATCTGGCTTGCCGGTTGCCTGACGGAAGGCTTCATGAACGGCGGCATACCATTCATTGGCTTCACCCCAGACGCCGAATTCCTTGGCAAAGGCTTTCAATTTTTCAGCGCGAGGATCAACTCCGCGGAACACCGGATGGCCAAAGCCCGGCACACGGCGCTTGGCAGCGCGCAGTTCGGCAACAAGGGCTGCGGCATGTTCTTTCATGTCGAGGCCGGAGGCTTTCCACTTGGCAACGCCTTCGAGAATGAAACGGCCTGCATCTTCCGGCGAGACGGCAAAGGCGCCAGCGCCCAGCATGGCGGCAGACAGGCCTGCAGTCATCTGCGGATTGACCGAGACAATGGCGCGGGCGGCGATGGTGCCAGACTTCTGCAGGGCATAATCCAGAATCGACGACAGGATCACATCCATCATCCTGGCTTCGCCCGGGGTCGGGATGCGGCCGCGAATCAACAGATAGCTGATGGCAGAGAAGCTGAGCTTGCCGATGACGTCCTGCATCGGATAGCCGCGCAGATAGATATCTTCCGGCGTGATTTCACTGACCGAGGAAACCCAGAAAGATGGAGAGGATGCAGTCATGTATTCGACTCCCTTGTGGTTGGGGTTTGCTGCCCCCTCATTTGTACTTCTCAGTTAAAATTCTGGAACAGGAGGCATCACATGACAGACTCGTTAGCGCATAAACAAAACTCAATCAAACTAAAAAATACTGATTGTAATGTTTAAAATACCGATTAGTATGTGTTTCGACGATTGCCCGCAAGGGCGGCAAGAATTCAAGACATACAGGAGATGGCGATGGCTCTTGAGGCAGTTAATTCCCCGGGACAATTCTGGCCCGGCGTTTCACAGGGCATTCTGGGGCAGGGCAGCAAGATTTTCGTCTCGACCGGCCATGTCGGCACGGATGCATCTGGCGAGCCGGTAACGGAATCAGTCGAGGCGCAGATCGTGGCGCTGTTTGAAAATCTGAAGGCGACGCTTGCCGCGGCCGGACTTGGCTTTGAGCATGTGATGCGTGTGACGACCTATGTGAAAAGCTTTGATCCTGAATTCATGGCGACTTTCCGCGCGGTGCGTGCGCGCTACTACAATCAGGACTGTCCGCCAGCCGGTGTCATGGTGCAGGCCGGGCTTTATGATCCGCGGCTGCTGGCTGAATCCGAGGTTATCGCGATCGCACCGTAAAGCGCCCCCCTATGGAGCAAAGTTTCGCAAAACAGCGTGACCATAAAGCAATCATGCAGGGTTTCCTGTATGTCGTACAAGAGAACTCTCGCAAGTGCAGAACAAGGCAGCGCATCAGCTGTGGCATAATTAAAGGGAATGAAAATGTCCGATTTTTCTGGACGCATCATGGTAGTCACCGGTGGAGAAACCGGCATTGGCCGTGCAACCGTACTGGAACTTGCCAATACGGGCGCTACGGTTGTCATAGGCGGCATTCTGGCAGACAAGGCGGAGGAGACCATTGCTCTGGCCAAGGATGCAAGCGGTTCGGTTGAATTCGTTCAGACCGATGTGCGCGACGTCAAGGCCGTTGATGCACTGATTGATGGCGCGGTCGCCAAATATGGCCGCATTGACGGTCTGATCTGCAATGCCGGCATTTTTGATGGTTTCGCATCGGGTATTGATACGAGCGATGCGCTCTGGGATCAGATCATTGATGTCAATCTGCGCGGCACCTTCTATGCCTGCCGGGCTGCGCTGCGCCATATGACGAAGCAGAAATATGGCCGCATCGTCAATGTCGCTTCCGTTGGTGGCCTGACCGGCATGGCCGATGGCGTTTCCTATACGGCCTCGAAACATGGCGTCGTCGGGCTTACCCGTCATCTTGGCTGCTATTATGCCAAGGATGGCGTGACGGTGAATGCCGTCTGCCCGGGCGTGATCGTAACGCCGCTGCGCGACAATTCGACCCGGATTCTGGGCGAGGATGCTCCGGTCATGGCGGGTGTTGGCGTAGATCCGGAATGGCTGCCGCGCACAGTACCAATGGCACGCAAGGGTGAGCCGGAAGATATTTCCGCCATGATCGTCTTCCTGCTTTCCGATCGTGCTAATTACATCACCGGTCAGTGCATGACCATCGATGGCGGCTGGACGGCCAAGTAATGCAGGGCGGCTTTGCCGCCCTTTTTCGCGTTCCGGCATGAGGGGCTTCATGACAACGGTCTGTCTTACATTTGATTTTGATGCAGTATCGCTGTGGCTCAGCAGTTTTCGCACCACCTCGGTTACGCCCGTATCTCGCGGCGAATATGGCGCGACTGTTGGCCTGCCGCGCCTGCTGAAACTGCTGGATGGAAAAGCCGTCAAGGCAACCTTTTTTGTGCCGTCGCATACGGCCATTTCCTATCCCGCCGAGACACGCGCCATCCGCGATGCAGGTCATGAAATCGCCCTTCATGGCTATGTGCATGAAACGCCGCTTGGTCTGGATCGCGACGAGGAAGCGCGCTTGCTGGATGCGTCGATTGCGCGTTTGCGCAAGGTGCTTGGCAACGACTTTACACCGCAGGGCTACCGCTCACCGGCATGGGATCTGTCGGTCAACACGATCGATCTGTTGCTTGAGCGCGGCCTGATGTATGATAGTTCCATGATGGGCGATGATTTCCGCCCCTATTTCGCCCGCAAGGGTGATCAGCTTGATGATGAAAGTTTCCGTCCGGGTGAGACAAGTGCATTGATCGAGATGCCGGTTGCATGGGAACTTGATGATTTCCCCTATTTCACATTCCTCAACAAGCCGCTCTATTCAGGCCTGCGTGATCCGGCCGAGGTTGGCCGCATCTGGCAAAGCGAATTTGATTATTGCCACGAGGAAGTTGAAGGCGGTGTTTTCACGCTGACCACCCATCCACAGATCATTGGCAGAGGTCCGCGCATCCGCATGCTGGGCGCTCTGATCGATCACATGAAATCAGCGGGCGATGTCCGTTTCCTGACCATGGCCGAAGCTGCAGGTGAAGCGCGCTCGACACTGACCGCCATTTCATCTGGCCACTGAATTCGCATAGAGAAAATCCGATGTCAGATATCAAGTCCAAGCCACAAAACGTTTTTCTTGCCCTTGCCGCCAGCTTGCAGCCGGATCCAGAGCGCACGGCTCTGGTTTTCAATGAAACCAGCTTTTCCTATCGTGAATTTCTCGATCTCAGCGAAAATGCAGCGCGCAAGCTTGTTTCACTCAATATAGGCAAGGGCGACCGCGTTGCGGCCATTGCCCAGAACCGCCCGGAAATGCTGGTTCTTTATTATGCCGCAGCGCGCATTGGCGCGATCTATGTACCCATGAATCCGAATCTTTCGGAGACGGAACTGGAATATGCCTTTGGCCATTCCAAGGCAAAGATCCTGTTCCATGATGCGCAGTCGGGTGAGGGTGTCGCCGCCAAAATCCCGGCAGAGCAGCGCCGCCCGATCGAAAGCCTGATCGAGCCTGCAGGTCCGGTCGAGCTTTCGCCAGCAGACAGCATCACTTTGGACGATGATTTTCTCATCATCTATACATCCGGCACGACGGGGCGGCCAAAGGCGATCTTGCTCGATCATGCCGCACAGGTGGGGGCAGCGCTGTCCCTTGCCGAAATGTGGGCCATCGGGCGCGATGACATCACGCTTGTCGCTCTTCCGCTTGGCTTTCTCTACGGGCTTTCAACTGCTTCCGCGGTTAGCCTGCAGGCAGGCGGCAAGGTCGTGCTGCTTGCCCGTTTCCGTCCGCAGGACGTTTTGGAAGCCTTGGTTGCCCATAAGGCCACGATTTATCATGGCGTTCCGACCATGTATTCCATGATGCTGGAATATTGCGAACAGCAGAACCGTGATTTTGACTTGTCGCATGTGCGCGAAATCATCTGCGCTGGTGCACCGCTGCCGCTTGAAATGCGCCGCCGTTTTGCTGCCCGTTTCCGCAAGGAACTGCAGAACTATTATGCCATGACCGAATGCACGCCGGTCTTTGGCCGCTATAGCCGTGATCCGCAGCCGGTGCCGGAAGGCTCGGTCGGCAAGGCAGCGCCGGGACTTGCCTATCGCATCGTGCGGAGCGATGGCAGCGACTGCGCACCGGGTGAGCAGGGCGAAATCCTTGTTCGGGCAGCTGCGACCGTCAAGGAATATTACGGTGCGCCGGAATTGACGGCGAGTGCCATGGTGGATGGCTATTTCAAGTCGGGCGATCTTGGCTATTTCGATGCTGATGGCTTTTTCTTCATTACCGGCCGCATCAAGGACATCATCATTCGCGGCGGCGCCAATATTTCACCAAGCGAAGTGGAAGAAGCCTTGCTCAGCCATCCAGCCGTGCAGGATGTCTCTGTTGTCGGCGGGCCGGATCGCATTTTTGGCGAAGTGCCGGTTGCCTTTGTCATCCGCCGCGCCGGAGCAGAGGTCTCTGTCGAGGAACTCATCGCCCATGCAGGCGAATGTCTGGCCGATTTCAAGGTGCCGCGTAGCATTCATTTCATCGAGTCCTTCCCGCTCGGCAAGACGGGCAAGATTGACAAGAACGCCCTCAAGGCAATGCTTGAAAGCAAGTAAGCGCCATGGATATTGAAACATACCGCCGCCTTGATGGACTGGAACTGGCCTCGCTTCTGAAAAGACGCGAAGTCACGCCGCTTGAACTGATGGAAATTGCGCTTAAGCTTGGCGAACGCTTTCAGCCTGCGCTCAATGCGCTGTGCCATGTTGATGCCGATCTGGGGCGCAAACTTGCAAAAGAGGCGACAGAAAAGGGCGCTTTTGGTGCTTTGCCATTCCTGCTGAAGGATTCCGGCCTTGCCTCGACCACGCTCAAGGGCTCGATGGGGTCGCGTCTGTTTGCAGGCATGGGCTCTGCGGTCAATGCCACGCTGACGGAGCGTTTTGTGGCGGCCGGCTTTTTGCCCTATGGCCGCACGACGGTGCCGGAATTCTGCATGGCGCCGACGACGGAGGCCGTCGTCTATGGTGGGCCGACGCGCAATCCATGGGATCTGACGCGCTCATCGGGCGGGTCAAGTGGTGGTGCTGCGGCAGCCGTGGCCGCAGGGATTGTGCCCGTGGCACATGGCAATGATGGCGGCGGTTCCATCCGCATTCCCGCATCCTGTTGCGGCGTCTATGGGCTCAAACCATCACGCGGTCTGGTACCTTTTGGGCCGCTGCGCGGTGAAGGCTGGGGCGGGCTTGCCTGTGATGGTGTGTTGTCGCGTACGGTGCGTGATACGGCGGCAGTCATGGATGCGATTGCCGGCATGGAGCGCGGCCAGCCCTATGCTGCGCCTTTCCGCCCCAAATCCTATTTGGAACTGCTGGAGCGTCCTTTTGAGCAACCTTTGCGCATTGCGCGCTGGTCGAAGGCCTGGGACGATATTGTGATTTCGCCAGAGAATATCGAGGCACTTGATCACGCAACGCGTGTGCTTGAAGGGCTTGGCCATGAGGTGATCGAGGCCGAACTGCCACCGATCAAATATGCAAGTTTCATTGATTCACTCATCGATGTGATGGCGGCCAATGTGGCGGTCACTGTGGGTGGCGTCTTGCGCGGGCGACCGAATGCCGATCTGCGCGAATTGCTGGAGCCTGCCATTCTTGATGCCTATCAGATTGGCCGCAACATGCCTGCGGAACGCTATGTGCTTGCCATCACGCGCTTCCACAATATTGGCCGTTCGCTGGAAAATTATATTGCCGATTATGATTTCATTCTGACGCCCACGCTGACGGAGCCGCCGGTGAAGCTGGATGAAATCTCGATGCAGAATGATTTCCGCAGTTTCCGCAAACGGGCAGGGCGCTATACGACCTTCCTTGCCATACTCAATGCATCCGGCCAGCCGGCAGCCAATATTCCGCTCCATCGCAATGCTGATGGCTTGCCGATTGGCGTGCAGCTGATTGCGCCATTTGGTGGCGAGGCTGATCTGATGCGGCTTTCTGCCCAGATGGAACTGGCCGAGCCCTGGAGCCATTATCTGCCGGAAATACCGGAATGAGTGAAGGCAACACACATCAAAAAGCCGGCAGCAGGTGCCGGCTTTTTGTTTTCATATTTGGTCAGTGAAATCAGTTCACGCGACAGCCATCCAGAATGATGCTGACGAAATAGTCGGCCACCTGTGCCGGCTTGAGGGCGCGGTTTGGCTTGTACCAGGTATGAGTGAAGTTACAGATGCCAACAATGCTGGTGACGATGATATAGGGCGGCATATCCTTGAAAATGCCGTCCTTGACGCCGCGCAGATAGGTGTTGGTAAACAGCTTGTCGAATTCGCGCTTTTTCTCGTTCACGGTCTTGCGCTGCTCTTCGGTGAGTTCCGAGACGTCGCGGAAATAGATCGCCGTCCATTCGCGCTTGTCCATGACGTTGAGCGCATGCTGACGGATCATTTCGGCAAGCTGTTCATCGGCCGGAATGTCCTTGGAGACAATGGCCTGCATTTCTTCCCACCAGGTATTGTGGATCTTGTTGAAGATTTCCCACAAAAGCTGATTTTTATTCTTGAAGTAATAATAGACGACCGACTTGGTATAGCCGAGTGATGCGGAGACATCATCAATCGTAACTGCCCGATAGCCGCGCTCTGCGAACAGTTCAGCCGCGGCAGCGAGAATCTCGTCCTGCACATAGGCTTGCTTACGGGCTTTCAATTCATCGCGGCGCGTCACGTTCATGGTGGTCCAATTCTGTTTTCTGTGCCCTGCAGATGCGATGGGCATCCTGTGTAATTTTCATCCAGATCTATGATGGTACCAATCCATAGCTTTGAAAAAACTGACTTTCAAGTCCCAAGAGGTTGGTTCCGAAACTCTCTGGCATCAAAAAGATTCTTATTGGTTTTTATAAGAACCAATTGTGTTGACAAACATACTAATGAGTATGTAAATGGTCTCTATAGTATCAGCCGGGGAAAGCCGCAGAGTCGGGATCATCCGGAAACAATGCCAATAAATATACGGAGATCAGCATGGACGCCTCAAACGCAGCGGGAAAAGATACCCTCAACGTCGGGCCGAACGCGTTGTTTTTTGATCAGTTCGTTGTCGGTGATGAATGGAAGAGCCCGCGCCGCACAATCACAGAGGCAGATATCGTGATGTTTGCCGGTCTGACCGGTGACTATAACCCGGTTCACACCGACGAGGAATTTGCCCGTCAGACCCCGTTTGGCACACGCATCCTGCATGGGCCTGCCGTTTTTGCCATTGCGACCGGCCTTGAATTCCGCCTTGGCCTCAAGGAGGGCACGGCGATCGCGTTTCTGGGCATGACCTGGGATCTGAAGGCGCCGGTCAAGATCAATGACACGATCCATGTATATCAACGTGTTGAATCGGTGCGTCCAACCAAGAATCCTGCGCGCGGCATCGTCACCTTCTGGGTTGAGGTGCGCAATCAGCATGATGAAGTCTGTCAGCAGGGGGAATGGAAGGTCATGTTCCACGCCCGTCCGAACCAGGCTTGATGCATTGAAGCATTGCAGGCCTTTACAGTGATCCGGCTTATGAGCAACAGGGATCGCTGTTACAGAAAACATGGGTGCGCATGCCGTTCTGAGTCTGCGCAACCAGCCATTGCCAGAGGGTCGTGGCGCAGGGTTGATCGATAAATGGGCTGGCCCGAAGCATTTTGTTTTGGGCATTAGGAGGAAGTCTTGGTCGCGGAACAGGAATTGAACACCAAGGTTCCCAAGGAAGCATCCACCATCCTTGAGGTTCGGAATTTGCGCAAGGCGTTCGGCACGCATGAAGTGCTGAAGGACATCAGTTTTTCCATGCGCAAGGGCGAAGTGGTGGCGATCATCGGGCCGAGCGGCTCGGGAAAGAGTACGCTTCTGCGCTGTCTCAACCAGCTGGAATCGGCTTCCGGTGGCACGATCACCATTGATGGGCTGACCATTCATGCCGACCATCGCCTGCGCCGTCAGGAGCTGATGGCGCTGCGCCGCAAGGCGGGCATGGTGTTCCAGTCCTTCAACCTGTTTCCGCACATGACAGTACTGCGCAACATCAGTCTGCCGCAGGAACGTGTTCTGGGGCGTAGCCGTGCGGAAGCCGACAAGCGTTCGCTGGCACTGCTTGAGCGCGTTGGTCTTGTCGACAAGGCCGGTCAATATCCGGCGCGCTGTTCGGGCGGCCAGCAGCAGCGCATTGCCATAGCGCGCGCCCTGGCGCTTGATCCGCAGGTCATGTTGTTTGACGAACCAACCTCCGCACTTGATCCGGAGGTTGGCCTGGAAGTTCTGGCGGTCATGAAGGAACTGGCCGATGCGGGCATGACCATGGTGGTCGTCACGCATGAAATGCATTTTGCCGAAACGGTTTCCGACCGTGTACTCCTGATGGCGGACGGCCATATTCTTGAGGATGGCCCAAGCAAGGAAGTCATGCGCAATCCGAAATCAGAACGCGCCAAGCGCTTCCTCCATGCGGTTTTGAACAGATGAACTGGGATTTCGCCTATCTCATCCTGACCGGCCTGCCATGGACCCTTGTGGTAACGCTTGGCGCCTTTGCAATCGGGCTGGTGCTTGGCATGCCGCTTTGCGCCATGCATGTGTCGAAGAACCTTGTCCTGCATTATCTGGCCATCGCCATCATCATCTTCCTGCGTTCCATTCCCCCCATCGTCTGGCTGTTCCTGCTTTTCTTTGGTCTGGGGTCAGGCATTATCAGCATTGGCGCCATACCGGCGGCAATCATTGCCCTTGGCCTGGTGACGGCCGCCAATATGGCGGAAATCTATCGCGGCGCCCTGAACAGCATCCACAAGGGGCAGTGGGAGGCAATTACTGCACTCGGTCTGCCACGCTTTTCATCCTTCATTGACGTGATCATGCCGCAGCTCTTTCGCGTCACGCTGCCATCGGCGGCCAGCTATCTCATTGGCCTGCTGAAGGATTCTGCGATCGCTTCGACGGTTGGCGTTATGGATATCGCTTTCCTTGCCAATTTCGTGGCACGCAAGAGCTTTGATGGCCTTGCTCCCTTTGCCTTTGCAGGCCTTCTCTACATTCTGATCAGCATACCGATTGCGCTGATTGCCCGTGTGACCGATGCACGACTGAGACAGAAGGTGGCACAATGATAGACGTGCTTGAATTCTGGGCGACTTATCTGCCGCAATTGCTGAATGGTCTGGCCGTCAGCCTGAAAGTGACGGGCGCCTCTCTCATGATCGGTATTCCGCTTGGGTTGATCCTTGCCCTGACCGTACAGGCCAAGTCATTGCCGATCCGCTGGCTCAGCCTGATCATTGTCGAGATTGGCCGCGGTGCGCCGGCGCTGATCCTGCTGCAATTTGCCTATTTTGGCCTGCCCAATTTGGGGTTGAGCCTCACCTCCTTCATGGCTGCGGTGGCAGCCCTCAGCTGGAGTACGGCCGCCTATACCAGCGAGATCATCCGTGCCGGGTTGCAGGCCGTGCCGCGCGGGCAGATCGAGGCATGCGATGCGCTGGGCATGAGCCTTGCCGATCAGCTGCGCTTTGTCATCGTGCCGCAGGGGTTGCGCGTGGCCGCACCTGCATTGCTCGGCTTTGCCGTGCTGATGCTGCAGGCCTCATCGCTTGCCTTTACCATCGCGCTGCCGGAATTGCTTTCGCAGGCTTATATGATCGGCACATCGACCTTCCGCTACATGACCATTCTGGTTCTGGCTGGTGCGCTTTACGCCAGCATCTGTATTCCAGCGACACTTCTTGTGAGCTGGTTTGAACGCCGTCTCGATCGTCACATCTGACAAGGGGAACGACGGAATTTTCATTCAAAATGGAGGACGACACATGAAAAAGCTTCTGATGAGCGTAGCCGTGTTGCTGGCAACGCATTTTTCCGTCGCGGTTGCTTCGGCGCAGGACTGCACGACGCAAGTCAAGACCATCACCCCGGGCACGCTGATCGTTGCCGGCTATGATTATGCGCCATTTTCCGTGCCAAAGCCGGATGGCTCGCTCGGCGGCATCGACTTTGACATTGTTGCGGCTGTCGCGGAAGAAAACTGCCTGAAGGTTATGCCTATGGCGGTTGATCCATCGGCTGCCGTTCAGGCTGTCGTGGCCGGCAAGGCGGACGTTGCCATCGGTGGCTGGAACCGTACGGAATCCCGCGCCAAGGTGCTCGATATTTCCACGCCCATGTATCTCGATCCGACCGCCATCTTCTCAAAGGAAGGTATCGACACGATCAAGGGGCTGGAAGACAAGACGGTCGGCACGGTTTCCGGCTATCTGTTCGTGCCGCAGCTTCAGGCCATTCTTGGCGACAAGCTGAAGCTTTATCCGAATACGGTTGCTCTGGCGCAGGATCTTGATGCCGGTCGTATCGATGTGGCTGTTGATGGCTATACTTACGGCATCTATTCGCAGAAGAATTCCGGCGCCTATAAGGGCATCCAGATCAAGATCCCGCAGCCGGATGAGCGTGTTGGCTCGACCGTTCGCCCGCCGCAGGCTGGTGTTCTCTACACCAAGGGCAATGAAAGCCTCGGCAAGGCACTCGATGCCGGCATAGAACGCCTGCGCAAGGAAGGAAAGATCAAGGATGCGGTGGTTGCCGCAGGCTTTGATCCGGCTCTGGCAGAAGTTGGCGAGCCTTATTTCGTCAAGTAAGGCACGCACTATACGCGCCAGCTGACCCCAGGGCGGAAGGCTTTCCGGTCTGGGGTCTGCTCGTTCACGATAACAGGAATTGCAATATGACCCAGCCTGTCACCACCATTGTTGCGCCACTTACAACCTGGACCGGGGAAGTGATTGAAGAGTGGCTGGATTATAATGGGCATATGACCGAGCACCGCTATCTGCAGGTCTGCGGCGAGGCATCCGATCATCTCTACGGGCTGATCGGGGTTGATTTTGCGCGGGCCGAGGAGGGCGCTTTCTACACGCTTCAGACCCATCTCGTACATCTGAAGGAATGCCGTCTGGGCACGCCCTTGAAGGTGACGTCAGAAATTCTTGGCCATGACGACAAGCGGCTGCATCTTTATCACCGCATTTTTGATGGCGCGGGCAATCTGCTTGCCACGGGCGAACACTTGTCGATCCATGTCGCCCATGGCAAGTCTGGCCCGGCCTCACCCGCAATGCAGCAGAAAATCGCCGAAATCCATGCTGCCTGTGTTGGTCTGCCATTGCCCGCCGGAACGGGCTCGGTTCTTCACAAGCCGCTTGCCATTCATCGCAGTTGAAACTTGTTCCATTCAGTGAAAAAGCCGCGTCTGGTTTCGGGCGCGGCTTTTTGATGGGGCATTGTGGGATCAGGTGTTGTACTGACCGGCCTGCCAGTTGCGCCGTTCGCGCCAGTCAGGCGGGGTATTCTTGAAGCGATCAAGCGAAAGCTGATCAATAGGCATCCGCGTCTTGCCTTCCAGCAAGAGTTCTGCCACGGCGATGCCTGCCGATGGCGCCATGCCAAAGCCATGACCGGAACAGGCAGCCGTCACCAGACCTTCCGGATTGTTGAAACGGTGAATCGTCGTCATCTGATCGGGTGCGATATCAATGATACCAGCCCATGAGCGCAGGAACTGTGCGCCCTTCAGTACCGGCATGGCTTCAATGGCGCGCCGCAGAATATTGCGCACGATCGGTGTGTTGGGCTTCGCCGCTTCCTTGCCGATTTCAAGGTCAACCCACTCGTAAGGGCCTCCATTCATATGAATATTGCCGCGTTTGGTCTGGCGGATCGAAAGACCATTGCCGATGAAAGCCTGTTCAAACAATGGCGGCATCGGCGTGGTGACGAGGGCTTCGAGCCGCACCGGCGCAAGCGGGAAATGGATGCCAAGCGGCTTTAACAGCAAGGTATTGTGGGCTGCGGCACAAAGGGCAATACGGGCGCAATGGATTTCGCCTTCCGGCGTGCGCACGCCCTTGACCTTGCCGCCCTCTGTCAGGATTTCCAGAACCGGCGTATATTCGCGGATCTCGCCGCCAAGATCGGTAAAGGCCCAGGCAAAGGCCTGCGAGGTGCGCTGCGGATTGGCATGGCCTGAGCGGTTGGTCCAGATGCCGCCGAGACAATCGGGGCTGAGGCAAGGGATCAGCTTGCGCATGGAATCGCCGTCGAGAAATTCAAACGGGATGCTGGTTTTCGAGAAAGTTTTGTAAAGCTCCTTCAGCTCATCCAGCTCGCGTTCATTCATCGCGGCCCAGATGCGGCCCTTTTGCGTCCATTCGGTTGGATAGCCCAGCTCATCATCCAGCCCATCCCACAGCCTTTCTGCTTCCTGTGCCAGCGGGCTTTCTGCCGGTGTTTCGCCGCGCAGGCTGAGATAGCCGGTAGCGCGCGATGAGGCTTCATAGGCGGTTGCTCCCGCATCCAGCACCAGAACCTTTGCCCCGGCTTTCTGGGCGCGGTAAGCTGTCGACAAACCGATGATACCCGCACCAATAACAATGACGTCATAATTCTTCATGGTCTTTTCCGACATAGATTGGGTTAGGACTGGCGGGTTTCGTATGGCCACATCTGCCAGTTCAGCCGGATTTCGTCCGTCTCGTCATTATCGGCAATCAGGCCAAGATCGATTGGGCGCAGCGGGAAGCGGTAGCTGGCAGGCCGTATGGTTTCAAGACCGATGCCGAAACGCTGCGACAGCGTGAAGGCGGCCTCATCGCGGCAGCGCTTGCCCTGACAATGGCCCATGGAAACACGCGTCATGCGCTTGACGAAATCCTGGTTGAGGCACGGCGCTGAATTGTCATCGCTGTGTACGAGCGGGGTCTGCGGATGACGCAAGCCTTTTTCCAGATAGCGTGGCGGGGTGATGCCGCAGAATTCCGCGCGGCTGACTGTCTCGCACTGGCATAAGATGACATCATCGCCGCCCGTCTCATGCAATGCGCGGATCCAGCGCTTGATATAGTCGGTGGCATTGAACGCCGGCTCCGGCAAGGGGGCAGGGCGCCTGTCTTCCGCCGCTCCGTCAATACGGGCAAGAATGGCAGATCGCATGGCCTCGTCAGCTCCCGTTGCGGCTGCAAGCCAGAACACGCCGTCAAGGCTGGTTTCGCCCTGAACACTGATTTCGGGCAGCCAGGAGGCCAGCGCAGGCTCATAGCGCATCCTGCAGCCCATGGCGGCAGGCAGTTCAATATTTGGCAGGGTTGCAATGGCAACGGCAATGGTATCGCAGGCGATTTCTGCGCTCTCCTTGCCGTCGAGCGAGACGAGCTTTGCGCCCTTGACTTCGGTTTTGCCGGTGGCCTCAGAGATGACATGACCCAGATGAACAGGAATATTGTGTTCGGCCAGAAACTGTGTGGCTTCAGGCCCCGCAACCACGCTATCGCCCGGTTCAACCACGCCTGTGACGGTCACACCACGGGCAAGGGCTGCGCGGACAACGCGCATGGCAAGTTCGGATGAGCCGAGCACCAGAAGACGTTCGCCCTCAAAGACCTGATAGAGATCAATAAGCGCCAGCGCAGCCTTGCCGCCCAGAACGCCCGGCAATTCCCACCCCTTGAAGGACGGCACAAAATCGCGCACGCCGGTGGTGATGATCAGCGCGTCATGTTCGAGCATTTCATTGTCTTCACGCGTTACCAGTCCAACGCGCGGGGTGCCGACATGAACGCAATTGGGGCCATTGCGGAAAGCGCCCCAGAGAATGGTTGAAACGCGCAGATCAATGCCTGCTTCCAGACATTCCATCAGTTGGGGACTTGCCTCCAGTACGGATTGGGCGATGGAATTGTCGTTCATCAGCGCAGCCGGCAGGGCTGCGCCGTAAAACCACGGCGCATCGAAGGACATATCCTTCATGGCCTGTGGGTGTTCATCGACGAGAGTGACTTGATGGCCGGCCGCCTGTGCTTCAAGGGCGATCTGGCAGCCAGCTTCACTGGCGCCAACAACCACGATTCTGCGCGAGGACATTGTTGTGCTTCTCCGCCGGTCTCAGGCTTCGTTGATCTGGGCGAGACGTTCAATCGCCTCGGCATATTCGAGGATCATGTCGTACATCACATTTTTCACGGTGGTCGGCTCATTGACACGTCCGACGATTTGACCGGCCGAATAGGTCATCCAGTCCTTGCGTCGCGCACGCTCGACACGGCGGAAGGGCTCGCCGGACAAGATCGACTGCAACGGCGTTGTCTTGAGCGGTTGTGGTGCATCCGGGCGCAGCCAGGCTTCAGTATATTTTGAGCGGATGGCACGGCAGGATTTGCCGGTATAGCCATAGGTGATGATCGCATCTTCCGGCCTTGCGGCATAGAGCACTTCGCGCATGTCTGGCGTCAGTTCGCTTTCAACCGTGCCAAGCCAGATCGTGCCACACCACACACCTTCCGCGCCAAGGGCAAGGGCTGCTGCCATCTGACGGCCGCGGCCGACGCCGCCTGCCGCCAGAACCGGAACCGGGGCAACGGCGTCGATGATTTCCGGCCACAGCACGAGCGAGGTGATCTGGCCGGTGTGGCCGCCTGCTTCCGAACCTTGTGCGACAATCAGGTCAACGCCTGCCTCGACCTGCTTTTGCGCCTGGCGTACGGAGCCGACAAGAGCGCCGAATTTTGCGCCATGGTCATGAACACGCTTGATGATATGGTCGGGAGCAACCCCAAGGGCAGAGACGACCAGCTTGACCGGATGGCGCAGTGCAACGTCAAGCAGCGCTTCGCTGGCTTCCGGGCTGAAGGCAAGATTGCGCGCATATTCGGCATACCATCCCTTTTCCTCGTCTTCCGGCAAGGGCGGCACACCATCCTCATCCAGCAGGTGATTGATGAATTCGCGGTGTTCTTTAGGAAGGATATCGCGCGGACTTTCCTTGAAATCAACCGTGGTCGAGGTGGAGGAAAACACCATGTCGACACCATAGGGCAGGCCGTCAATGTGATCATCGATCCATTTCAGTTCCTGTTCCAGATGTTCTGGCGTCATCCATGCTGCACCCAAAACACCAAATCCACCGGCCTTTGATGTTGCAACAACAACATCGCGGCAATGGCTGAAGGCGAAGACAGGGGCTTCGATTCCAAACATCTCGGTGGCGGCAGTCTTCATGACGTCTCTCTCTCTTTGCATGGGCAGGTGCGCGAAATGCGCATACCATTAAGATCAAAAAAAAACTCATCAGTATGAATGACCTCATCCGATCTTCATGTCAACAGGTACAAATTTGAAATTTTGACTAGACAAAAAATACTCATTGGTATTATTACAAACCAATTGGTATTTTTGCTCGGCCATGCTGGCAGAAATGCACAGAGGCTGGAGGGTTGGTCGTGCGGCGACGATCCGCGCCAGCCTTGCAATGACTAGCTTGCAATCCCGGAGGATCAGGAAGTGAAAATTCTCGTGCCCGTGAAGCGGGTCATCGACTATAACGTCAAGGCGCGTGTGAAGAGTGATGGCAGTGGTGTTGAGCTCACCAATGTCAAGATGTCGATGAATCCGTTCGATGAAATCGCGGTGGAAGAGGCAATCCGCTTGAAGGAAAAAGGGATTGCGAAAGAAATCGTCGCTGTATCGATCGGTGTCAAACAGGCGCAGGAAACCTTGCGCAATGCTCTGGCCATGGGCGCGGACCGGGCCATTCTGATTGAAGCGGCGTCTGACGTTCATGTCGACATCGAGCCGCTTGCCGTCGCCAAGCTTCTGGCGGCAGTCGTCAAGGAGGAACAGCCTGATCTGGTGCTTGCCGGCAAGCAGGCCATCGACAATGACATGAATGCAACAGGTCAGATGCTGGCGGCATTGCTTGGCTGGGCGCAGGCAACTTTTGCCTCGGCCATCAGCGTTGAGGACGGCAAGGCCAGTGTCACGCGCGAAATCGATGGTGGTCTGCAGACGATTGAAGTGAAGCTTCCTGCCGTCATCACGGTTGATCTGCGTCTCAACGAGCCGCGCTATGCAACGCTGCCCAATATCATGAAGGCGAAGAAAAAGCCGCTCGAAGAAAAGACGGCGGCCGATTATGGCGTCGATATTGCCCCGCGTCTGACGGTTGTGAAAACCGTTGAACCGGAAGGCCGCAAGGCTGGCATCAAGGTTGGTTCGGTTGATGAACTGATTGCAAAACTCAAGGACGAGGCAGGAGTTATCTGATGTCTGTATTGGTACTTGCGGATGTAAATAGCGGTGCGCTGGCGACCAATGCGGTGGCCAGGGTCGTTTCTGCGGTCAAATCGCTTGGCGATGTGCATGTGCTGGTGGTTGGCCCGGAAGCGGCAGCCAGGGAAGCAGCCAGACTGGATGGTGTGAGCAAGGTTCTGCATGCCGATGATGCCGGCTACGGCCTTGCCGAAAGCGTGTCGGATCTCATCGTCTCGCTTGCTCCCGGCCATAGCCATATTACCGGCGCGGCCAATCCACATGCCAAAAATATCCTGCCGCGCGTGGCGGCACTTCTTGATGTCATGGTGATTTCGGATGTGATTGCCATTGCTGATGGCGAGACCTTTGATCGCCCGATCTATGCCGGCAATGCCATCCAGACAGTCAGGTCAAATGACAAGGTGAAGGTTTTCACCATTCGCACGTCAGCCTTTGCCGCGGTGGACATGAACGGTAATGCGCCAATCGAAGCCGTAGCGGCAAAGTCGAGCGCGCTTTCAACCTGGGTCAGGGATGAAATTGCCGTTTCCGACCGTCCGGAACTGACCTCGGCAAGGATTGTCGTTTCCGGTGGTCGCGGCGTTGGGGCGAAGGAAAATTTTGCAATTATCGAGGCTCTGGCAGACAAGCTTGGTGGTGCGGTTGGTGCTTCGCGTGCGGCCGTAGATTCAGGTTTTGCGCCAAGCGACTGGCAGGTTGGCCAGACTGGCAAGGTGGTCGCGCCTGAACTCTATATCGCAGCCGGTGTTTCGGGCGCGATCCAGCATCTGGCAGGCATGAAGGATTCCAAGGTCATTGTGGCGATCAACAAGGACGAGGAAGCGCCAATCTTCCAGGTGGCGGATTATGGACTGGTCGGCGATCTTTTGACGCTCGTTCCGGAGCTGACCGGCAAGCTGTAATCCGGACTGAGGCTCCCCAGCTTTTTCCTGTACATTGCAAAGCCGGTCTGCGCTGGATGAGCAATCATCCAGCGCAATGCAATTTCCGCTTCGTCACTGTTTTCTCTCCTTCCGGGTTTGTGTAACCTGCCATTGAGGGGAGCTGGGCGATGAAACCATTCAATCAATTTCTGTCTGTCTCATTATTTGCCATTGTGATGGCCATGCCTGTCTTTGCCGCCGAGCCGGTTGATCCGGATATCAGGAAAGCGGCTGGCCGTTATGATCTGTGGGAAGATTATGAAGGCGGCACGGTTTGCACCATCAATCTGACTACAAAACGCACCATTGGCGGCTATGTCATTGACGGCAAGGAAGACTGTTTTGCCAGATTGGCGCTTGATGGCGATCCTTTTGCCTGGTTCCTGACCGATGCGGGGGATGTGGTCATCATTGATGCAACGCGCAAGCGGCTTGTGACATTGGAACATCACAAGGACCGCGAATATTATGCCGTACGCCAGAATGAAGGCAGGGCCAATCTCAATCTGACGCCGCCTACGCCCTGATCGGGGCAGGTATCTTCAAGAAAATTATTGCCATCACGGCCGCAATCGGTTTCGACTCAAATGCGCAATGGAAAAGTTTTAATGAATCGTCAATGAATCGATGACATGACTAGCCTGAATGGAGTGTGACCAGCCTTTTGGTTACGGCATTGTGTAACGAGTGTATTGCGTATGAATTCGAAGCACGTACCGAATCTGCGGGCCAGTTCAGCCTTGCCGCAGCACAAATTGGGTAGGCCGATCGTCGTCACGCTGATGGCATTGGCCGTTGCGCTCGCAGGCTGTGCATCCGGGCCGCAAGGCAAATCCAAGCCAAAACGCTCCAAGGAATATTTTGCCGAGTCCAAATATGGCGTGAAGGCAAGTCCGCGCGTGACCAATGTCAAGGGCAGGCCCTTGCCGCGCGGTGGCGGACGCAATCAGGTCGGTAAGCCATACAAGGTCAAGGGTCGCTGGTATTATCCCAAGGAAGTCAAGAAGTATGCGGCTGTTGGCCGTGCGTCCTGGTATGGTGATGCCTTTCACGGTCGCCTGACGGCAAATGGTGAAATCTATGATGCCACGCATCTGACGGCTGCGCATCCGACCCTGCCTTTGCCAAGCTATGCTCGCGTCACCAATCTTGAGACGGGGGCTTCCGTCATTGTGCGCGTCAATGATCGCGGCCCCTATGAACAGGATCGCATCATCGATCTTTCGCAAAAGGCAGCGGAAATGCTGGATTATCAGCATCATGGCATTGCCAATGTGAAGGTGGAATATGTCGGCCGCGCGCCGCTGGATGGTCAGGACGATGCTTTCCTGCTTGCCTCCTATCGTCCCGGCAAGAATGCACCAATCGGCGAACCGGCAACCGGCGTGATGATGGCGATGAATGGACCAACGCCAACAGCACTGGCATCTGAGGCGGCCGCTGCCGCTGCTGCTGCAATGCCTGCGCCAGTTGTGGCACCAGTGCCGCCGGCCATTCCGGCAGAACGTCCGGCGGCAATGCCTGTGCCGGAAAACCTGCCTTTTGCCGTCAATCCGGCCTATGGCGATGGAACAGCTCCGATTCCGGCAGCGCGCCTGACGCGCTCGAATACAGGCGGACAGCGTATTGCCGGCATGGCCGGGTATGCGCCTGACCAGACCATGTTGTCATCTTATGCCGAGCAAAGGACCTATGGCCATATTCTGACTGAAAGCATTGCAGGCACTGACTGGAGGACGGCAAGCGGCAATGCACAAGGTGAATATGTCGAGCTTGGCCTGTTTGAAAGGCTCGCCGATGCAAAGCGGATCGAAAAGGCCTTGTCGGGACAGGCAAGGATCACGCGCAACCGGGTTTCGACCAGGGAAGGCCTGCGCTATGAACTGAAGGCGCAGGCGCTTTCCGGCGCCAATGACGATCTGTTGCGCGCAGCATGGCAGCTTGGCGTGCAGGATGCCTTTGTCGTGCGGACGCAATAACGGCAGGGACAGGATCTTGCCTGTTTGGCCATGGCATGCTGAGATCAGGGCATATTTAATCCATATATGCTTGCCTGCATGGCGGGGTTGGGGATGAGACGCGCCAGACAGATTGCCTGCGTCATTTTCGGCTTGTTGTGTGGTCTTTATCCAGCGGCCTCTTTCAGTGCGCCTGAAAATCAGGCTGATGTCACCATTGCACCGCAGGTTCTGTTGATTGATGGCGGCAGCGGCACGATCCTGCTTTCCAAAGATGCGGACAAGCCGATTCCGCCGGCATCGCTTGCCAAGCTCATGACCGCCGAAGTGGTGTTCGATGCGCTCAAGAGAGGCGAGATCTCGCAGGACACACCCTATGTCGTGAGTGAACATGCCTGGCGCACGGGTGGCGCACCGTCCGGCACGTCGACCATGTTTGCCAAGATCAAGTCAAGTCCCACGGTTGCCGATCTGTTGCAGGGCATGATCGTGCAGTCGGCCAATGATGGCGCCATCGTGTTGGCGGAAGGGTTGGCAGGCAGCGAAAGCGCCTTTGCCGAGCGCATGAATGAACGCGCCCGTGCGCTTGGCCTCACCGGCTCGCATTTCGTCAATGCCACCGGCCTGCCGGCAGAGGGGCAGGTGGTGACGCTGCATGACATGGTGAAACTGGCCAAACATATTCAGTCCAGCTACCCCGAATATTATCACTATTATGCCCAGCCGGAATTTACCTGGAACAAGATCACCCAGCGCAACCGCAATCCGCTTCTGCCGCTGAAAGTTGGCGCGGATGGTCTGGGCACAGGCTATACGGAAGCCTCCGGCTATGCGCTCGTCGGTTCAGCCGAACAGAATGGCCGCAGGCTGTTTCTTGGCCTCAGCGGACTTGCCAGCAGCAAGGATCGCGCGGAAGAGGCACGCAAACTGATCCAGTGGGGCATGAACAATTTTGATCGGGTCAGGCTGTTTCGTGCCGGCGAGGTGGTCGGTTCGGCCGAGGTTTTTGGTGGCACGCAGGCCCATGTCGATCTCTCCGTGCCGGATGACGTCGAATTGCTGTTGCCTAAACGGGGGCGCGAACGGCTGAAAGCACGCATTCTCTATCAGGGACCGATCGCAGCACCGGTCAAGGCAGGAGCTCAACTGGCCGAGATTCAGTTTGAGTTAAATGGCAGTGTTTTAAAAAAACTACCTGTTTTTGCTGCAAAAAATGTGGAGACAGGAACGCTGTCGCAACGGGCTTTTGGCGCGGTGAAGGAACTTTCCACCGGTTGGTTGCGCAAATTCTTCTGAAGGCTCGACCTGGCTGCCAAAGGCCGATAGAACAAAATATCGAATATGGTCGAACAAATGGAATCCGTGCGTGTCGGGATTGTTCATTACATTTGAAGGTGGCGAAGGGGCAGGCAAGTCAACCCAGATTGCCAGGCTGGCAAGCCATCTGACTGCTTTGGGCTTTGATCCCGTGATGACGCGTGAACCGGGCGGTTCTGCTGGTGCTGAAGCCGTGCGTCATGTGATCTTGAGCGGCGGGGCAGAAAGCTATGGCCCGGCGATGGAGGCGCTTCTCTTTGCCGCTGCACGCGCGGATCATGTTGACCAGCTGATCCGTCCGGCGCTTGAGGAAGGGCGTATTGTACTTTGCGACCGTTATATTGATTCGAGCAGAGCCTATCAGGGCGTGACTGGCAATCTGGCCCGTGAATTCATGGCCGCGGTTGAACGTATCGCGATTGATGGCGTTAAGCCTGATATGACCATCATTCTCGATCTACCTGCGGAAACGGGCATGGCCCGGGCCGGAAAAAGACGCGGCCATGGCAATGCAGACCGGTTTGAAAAGGAAGATATTGCCGTGCATGAAGCGCGCCGCGCTGCTTTTCTGGCGATTGCTGCTGAAGAGCCTGAGCGCTGCAAGGTGGTCGATGCCGATCGCCCCATTGATGACATTGCCGCGGAAATTGCCGAACTGACGGACAGGCTTTTACGTGACAGGGGGCTGTTGTGATCGAAGAACTCGACGTTCCCAAGGCTTATGATTCCATTGAAGGCGTGCCGGAGCCTGCGGCCAATGATCTTGTTGCCGGTCATGAGGAGACGGCCCGTTTTCTGGCGCAGGTCTATCAGGAAGGACGTATGCATCACGCGCTGTTGTTTGATGGGCCGCAAGGGGTGGGCAAGGCGACGCTTGCCTTTCATCTGGCGGGCCACATGCTGGCGCATCCGGACGGCGCTACCGCGCCAGACCGGATTACAAGGCCGGATTTTTCCAAACCGCTGTGGCGGCAGATTGCAGGCGGCGTTCATCCGGCCGTTCTGCACATCACGCGCCCGTTCGACCAGAAGACTGGCAGGTTCAAGACCGGCATTACGGTTGAGGAAATCCGTCGTGTCACGCATTTTTTGACGCGAACGGCCTCCGATCATGCCTGGCGCATCGTGATCGTTGATCCGGCCGACGACATGAACCGCAATGCGGCGAATGCGCTGCTCAAGACGCTGGAAGAGCCGCCGGCGCGCGCGCTGTTCATTCTGGTGTCACATTCTGCCGGCAAGTTGTTGCCGACCATCCGCTCGCGCTGCCAGACGATCAGCTTCAAGCCGCTGGATGATCAGAGCCTGACAATGGCGCTTGCACATGTGGGGCAGGCGGTCGGGCTGACTGCGGGGGCGATTGAACCCACCCTGCCAGAGCGTTCGGAGGGCAGTGTGCGCAAGGCGCTTCTGCTTGTTGCCAATGGCGGCATTGAGATTGCCGATACGGTGGATTCCATTCTGCGTGGCGAGCGCTTCGATTTGTCAAAAGCGCAGGCGCTTGCCACTGTCCTGACCGGGCGCGAGGCAGAAGTGCAATATGAGCTTTTCCGTGACCATCTGCTGGGGCGTATTGCCGAAGAAGCGCGCCGGCATGCCTGTGATGGGCAGTTGCAGCGCGCCGAACAATGGTCGCGCTACTGGAGCGCATTGGTGCGCGAGACGGTTGAGGCGGAAACCTATAATCTCGACCGCAAACAGGCGGTCATGCTGCTTCTGGAAAAAACCTTCCGTGCTTTTCGCGATGGAATGCCTGCCTTTGCGTGACATGACAGTTGAGTTGCGTTATGTCAGCCACAGACTTATTTGCCTTGAGCGCCTCTGATCATTGATGTGCGCTTTCAAACCTTGAGAGACCGGGTCCGTTAATGAGCCGAGAAAAATATTATATCACCACTGCAATCGCTTATCCCAATGGCAAGCCGCATATTGGTCATGCCTATGAACTGATTGCCACCGACGCCATGGCGCGTTTCCAGCGCCTGAATGGCAAGGATGTCCATTTTCTCACAGGCACGGACGAACACGGTATCAAGATGCTGCAAAGCGCGCGCAAGGAAGGCATTACGCCACGCGAGCTGGCCGATCGCAATTCTGAAGCCTTCCGCCGTATGGGCGTGATGCTGAACAGCTCCAATGATGACTATATCCGCACCTCGGAAGAGCGTCATTACAAGGCAAGCCAAGCGATCTGGCAGGCAATGGCTGCCAATGGCGACATTTACAAGGGCGGTTATGCCGGCTGGTATTCCGTGCGTGATGAGGCCTATTATAGCGAGGAAGAAACCGAAGTCCGCGAAGACGGTGTTCGCTATGGCCCGCAGGGCACACCGGTCGAATGGGTCGAGGAGGAAAGTTATTTCTTCCGCCTGTCCAATTATCAGGACAAGCTGCTTGCGCATTATGAGCAGAATCCGGGCTTCATCATGCCGCCAGAACGGCGCAACGAGATTGTCAGCTTCGTGAAGTCGGGGCTGAAGGATCTGTCGATCTCGCGCACGACCTTTGACTGGGGCATTCCGGTTCCGGGCGACGAAAAACACGTCATGTATGTCTGGATTGACGCGCTGACAAATTATATCACTGCGCTTGGCTATCCCGACATGAACAATGAAAAATGGGCCTATTGGCCGGCTGACGCGCATATTATCGGCAAGGATATTACGCGTTTCCATGCCGTCTATTGGCCAGCCTTCCTGATGTCGGCAGGCATACCGCTGCCAAAGCGCATCTTTGCGCATGGTTTCCTGTTCAATCGCGGCGAGAAAATGTCGAAGTCGGTCGGCAATGTGATCGATCCGTTCGATCTGGTCGAACGCTATGGCCTTGACCAGCTGCGCTATTTCCTGTTGCGGGAAGTGCCGTTCGGTCAGGATGGCAGCTATAGCCATGAAGCCATCGTCAACCGTACCAATGCCGATCTTGCCAATGACCTTGGCAATCTGGCGCAGCGTTCGCTGTCGATGATTGCCAAGAACTGTGAAGGCAAGGTGCCGGTTCCAGGTGAGTTTAGCGAGGCTGACAAGGCCATTCTCGCACAGGCGGATGAAGCACTGGCAACCGCGATCAAGGTCATGGACGATCAGGCGCTGCATCTGGCACTTGGTGCGATCTTTGCCGTGGTGGCCGAGGCAAACCGCTATTTTGCCGGTCAGGAGCCATGGGCATTGCGCAAGAGCGATCCGGCGCGCATGGGCACCGTGCTTTATGTCACGGCGGAAGTCATTCGCCGCATCGGCATCATGGTGCAACCGTTCATTCCGCAATCAGCTGAAAAGCTGCTCGACATTCTGACCGTTCCTGCTGATGAGCGCCAGTTTGTCCATGTGGCTTCGAGCCCGCTCAAGGGCGGCACGCCATTGCCGCCGCCACAGCCGATTTTCCCGCGTTATGTTGAAGCGGAAGAACAGAACTGAGTTTTCAAGATGCTGGTTGATAGTCACTGTCACCTCGACTTTGCCGATTTCGAGCCGGAGCGCGATGCGGTTGTGCAGCGCGCGCTCGACGCCGGTATCAAGCGCATGGTGACGATCTCGACGCGGGTGCGCAAGTTCGACACGATCCGCGCCTTGGCGGAAAAATATGATGCCGTTTACTGCTCTGTCGGCACGCATCCCAACAATGCGCATGAAGAGCTGGATATAACGGCGGATGATCTCGTTCGGCTTGCCGACCATCCGAAAGTCGTGGCCATCGGCGAGGCGGGGCTTGATTATCACTATGACTACGCGCCGCCGGAAGCGCAGCGTCAGGGCTTTCTGGTGCATATTGAAGCAGCACGGCGCACACAACTGCCTCTCGTCATTCATGCCCGCAGCGCCGATGAAGATATGGCGCAGATTCTGGAAGAGGAAAGCGCGAAGGGAGCCTTCCCCTTCATACTGCATTGTTTTTCCTCCGGCATGGAACTTGCCAAACGTGGGCTTGCGCTGGGTGGTTATATCTCCTTTTCCGGCATTCTGACCTTCAAGAATTCGGCCGAAATCCGCGAAGTGGCAAAGATCGTTCCGCATGACCGGCTGCTGGTTGAAACGGATGCACCCTATCTTGCGCCAGTGCCACATCGCGGCAAGCGTAACGAGCCGTCTTTCGTGCAGCATACGGCGGCGGCTCTGGCCGAGGTGATTGGCGTTGACCGGCAGGAGATCGAACGCATCACCAGCGAAAATGTGGCACGTCTTTTCTCCAGGATGCCAATGCCAGCGGAGGGGCTTTAACCGTGAAGCCCCCGCGCAATGTGATGCGTTTTACGATCTTGGGGTGCGGTTCGTCGCCCGGCGTGCCGCGCATTAATGGCGACTGGGGCAATTGCGACCCGAGCAACCCGAAGAATCGGCGGCGCCGAACCTCGCTTCTGGTCGAACGTTTCGACGAGGCGGGCAAAAGCACAGTGGTAGTCATTGATACAGGCCCTGATTTTCGTGCACAGATGATTGATGCGGAAGTGCGTTCGCTTGATGCGGTCGTCTATACTCATTCGCATGCGGATCATATTCATGGCATTGATGATCTGCGCACCTATGTGGTGGAGAACCGCCGCCTGATGGATGTCTATGCCAATCGCGACACGCGCAACCGGCTTTATGAAGCCTTTGGCTATTGTTTCGAAACGCCGCCTGGCTCAAGCTATCCGCCCATTCTGTGCATGCATGAGATAGCTGCCGGAACGCCATTTTCGATCGAGGGGGCAGGCGGGGCAATTCGTTTCGTACCGTTCCGCCAGAAACATGGCGATATTGAATCGCTTGGCTTTCGCATCGGCAATGTCGCCTATTGCACCGATGTCAGCGATTTTCCGACCGAAAGCCCGCAATATGCACGCAGCGCGGATGTGCTGATCATTGGCGCCTTGCAATATCGCCGCCATCCCAGCCATTTTTCGCTGGAACAGGCATTGGAATGGATCGAGGCGCTGGCGCCGAAACGCGCGATCCTCACTCACATGCATGTGCCGCTTGATTATGACACGGTGATGCGCGAGACGCCCGACCATGTCGAGCCCGCCTATGATGGCATGCGGTTTGAAATTCCGCTGTAAATTTGAAGTTCCACTGTAAGGAAGACAGGCCCGCCTTGTTCTTCAAGGCGGGCCTTGTTCTGTCTGCCGCCTGTTCAGGCCTTTGCTTCCTTGGATGGAAAGGGTGTGACATTGTCGGGCAGTTCTGTTTCCGGCTCGTCGTCAATTGTCAGACCGCCGGCACGCAGAAGTTCGGTAAAGCGTCCGCCGCGATGCGCCAGTTCTTTGAAACTGCCACTTTCAATCAGATGGCCCTTGTCCATGAACAGCACCAGATCAGCCGAACGCACAGTGGAAAGGCGATGGGCGATGATGAAGGTGGTGCGGTCATGGCTCAGTTCATCGACGGCGCGCTTGACCTTTTCTTCCGTTTCGACATCAAGCGCACTTGTTGCCTCATCGAGCACCAGAATGGGCGCATTCTTGAGAATGGCGCGGGCAATTGCCAGACGCTGACGTTCGCCGCCGGAAAGCAGCGAGCCGCGTTCGCCGACAACCGTGTCATAGCCATGGCTTTTCACGAGAATGAAGTCATGTGCGGCTGCGGCCTTTGCTGCGGCCTGGATTTCCGCCTGTGAGGCGTCAGCGCGACCGACGCGGATATTGTCGGCAATCGAACGGTTGAACAGGCCGGAATCCTGGAACACGGTGGCAATGGCATTGCGCAGGGAACGCCGGCTGATTGTGCGCGTATCGACATTGTCGATCAGAATCCGCCCTGCGGCCGGGTCATAGACACGTTGCAGCAGATTGATCAGCGTCGTCTTGCCTGCACCCGTCGGGCCGACAATGGCAACCGTCTGGCCAGGCTTGACCGTGAAGGAAATGTCATAGACACCCTGACCGGAATTCGGGAATTCAAAGGTGACATTGTCAAAGACAACCTCGCCCTTGACGTTTTCGAGATCCTTTGCCCCCTGCGGTTCCTGACGGTCAGCGGTTGCATCTTCCATTTCGAAGAATTCCTCGAGCTTGGCACGCGAGGTCACCGTCTGGTTGATGAAGGCACTGATCTGGTCGAGACGGCCGATCATGAGCTGGGCAAAGCCAATGAAGGCAACGACATCGCCCACCAGCATCTGGCCTCTGGAGACAAAATAGGCGCCCAGCATCAGCACGATCACCATGGAGAAGGTCGAGGCCATGCGGTTGAGGCCATTGGCAAGTGCCCACCAGTTGAGCACCGGGAACTGAGCTTCCTTGAGATCGCGCGCATAGTCGCGCAATTGCTGCGTTTCACTGGCAATGCGGTTATAGCTTTGCACCACAGAGACATTGCTGATCGTGTCGCTGACATGCTCGAACAGCTGGTGATGGTGTTTTTCAACCGCAGTCTGGCCGTCCTTGGTCTTGCGCATGACAAGCTGGCCGACCATGACATAAATGACACCGAGCACGATCAGGACCAGCGACATGCGCAGATCCATTTTCATGGCGACCGGGATCAGTGTGCCAAGCGCCACGATCGTGGTCAGGTGCTGGCGCATGAATTCGAGCCACAGCGTAAACAGCGAGTCGGTGGCGCGGATCAGCGTATGCAGCGCATTGGACGTGCCACGCTTCTGGTGCCATGCAAGCGGCATGGTGATGAGACGCTCATAGGAATCGATCATCACACCGAGGCGGCGACGATGGGCGAGGCGGTCTGCGCCGCGTGCGACAAAGACAGAAGCGACGATATTGAACACGCCAAGACCAGCCCACAGAATGAGCTGGATGGTGACATTGCCGCGGTCGGAGATTGCCTGAATGACGCGACCGAACAGAATTGGCTCTGCCAGCATGACCAGCGCCACAAGAATGCTTGCAATGCACATGGTCGTTGTCGCAAGCCGTTCGACTGCAAGATATTGCATGGCTCGCCAGTAGATCTTGAGCAAAGACACCTGAAACTCCTGCTCGTTCGGTTTGGCAGCCAACTCTGCCATTCCCGCGCTAAATGGTTGGTTATTTTCATTCTATCAAGGGCTGGTGGCGCACAGAAGTGGCAAAGACATGTCCAGAATGACCATAAATTAAAACCGTTTGTAACCGAGCGTGAATTGGTTGGGCCCTGACGCAAACAGATTTTCACGGAAACTCCGAATTGCGCCAGCATTGTTTCTTCGCAGTTCCGGACGGAAAACCGTTTCCCGCTTTTCCTGGAACTGCTTGTATCCCGTCAGACCTTGCATGCCATTGCAGATCATGGAGTTGCAGATAATGTTGCAAAGCACTCTGGTAATCGTGCCGTTGCGCGTTTATTGAGAGCAATCAATGAATATTTCATGCTGGCGCTGAAGCAGGCATCAATCGGGTTATCCATGGCAGGCGTAGAACAAAGAGTTGTGGCAGCGGATGAAAGCGGCATGCGGCTGGACCGCTGGTTTAAGGTGCACTTTCCGGGGCTTGGCTTTGGCCATCTCCAGAAATTGCTGCGTTCAGGTCAGATTCGTGTTGATGGCGGACGGGCCAAATCCGATACGCGGCTGCAGGCCAATCAGACCATCCGCATTCCGCCGTTGGGGGTGGATGAGAAAAAGAGCGGCCCGCTGACGGCGCGTACCATACGCGATCAGCATGATGGCGATGTGCTGGCGCAGATGCTGCTCTACGAGGATCCGAAGGTTCTGGTATTCAACAAACCGGCTGGTCTTGCCGTGCAGGGCGGGTCGGGCGTTTCACGCCATGTGGACGGCATGCTGGAGGCATGGCGCAACAAGAAGGGCGAAAAGCCGCGCCTTGTGCATCGTCTCGACCGCGATACGTCCGGTGTGCTGGTGGTGGCCCGTACCCGTGCGGCAGCGCAGGCGCTTACCGCTGCCTTCCGCGAGCGTGATACCAAGAAGACCTATTGGGCGCTGGTGAAAGGCGTGCCGCGCAAGCAGGAGGACAGAATCTCGACCTGGCTGGTCAAGGAGCAGACGCCAGATGGCGACAAGATGCGTGTGTGCAAGCACGGCGAGCCGGATTCCGACCATGCCGTATCCTATTACCGAATGATCGACAAGGCGGCCAATAATCTGGCCTGGTTGGAGATGGAGCCCTATACGGGGCGCACGCATCAGCTGCGTGTCCATGCCGCCCATATTGGCCATCCAATCATCGGTGACCCGAAATATTTCGAGGCAGACCAGAACTGGGAATTCCCCGGCGGCATCCAGAAGCGCCTGCATCTGCATGCACGGCGCATTCGCATTCCAAATCCGTCAGGTGGCATTCTTGACATTACGGCGCCGTTGCCGCCGCACATGGTCCAGACATGGAACCTGCTCGGCTTCGATGAGGCAAGTGCGGAAGACTGAATATCGTGACCAATACGCTGCAATCCGAACGGCCATTGCCGACGAACGCGCCGCTCGATGGGTTTGCCACGGCGCTCGTCATTGCCATCATGTTCAGCTGGGGCCTCAATCAGGTTGCCATCAAGGTGGCGATCCGCGGCTTTGATCCGATGCTGATGGCTGCCGGACGCTCCGCGCTTGCCGGCCTGTGTGTCTTTTTATGGTGCCGGTTGCACGGCATTCCGCTGTTTGCGCATGATGGCACGCTTGCAGCCGGCATGGCGGCAGGGCTCTTGTTCGGCGTCGAATTTATCATGATCTTCATGGCCATGGACATGACCAGCGTTGGCCGCGTGACGCTTTTGATGAATCTCATGCCGTTCTGGGTTGCGATAGGCGGGCATTTCCTGCTTGGCGAGCGCATGTCGCTGCGTGCCGTCATCGGCATGGTGATTGCCTTTATAGGCGTCTATATCGTCTTTTCCGATCGCGTCGGGCGGCCTGGGCCGCTTGCGCTTTATGGCGACATCATTGCCATTTGTTCCGGCTTTCTGTGGGGAATGACGTCACTCGTCATCAAGCGCAGCCGACTGGTCAGTGCACCGCCAGAAAAGGTCCTGCTCTATCAGCTTGTCGTAGCCTCCGTCGTGCCGTTGCCGCTTCTGGGCGCAGCCGGGCCCATCATTCGCGATGTGAACATGCTTTCCATCATCGCCTTTCTGTTTCAGTCACTGTTCGTGACGGCATTCACCTATCTTCTATGGTTCTGGATGTTCCGCCGCTATTCCGTATCGAAACTGTCGAATTTTGCCTTTCTCACACCGGCTTTCGGCGTGATCCTGAGCGCGGTCTTGCTGGGTGAGCATTTGAGCTGGAAGATGTTTGCCTCCCTGTTCCTGATTGCGGCGGGCCTGTTTGTCATCAACCGGCCACCACGCAAGGCGATTGTCCGATGAAACTCGTGTTGTTTGATTGCGACGGAACATTGGTGGACAGCGGCGATACAATCCACCGCTGCATGGTGGAAAGTTTTATCGATGCCGGCCTTACGCCACCGGAAAAACAGGCCACGCATTCGATCATCGGCCTGTCTCTGCCTTTGGCCATTGCGCGGCTTCTGGGGCGCGAGCCGGACGAGCAGGCGCACTGGCTGGCACAGCGCTACAAGGAAAATTTTGTCAGGATGCGCCAGAGCCCGGATTTTTCCGAGCCGCTTTATGACGGTATCCTGCCGCTTCTACAGCAGCTGGCAGGGCGTGATGATGTGCTTCTGGGCATTGTGACCGGCAAGTCGCATCGCGGCGTGCGTTCGATCTTCGAGCATCATGGCATTGGTCGTCATTTCAGCGTCGTCCGCACGGCCGATGACTGCCCATCCAAGCCGCATCCGGCGATGGTGCTTGAATCCTGCTCTGAAATGGGCATAGAACCCGCGCGCACCATTGTGGTTGGCGACGCCATTTATGATATGCAGATGGCGCGTGCCGCAGGTGCGCTCGCCACGGGCGTGTCATGGGGCTATCATGATGATGTGGCCCTCGTCGAGGCCGGAGCCAGACATATTCTCGGCGTGCCTGCCGATTTTCACGCTGTCCTTGCGACGCTGGATCGGTGATCTTTAATCATGCAATGCCTGATCCCATCAGGCGATGGAACTGGATGAATCATGCGCGATATTCTGAGTGACCTCGAAGCTGGAAAACATCTCTCCGACGAGAATCCGATCGTGCGCGCGCAGAAACAGATGCAGGCGCAGCTGCCGAAGCGTTTTTATGAGAAGGCAGAAGTGGCTGAGGTGGAGGGTGGCTTTACCGTTCATCTCGACGGGTGTTCGGTCAAGACGCCGGCGCGCGCGCTTCTGCTTTTGCCAACACGTGCTGCGGCAGAAATGATCGCGGCAGAATTTCGTGCACAGGAAAAGGTAGTCAATCCGGGCAGAATGCCAGCAACGCGACTGGTCAATACGGCGCTTGACGGTATTGTGCAGGATCCGCAGGCGGTGATGGAAGATATTCTGCGCTTTGCTGGCACGGACATGCTCTGCTACCGCGCGGATGCGCCCAGGGAACTGGTTGAGAGGCAGACCCGGCACTGGGATCCGCTAATCGACTGGATGGAAGGGCTTGGTGCGCGCTTTGTGCTGGCGGAAGGCGTGATGCATGTCGAACAGCCGCGGGAGGCGATCACCGCCTATGGCGTGCATCTGCAGACGTTCAATGATCCGATTTCGCTTGCCTGCCTGCACACCATGACGACGCTCACCGGGTCGGCCATCATCGCGCTTGCTGTTGCCAAGGGTGAGCTTTCCGTCGCCGAGGCATGGAAGGTCGCGCATATTGATG
This sequence comes from Daeguia caeni, assembly GCF_042653845.1. Taxonomy (NCBI): domain Bacteria; kingdom Pseudomonadati; phylum Pseudomonadota; class Alphaproteobacteria; order Hyphomicrobiales; family Brucellaceae; genus Daeguia; species Daeguia caeni. Next base: position 39,524 of record NZ_JBHSEL010000053.1, on the reverse strand, counting down.
AGGACTGGACCATCGAACAATGGGGCGAAGATGCCGAAGCCATGGCGAGGCGCAAGCTGCGCGAGGAAGAGATGATCACGGCCGCCAATATGCTGCAGGCGTTGCAGCCATGAAGCCTGAGGCGTGATTCTTTGTCAGGATCGCCCACCGATGCTGAAACATGCAGAAGATCACAGGCCCGCTTCAGGCCCGAGCAATTCAGATTTTCATGGAAACGCTGATTGCTGCAACATGTTGCTTTCCGCGGTTTCGGGCGGAAAACCGGTTTCCACCTTTCAGGGCTTCTGGAAACAGAAACCCCGCTCCGGCGGGGCAGACTGCTGACAAAGCTCCAAGGAGGCAAAATACCCTCAGTTTCACGAAACGTCCCGGATTCAAGGGCGAACAAACCGGAATCAAAACCCCTCGTTTTTGATCGCCGTCAAAAATCGAGGGGTTGTAATCAGTCTGACCCGGTCTTGCCGGGGTTGCTTGTCATCAAGCTGGCCCCGGTTTCCTGCGGGCAAAGGCGCGACGGCAATCCGCCGCGCCCTCTGGCTTGATTAGACCGAGTAGTACATGTCGAATTCGACCGGATGCGGCGTCATTTCGAAACGCAGAACTTCGGCCATCTTCAGTTCGATGAAGGCATCGATCTGGTCGTCGGAGAATACGCCGCCAGCCTTGAGGAATTCACGATCCTTGTCGAGCGACTGCAGAGCTTCACGCAGGCTGCCGCAAACGGTCGGGATCTTCTTCAGTTCCTTGGCAGGCAGATCGTACAGATCCTTGTCCATAGCCTGTCCCGGATGGATCTTGTTCTTGATGCCGTCCAGACCAGCCATCAGCAGGGCAGCGAATGCCAGATATGGGTTTGCCGACGGATCCGGGAAACGAACTTCCAGACGCTTGGACTTCGGCGAGGAGCCGAATGGAATACGGCAGGAAGCCGAACGGTTGCGAGCCGAGTAAGCCAGCAGAACCGGAGCTTCATAGCCTGGGACCAGACGCTTGTACGAGTTGGTCGATGGGTTGGTGAATGCGTTCACTGCCTTGGCATGCTTGATGACGCCGCCGATGAAGTACAGGCAGTTTTCCGACAGGCCGGCATATTCATTGCCAGCGAAGGTCGGCTTGCCGTCTTTCCAGATCGAGAAGTGAACGTGCATGCCCGAACCGTTATCGCCGAAGACCGGCTTCGGCATGAAGGTTGCGGTCTTGCCATAGGCATTGGCAACCTGATGCACGACATATTTGTAGATCTGCATCTTGTCGGCGTTGCGCAGCAGCGTGTCGAACTTGACGCCAAGTTCGTGCTGTGCGGATGCCACTTCGTGGTGATGCTTTTCAACCGTTACACCCATTTCGGAGAGAACGGAAAGCATTTCCGAACGCATGTCCTGAGCGCTGTCGATCGGTGGAACCGGGAAGTAACCGCCCTTGACACGCGGACGGTGACCGAGGTTGCCGGTTTCGTAATCGGTGTCGTCGTTGGAAGGCAGTTCGGAGCTGTCAAGCTTGAAGCCGGTATTGTATGGATCGGCCTTGAACTTGACGTCGTCGAAGACGAAGAATTCAGCTTCCGGACCAACATAGACGGTATCACCGATGCCCAGTGACTTCAGATAGGCTTCTGCCTTCTTGGCGGTCGAACGTGGGTCGCGGCTGTAGGATTCGCCGGAGATCGGGTCAAGAATGTCGCAGAGAACAACCAGGGTCGACTGAGCGAAGAACGGATCGACATGAGCAGTGGTCGCATCTGGCATGAGAACCATGTCAGATTCATTGATGGCCTTCCAGCCAGCAATGGACGAACCATCGAACATAACGCCGTCAACGAACATGTCTTCGTCAACCAGGGCTGCATCCATCGTGACGTGATGGAGTTTACCCTTCGGGTCGGTGAAACGAAGGTCGACAAACTTGATGTCGTTGTCTTTGATCTGTTTGAGGATATCGTTGGCGGTCGTCATTTTAAATTCCTGTTTGCACGACGATTGTAGGTAGGTGTTTACTGCTTAGATCGCATCCACGCCGGATTCACCGGTACGGATACGAATGACTTCTTCGACGTTGGAGACGAAAATCTTGCCATCACCGATACGGCCCGTCTGGGCAGCCTTGCGGATGGCCTCGATTGCACTATCGACATTTTCATCAGCGACGACGACTTCGACTTTTACCTTCGGCAGGAAGTCGACAACATATTCGGCGCCGCGATAGAGTTCGGTATGACCTTTCTGTCGGCCGAAACCCTTGGCTTCGATGACAGTAATCCCCTGCAAGCCGACTTCCTGAAGAGCTTCCTTCACTTCATCCAGCTTAAAGGGCTTAATGATGGCTTCGATCTTTTTCATCAGAGAATGGTCTCCGCTTTTGCTCGGAAAGGGCGTTGTGCCCGTTTCGATTTAATAGAAGCATGAAGTGTGCCAGTTTGAAAAAATGGGAAATATTTTTTTCAAAAAGTGCCATTTCGTGGCCAGAGTGGCATTTATTGCCGCCCAAAAGCAAGGCGGTAAACGCCGCAGCTAGCCCACATTCCGCCTGGTCGGCGAAGAAGTGATTAAAAAATAGTCATTGTGCAGCATAAATAGGCGCATCATGCAATGGTGGACTGTGTTATATTATCAAAAAATGCTAAAATAACATGCGCCTATACAATTCCGGCTCAAATCATTATCGTTTTGCCTCAGGCTGACCAATGACACGAACACTGAAGGGGAAGCACCGTGCTGGAATTGCTTACGCCGCAGGAAATGGCAAGGGCAGATCGGAAGACCATTGAATCCGGCGTGTGTGACGGGTTTTCCCTGATGCTTGCCGCAGGGCGCGGGGTTGCCGATGTGGCGCTCAGCATATTTGGCCGCTCTGGTCGGGTCGCGGTCCTGTGTGGTTCCGGCAATAATGGCGGGGATGGCTATGTTGCCGCGCAATATCTGCTGGAGGCCGGGGTTGCGGTTGTCTGTTTTGCGCTTGCCCCGCCGCAGCCGGGTACGGATGCCATGCGTGCCTCGCTTTTTTATAAGGGGGATGTCTTCGATCTCGATCAATATGCGCCGGGCTCTTTCGCCGGCGTGATCGACGCCCTGTTCGGGGCTGGACTGGCGCGGCCGGTCACGGGGGCTGCCGCGCATGCGATCGCCGCGAGCAATGCGGCAAAAATCGCCGTTGTTGCGGTTGATCTGCCAAGTGGCATTTCCGGTGAGGACGGGCAGGTGAAGGGGGTGGCGATGGAAGCGCTTGCCACCGTTACCTTCTTCCGTAAGAAACCGGGACATCTCTTGCAGCCGGGCAGGGCGCATTGTGGCGTGCTGCATGTTGTCGATATTGGCATTCCCGATCATGTTCTTGGCGATATTCGTCCGCGCCAGTTTGAAAATGGCCCCGACCTGTGGCGTCTGCCCTGCCTTGCGGTCAATGCACATAAATATAGCCGTGGTCATGCGGCAGTCTTTTCCGGCGGCGCGCATGCGACGGGCGCGGCCCGCCTGTCGGCCATGGCGGCTGCCCGCAGCGGTGCGGGCGCGGTAACCCTGTTGTCGCCGCCGGACGCAATGGCAGTCAATGCCGCGCACCTGACCAGCATCATGTTACGCGAGACGCGCAGCGTCAGGGATGCGGAGCAATTCATGCGTGACAGGAAAGTCAGATCCGTGGTGATCGGGCCGGGCTATGGCAATGCCATTCTGGCGCGGGATCATATAGCCGCGCTGCTGCGTCATGATGCGGGTGCCGATGGATTGCACGGGATTGTGGTCGATGCCGACGGGCTGACGGCATTTGAACCAAATCCGCAGCTTTTGTTCGAGGCAAGGCGTGGTGGTGCAGCGCTTGTCCTGACTCCGCATGAAGGAGAATTCCACCGTCTTTTCCCGGATATCGCGGCTGAGGATATTGCCAAGACCGAGAAGGCGCGACAGGCGGCACGGCGTGCCAATGCGGTTGTGGTCTATAAGGGGGCTGACACGGTCATAGCTGCGCCGGATGGCATGGCTGTCATCAATAGCAATGGCTCGCCGCTGCTTGCAACCGCAGGCTCTGGCGATGTGCTTGCCGGTGTGATTGCCGGCCTGCTTGCACAGAACATGGCGGCTTTTGATGCGGCATGTGCGGCTGTCTGGATGCATGCGGAAGCGGCGCGCCGTTTTGGTCCTGGTCTGATTGCCGAAGACCTGCCGCAGCAGCTGCCGGAAGTGCTGCAGGCGCTTGCCCGGCACGACTGAGTAAGGCTAGACGACCTGAACAGTCAGAGATAACATATTGAAAATATTATGCAGATACCTTGTCTGCCATTGATCCGATCAACGCTTCGGCAAGTGCAATGGTCAGCTCGTCATAATGCGAAATGACACGGCTTGGTTCGTAATGCTGGACGGGCAGATCGGTATAGCCGAAATCAACCGCGATCACCGGAATTCCGGCAGCTTTCGCCGTGTCGATGTCGGTGCGGCTGTCACCCACCATGATGGCGCGATCGGGCTTGCCCCCGGCTGCCGCGATCGTCTGCAACAGGTGGCGCGGATCGGGCTTGCGGAAGGGGAATGTATCCGCACCGCAGATGGCGGCAAAGCGGGAAGCCTCGCCCATGGCGGTCAGAAGCTTGACCGCATGCAGTTCGAACTTGTTGGTACAGACAGCCAGTTCAAAACCATGGGCGGCAAGCCGGTCCATGGCGTCAAGTACGCCGGGAAAGAAGGTCGAATGTCCCGGCATGTTGTCGGCATAATGTTCGCGGAAAGCCACGACCAGTTCATCGATCATGGCATCGTCATAGGCCTTGTTGGCGGCCTGAAAGGCGCGCTCGATCATGACGCGTCCGCCCTGACCGACAAAACGGCGCAGGGCTGCACTGTCTGCCGGTGCAAGACCGGACAGGGAAAGGCAATGGTTGAGGCTGTTGAGAAGATCAGGCGCCGTATCAACCAGGGTGCCGTCGAGATCGAAAACAACGATGGGCTTGCCAGAGGCTAGGGACATTTCAGATTACCTGTGCAATATAGGGAGCCTATTGCTAACGGATTGGCGCCTTGGGCTCAAGTCTGTGTCCTTCATCAAGTATGTTACTTTGACGAGGCGTTTCAATGCTGGGGGTGATTTTCTTGCGTATCTGGATATGACATACAAAATTCTGCGTAATTGGGCGAATAGATGCTTGGTCATGCCATGCTTCGCATGCTAGTCGATTTGGCGTGATTTGCAGAAAAGCCTCAGGAAGTCGTTACATGGATGAAGCACGCAAATTGAAGATTGCGGCCGCTGCTGAAGCGCTGACTTATGTCAGGAATGGCATGCGTCTTGGGATCGGCACGGGTTCGACAGCGGAAGAATTTGTGCGTCTTCTGGCTGAAGAGGTCAAGGATGGGCTTGAAATTGTTGGCGTTCCGACTTCGGAGCGTACTGCGGCCCTGTGTCGTGAACTGGGTGTTCCATTGACGACGCTGGATGAAACCCCACATCTCGACCTGACGATTGACGGCGCAGATGAGGTGGATGCAAGCCTGCGCCTGATCAAGGGTGGCGGCGGCGCGCTGCTGCGCGAAAAGATTGTTGCGGCTGCATCTGATTCGATGATCGTGATTGCCGATCAGTCCAAGGTTGTGGATCCGCTCGGCCGCTTCCCGTTGCCGATTGAGGTCAATCAGTTCGGCCTTGGGGCTACTTTGCGCGCGATTGAGGCTGCGGCTGCGAAATGCGGCCTTGCTGGCCCGCTTAACCTGCGGCAAAAAGACGGTGCGCCTTTCGTAACGGATGGTGGGCATTATATCGTGGATGCATCTTTTGGCCGTATTCCCGATCCAGAGACATTATCGAATGCTCTCTTCGCGATACCTGGTGTTGTGGAGCACGGACTTTTTATCGGATTGGCGCAAGCTGCAATCATTGCAGGCACTGACGGCATCCGAACCATGAAACGGCCTTGAATTGCCCAATAATATGGGTGCTTGGAATTGTTTGAACGGAGTTAAAACAACATGATCTCGGCAAAAGGCTTTCGCCGTCTGATTGCACCGATTACCGTAGTCGCGCTGATGGCCGGAATTCACTCTGCCTCCGCACAGGATGCGACCGAATCCCAGCTTGCTGCGGCTCGTGCCGCGATTGCCGCGATTCACGCAACCGAGCAGTTTGACCAGATCCTGCCCAATGCTGCGCGTGCGCTGAAGGCAGAACTGATCCAGAAGGATCCAAACCTTGAAGCGCTCATTACCAAGACGGTGGATGAAAAGGCGTTGGCGCTGGCAGCCCGCCGTGCCGATCTCGAAAACGAGGCCGCACGCGTTTATGCCAAGGCTTTCACCGAGGAAGAGCTGAACGCAATCACGACCTTCTACAATTCGCCGGCCGGCAAGAAGCTGATCGAGGAAGCGCCGGTCATCACGCGCGAAGTACTGAAGGCTGCCCAGATCTGGCAGAACGGCATTGCCCGTGATCTGGCAGAACAGGTGGGGGAAGTGCTGGCCAAGCAGGCTGCTGCGGCAGGTGCGGCTGCACCAGCCCCGGAACAGGAACCGGCAAAGCAGTAAGGCGTTCTGTGGCGGTGATATGATCAGCCCGGCCCCTGCGCCGGGCTTTTATTTGGATCACTTCATCTGTTGTGTGAAGCAAATCGTTTCATGTCCAGGATTTAAACTGCAATAAAGCAGTTCCAGGAAAAGTGGACGCCGGTTTTCCGCCCGGGAACTGCGACAGGCAATAAAGCAGTTCCAGGAAAAGTGGACACCGGTTTTCCGCCCGGGAACTGCGACAGGCAATAAAGCAGTTCCAGGAAAAGTGGGAACCGGTTTTCCGCCCGGGAACTGCGGAAAAGCAACATGTTGGAGCAATCAGCATTTTCATGAAAATCTGCATTGCTCCAGCGGGGCATTCGGAACCAGACTGTGGGGCAGAAAGACGGAGATGACCATGAACGGCTATGATTATGACCTTTTTGTTATTGGCGGTGGTTCTGGTGGTGTCCGTGCCGGCCGCCTTGCCGGAGCGATGGGCAAGAAGGTTGGCCTGGCGGAAGAATATCGCATGGGTGGCACCTGCGTCATTCGCGGCTGCGTACCGAAGAAGCTTTATGTCTATGCCTCGCAGTTTTCCGAACATTTTGAAGATTCCGCCGGTTTTGGCTGGAGTCTGGGTGCTGCGCGGTTCGACTGGCAGAAGCTCGTTGCGGCCAAGAACAGGGAAATTGCCCGTCTGGAAGGGCTTTATCGCAAGGGGCTTGAAAGCAATGCGGTCGAGGTCTTTGCAAGCCGTGCCGAGCTTGTCGATGCGCATACGATTGAACTCAAGGCCGATGGCCGGCGGGTGACAGCCGAACAGATCCTGATTGCCACGGGCGGGCGGCCGAACAGGCAGGAAAGCCTGCCCGGTCATGAATTGTGCATCAGCTCCAATGAGGCCTTTGACCTCGAGCAATTGCCGGAAAGCATCGTGATTGCGGGCGGCGGCTATATTGCGGTTGAGTTTGCCAATATTTTTCATGGGCTTGGCGTTAAGACGACATTGGTCTACCGCGGCAGGGAAATCCTGTCGCGCTTTGATCATGATCTGCGCCAGCTTCTCCAGGAGACCATGGTGGCAAAGGGCATCAACATCATTCTGGGCGCGGTTTTTGACAGGGTGGAAAAGCGCGCGGCAGGCGGCTTGCGCGTCAGCCTGTCCAATGGCGAAGTGCTGGATGTGGATCAGGCCATGCTTGCGCTGGGGCGTGTGCCGAATACGGCGGGGCTTGGGCTGGAGAGGGCAGGTGTTGCGACCGACAAGGCTGGTGCGGTTGTTGTCGATGACTATATGCGCACCAGCGTACCACATATCTGGGCAGTGGGCGACGTGACCAATCGCGTGCAGCTTACCCCTGTTGCCATCCATGAGGCCATGTGTGTGCTGGAAACGGCGTTCAAGAACAATCCGACCCGGCCGGATCATGAGCTGATTGCTACAGCCGTCTTCTCGCAGCCGGAAATCGGCACGGTTGGCATTTCGGAGGAAGAGGCAGCCAGAACCTGTGCGGACGTCGAGGTCTATCGCGCGCTGTTCCGCCCGATGAAGAACACGCTTTCCGGCCGCAATGAAAAAATGCTGATGAAGCTGGTGGTGGATGCGAATAGCCGCAAGGTTCTTGGCGTCCATATCATGGGCCAGGATGCGGGCGAAATGGCACAGCTTCTTGGCATTTCCCTGAAGGCGGGCGCAACAAAGGACGATTTTGACCGCACAATGGCGGTGCATCCGACGGCGGCCGAGGAACTCGTCACCATGTATACGCCAAGCTATCGCATCATCGATGGCAAGCGCATCGACTGATCCGGGCTGCAACGCTCCGCTCATAAGGGGATGCGTACATAATCGTCGCGGGCAGGGCCGAAGGCGACAATTGTGCTGGTATATGCGGCGCTCCTGCATTATATCAACGCGACCACGCTTGCGGGTATCCCAAGGCTGGGCCGGTATTGTTTACAGAACGGGCCGGCTTGGATTGGATGTCCGTTTTCGTGTAAGGAGGATATAATCCGAACCAAAGCGGATATTGAACAGGTGCACTCATGACGAAGAACTGGACCCCACATTCCTGGAGAGAAAAGCCGATCAAGCAGGTGCCAGTCTATCCAGACGCACAGGCTCTCGCCGATGTCGAGGCTCGTCTTCGCACCTATCCGCCGCTGGTTTTTGCCGGCGAAGCGCGCAAGCTCAAGTCCCAGCTTGCCGAAGTGGCGGAAGGCAAGGCCTTCCTGTTGCAGGGCGGCGATTGCGCCGAAAGCTTCGCCGAACATGGTGCAGACAATATTCGCGACTTCTTCCGTGTCTTTTTGCAGATGGCGGTCGTTCTGACCTTTGGCGCATCCAAGCCGGTGGTCAAGGTCGGCCGTATTGCCGGTCAGTTTGCCAAGCCGCGTTCATCCGATGTCGAGGTCAAGGACGGCGTCGAGCTGCCATCCTATCGCGGCGACATCATCAACGGCATCGAATTCGATCCGGTTGCCCGCATTCCGGACCCGCAGCGTCAGGAAATGGTCTATCGTCAGTCTGCCGCAACGCTGAACCTGCTGCGCGCCTTTGCGCAGGGCGGCTATGCCAATCTTGAAAATGTGCATCAGTGGATGCTGGGCTTTGTCGGCAATAGCCCGCAGGCAGAGCGCTATGCAGCACTGGCCAAGCGCATTTCCGAAACCATGGATTTCATGCGCGCCATCGGCATTACGGCGGACAGCAATTCCGCGCTGCGTGAAACAGATTTCTACACCAGCCATGAAGCGTTGCTTCTTGGTTATGAAGAAGCGCTAACCCGTGTCGATTCTACCTCCGGTGACTGGTATGGCACATCGGGGCACATGATCTGGATCGGTGACCGTACGCGCCAGCCTGATCATGCTCATGTCGAATATTGCCGCGGCATCAAGAACCCGCTTGGCATGAAATGCGGTCCGTCGCTGCAGCCGGATGAGCTCATTCGCCTGATCGATCTGCTCAATCCGGACAATGAACCGGGTCGCCTGACGCTGATTGCACGCTTCGGTTATGACAAGGTTGGCGATCATCTGCCGCAGCTGATCCGCGCTGTTGAGCGTGAGGGCCGCAAGGTTGTCTGGTCGTGTGATCCGATGCATGGCAATACGATCACCGCTGGCGGATACAAGACTCGTCCATTCGATCGCATTCTCAAGGAAGTGGAAGCCTTCTTCCAGATCCATCGCGCAGAAGGCACGCATCCGGGCGGCATCCATATCGAAATGACCGGCAAGAACGTCACCGAATGCACGGGCGGTGCGCGTGCAATCTCGGCAGACGATCTGCAGAATCGTTACCATACCCATTGCGATCCGCGCCTCAATGCCGATCAGGCGCTGGAACTGGCCTTCCTTCTGGCAGAACTGCTCAAGAAGGAACGCGATGCAAGCGATACCAGCCTTGTTTCGCAGGCAGCAAGCGCCTGAATGGGGCAAAAATCATGATCGATTCTGCGGGCGGGGTTTTCCCGCCCGCTTTGTTTGATGCGGCAGGCGGCAAATATTTCCATTTTGCCCAATTTGCTCTAAGGCTTTGGCATGATCAGTGACACGAGAATCTTTCCATGCTCCGCATAGCCATTGCTCAGCTTAACCCCGTCATGGGCGATATCGCCGGTAACCTTGCCAAAGCCCGTGTGGCGCGCAAACAGGCGGCTGACGCCAAGGCAGATCTCATTCTTTTCAGCGAACTGTTTATTTCCGGCTATCCGCCGGAAGACATGGTGCTGAAGCCAGCCTTTGTTAAGGCCTGCAAGGTGGCAGTGCGGGAGCTGGCGCAGGATACGGCAGATGGTGGCCCCGGCGTGATCATCGGCACGCCATTGCAGCGCGAAAGCGGGCTGCATAATGCCGTCATGGTGCTTGATGGCGGTGCGGTGATTGCCGAGCGCTACAAGGTCGATTTGCCCAATTATGGCGAATTTGACGAAAAGCGCGTGTTCCAGCCCGGGCCAATGCCGGGACCGGTCAATTTCCGCGGCGTGCGTCTGGGTATTCCGATCTGTGAGGATATCTGGCATGTCGAGCTTGGTGTGGTGGAGACGCTGGCCGAAAGCGGCGCGGAAATTCTTCTGGTGCCCAATGGCTCGCCCTATCATCGCGACAAGATGGATCGCCGCCAGCAGGTGGTGCTGACACAGGTTATCGAAACCGGTCTGCCACTTGTCTATGTCAATCAGGTGGGCGGCCAGGATGAGCTGGTCTTTGATGGTGGCTCTTTTGTGATCAATGCCAACAAGCAGCTTGCGTTGCAATTGCCGCAATTTGCCGAACAGCTTGTGATCACCGACTGGGAACGTAGGGCTGGTGTCTGGCAATGCGCGGATGGCGAAAAGGCCATTCTGCCAGTTGGCATCGAAGCCGATTACATGGCCTGCGTGCTGGGCTTGCGCGACTATGTCAACAAGAATGGTTTCAAGGATGTGGTGCTGGGCCTTTCGGGCGGCATCGATTCAGCCTTGTGCGCGGCGATGAGCGTTGATGCGCTGGGCAAGGATCGCGTGCGCTGTGTCATGCTGCCTTATCATTATACGTCGGAAGATTCGCTGAAAGACGCGGCCGATTGCGCCAGGGCGCTTGGCGTTCGCTATGACATTGTGCCGATCGCGGCCCCGGTTGAAGGTTTCATGGCAGCCTTGCAGCCGATGTTTGCCGGCACGACCAGCGGTGTGACGGAAGAAAATCTGCAAAGCCGTGCGCGCGGTACCATCCTGATGGCCATTTCCAACAAGTTCGGCTCCATGGTGGTGACGACCGGCAACAAGTCGGAAATGTCGGTCGGTTATTGCACGCTTTATGGCGACATGAATGGCGGCTTCAATCCGATCAAGGATGTGTACAAGATGCGCGTCTATGCCATGTCGGAATGGCGCAATGCGCATGTGCCGGCTGGCGCCCTTGGACCTGCGGGCGAGGTGATCCCACACAATATCATCACCAAGGCGCCTTCAGCCGAATTGCGCGAGAACCAGACTGACCAGGATTCACTGCCGCCTTATCCGGTGCTGGATGATATTCTGGAATGTCTGGTCGAGCAGGAAATGGGCATTGCCGATATTGTTGCGCGCGGCCATCCACTGGACGTCGTGCAACGCATCGAGCATCTGCTCTATCTTGCTGAATACAAGCGCAGACAGTCTGCGCCCGGTGTCAAAATTACCAAGAAGAATTTTGGCCGGGATCGGCGTTATCCGATTACGAACCGATTCCGCGACCGCTGAAAGAAACCATTATGACTGTTACCGTTCGTTTTGCTCCGTCGCCGACGGGTTATATCCATATTGGCAATACGCGCACCGCGCTTCTGAACTGGCTGTTTGCACAAAAGAATGGCGGCCGCTTCATCCTGCGCTATGACGATACGGATGTTGAGCGATCCAGGGATGAATATGCGCGTGCCATTGCGATTGACCTCGACTGGCTGGGGGTCAAACCTGATCAGGTCGAATATCAGTCGAAGCGCTTTGATATCTATGCGCGTTCGGTCGAACAGCTGAAACGTGCCGGTCTGCTTTATCCCTGCTATGAGACGGCAGAGGAGCTGGAACGCCGCCGCAAGCTGCGTCTGGCGCGCCGTCTGCCGCCGGTTTATGGCCGTGAAGCGCTGAAACTGACAGACGAACAGAAGGCAGCTCTCGAAGCAGAAGGTCGCAAGCCGCATTGGCGCTTTCTCCTGCCCAATTATGACAGCGACCCATTCGTCACCAGACGCACGGAAGTCCATTGGGACGATCTGGTGCGCGGGCCCCAGACGGTTGATCTGGCTTCCATGTCCGATCCGGTTCTGGTGCGTGAGGACGGCACTTATCTCTATACGCTGCCATCCGTGGTCGATGATATTGACCTTGGCGTCACGCATATCATCCGCGGCGACGACCATGTAACCAATACCGGCGTGCAGATTGCCATTTTCCGCGCCCTTGGCGCAGAGCCGCCGGTTTTCGGCCATCATAATCTGCTGACCACGGTTTCGGGCGAGGGCCTGTCAAAGCGCACCGGCGCCCTGTCGGTTGGCTCGCTGCGCGAGGCGGGTTATGAGCCGATGGCGATTGCCTCGCTTGCCGTTCTGATCGGCACATCGGAAAGCGTCATTGCCGCTGCAGATATGGCTGAACTGGCAGAACATCTTGATCTGGCAGGCATTTCCAAATCAGCGGCCAAGTTCGATCCGGCCGAGCTTGATACGCTCAACCGCGCACTCCTGCATGAAATGCCATTTGACAGGGCCGCACCACGCCTTGCTGCCCTTGGCATTGACGGGGAAAAGGCCGAGCCGTTCTGGAACGCTGTGCGCGGCAATCTGAACCGCTTTCAGGAGGCCCGGTTCTGGTGGCAGATTGTCACCGGCGACCTGCCGGAAAAGCCGGAACTGGACGAACAGGATCTTGCCTTTGTGCGAGAGGCCTTTGATCTGCTTCCGGCTGCGCCATGGGATGGCCAGACCTGGAAAAACTGGACGGAAGCCATCAAGGCTGCAACCGGGCGCAAGGGCAAGAACCTGTTCATGCCCCTGCGGCTTGCCCTTACGGGACAGCCTCATGGGCCGGAGCTGGCTCAGCTTCTGGTTGTGATGGGTCCGGCAAAAACGCTGGCCCGACGACCCTGACCTTTGGGTTGGCCGTATAGGCACGCTCCGCGCCCGTGACCTGCGGGGCAGGCTGCGGCAGGTTTTTCGGCATGGTGAGCGGCTGATTGACCGTTATCCTTGCCGGTTTTGGCGCAGTCTCATCCACGGCAGTCGTGCTGTCTTCTTCGGAAGGCGGCGTGACAACGATGCGCTGGAGCTTCATATAATTCCATGCGACATAGGGGTCTTTCTTGCCGGATGCCGGTTTCGTTTTTTGTGCCGGCTTTTTCGTGCGAGCCTGCTCTTGCGTTTTTCGTGTCTCTTCAGAGCGGGGAAACGTGACCGAACATTGCTTCACATAGGCGGGCTTGACCGGCTTGTTGGCAAGGATCTTTTCAATCTCGGTCAGTGTTCCGCTCAGCGTCTGAATTTCGCTTTCCAGCGCCTGTTTGCGCGCAAGCAGCTGTTTGCAGGGATTACCTGTCTTCGTGCTGGCACAATTTGTCCGGGTCAGGAGCCTTTGCGTTGTGTCCAGTTTTGCTTTTGCCTGGTTCAGGCGTTTCGTGATGGGAGCGATCTTGGAGCTCAGCAGGTTGCGCTCCCGAGGTGAACAATCCTGAATTGAGTTGGTTGTGCTACAGCCGTAAAGGGTTGTTGCTGCAATAATGTGTATAGCTACAAGCTTGAGTTTACATCCACTTGCAAGTCTCACCATCGATGACCCCCGTGATCAATGATTACAGGGATGAATGCGGCTGAACAAAGCTTCTGTCAAGAATCAAAACAAAACGGCGACAGACTATGCTGTCTGTCGCCACAGGAATGATAATTATTATTATTTTTTTGAAGTTTTTGTTGATCGTTGCAGTGCTTCGACTATTGCCAGCGCAGTAATATTGACGACTCCGCGTGATGTCACGGATGGCGTCAGGATATGAGCCGGCTTGGCTGCGCCAAGCAGGATCGGACCGACATGCAGGGCTTCCGTCATGATCTTGACGACGTTCAGCGTGATATTGGCTGCATCAAGATTCGGGAAGACGAGCAGATTGGCTTCACCCTTGAGGCGGGAATTCGGGAAGACGCGGTCGCGCAGCGTCTGGGACAGGGCGGCATCGCCATGCATTTCACCGTCTGATTCAAGATCCGGCGCACGCTCGGCAAGAATGGCCGCTGCCTGACGCATCTTTTCTGCGCTTTCCGATTCCTTGGAGCCGAAATTGGAATGGGAAACCAGGGCCACCTTTGGCTCGATGCCGAAGCGGCGAATTTCCTTGGCCGCAAGGATGGCGGTTTCTGCCACTTCCTCGGCGGTTGGATTGACCTTGACATAGGTGTCGGTCAGAAACAGCGCGCCACGCTGCGAAATCAGCAGGCTGAGGGTTGAGAAATTGCTGACGCCGGGCTGCATGCCGATCACCTGGCGTACCGAGCGCAGATGCCGTTCATAGCGGCCTTCCAGCCCGCAGAGCATGGCGTCCGCCTCATTGCGCATGACGGCGAGCGCGGCAATCACGGTCGAATTGGTGCGAACTATGGTGCGCGCGCCTTCCGGCGTGATGCCCTGGCGGCCGGTCAGCGACAGATAGAGATCGACATAATCGCGATAACGCGGATCATCTTGCGGATTAATCAGGTCAAAATCGGAACCCGGACGGATTTTCAGACCATAGCGTTTCAGGCGCGTATCGATGACTTGCGGGCGTCCGACAAGGATCGGTCGGGCTATGCCTTCCTCGATCACCACCTGTGCCGCACGCAGGACGCGTTCATCCTCGCCATCGGCATAAATGACGCGCAGGGGCTTGCGCTGCGAACGCGCTGCGGCAAAGACCGGCTTCATGATCAGGCCAGAACGGAAGACAAAGCGGTTGAGCCGGTCGATATAGGCTTCCATATCCTCGATCGGGCGGGTCGCCACGCCGGTCTCCATCGCGGCCATGGCAACGGCGGGTGCAATGCGCAGGATGAGGCGCTGATCGAATGGTGATGGAATGATATAGTCCGGGCCGAAGGTCGGCGTGTCGCCGGAATAGGCGCGGGCGGCAATGTCGGACGGTTCCTCACGCGCAAGGGCCGCAATGGCATGCACGGCGGCAAGCTTCATTTCCTCATTGATGGCGGTTGCGCCGACATCAAGCGCGCCACGGAAAATATAGGGGAAGCACAGGACATTGTTGACCTGGTTTGGATAGTCGGAACGGCCGGTGCAGATCATGGCATCGGCGCGGGCAGCGCGCGCCTCTTCCGGCATGATTTCCGGCTTCGGATTGGCAAGCGCCATGATGAGCGGCTTTTCCGCCATGCGCTGCAACAATTCCGGCTTGAGAACGCCGGCCGCTGAAAGGCCGAGGAAAACGTCAGCGTCATCAATGACATCGGCCAGAACGCGCGCATCGGTTTTCTGCGCATAGGCCGCCTTCCAGCGATCCATCAGGACGGTGCGGCCTTCATAGACCGTGCCTTCAATATCGTTGACCCAGATATTTTCGCGTTTTGCCCCGAGTTTGACCAGCAGATTGAGGCAGGCAAGGGCGGCAGCGCCTGCGCCGGAAGTGACGATCTTGGCATTCTCGATTTTCTTGCCGGCCAGATGCAGGCCGTTCAAAACCGCCGCCGCCACGATGATGGCCGTGCCATGCTGGTCGTCATGGAAGACGGGAATATTCATCTTCTCGCGCAGGCGTTCCTCAACCTCGAAACATTCCGGTGCCTTGATGTCCTCGAGGTTGATGCCGCCGAAAGTCGGCTCAAGTGCCGAGACGACATCGACGATATGATCGATTTCATGCGCGTTGATTTCAATGTCGAACACATCAATATCGGCGAATTTCTTGAACAGGACAGCCTTGCCTTCCATGACCGGCTTGGAGGCAAGCGCACCAATATTGCCAAGTCCCAGCACAGCCGTGCCATTGGACACGACGGCAACCAGATTGCCGCGTGCGGTATAGTCGGCCGCCGTTGCCGGATCCTCATGGATGGCAAGGCAGGGGGCGGCAACACCTGGCGAATAGGCGAGTGCAAGGTCACGCTGGTTTCCAAGTGGCTTGGTTGCCTGAATCTGCAGCTTTCCGGGTGTGGGGTAGCGATGGAAAAACAGCGCTGCTTCATCAAAATCGGAACGCGTGGTTGCTGGCTGGGTGGGCTTTTTTGTCATGTTAATCTTGCTTTCCAGTTCTGTGCGCAACCCGAACGGTATGGCGCGAAGGTGCTCAAATGCACGCTGGTTCTGAAGAATGTTTTCGATCTGGGGCTGCTTGATATCTTAAATCACTGTATTTTACCAATTGCTATCAGGATTGCGAATGGCTTTCACCAGTTTTGCAACCGCATGGATGCCATCAGGATGCCGCTGCAATCAACCGGATTCTGGTTTAAATACCAGAAACTTCGTGCCCTTACGCCTTGCTGCATGTGATGCATGAAGGTCTTTTCAAGCATATGTAAAAACGCATCCTCTTCTCATCCCCTTACAAGCAGGGTTTCTGACTGAAATGGCTCGCAATTAAAGAGGATTACAATCTACCCCTCTTGTAATTATAATTTCCCACTATGTTAATATAATTGACAGGAGATCGTTGAATGATCAAACATAGTGGAATTATTAATTCTGAAACGATCTTTTCAAGGATTGGTAAAAAAGAAATAAATTTCAATTTATTCGGTCGTTCAGTCACAGAAATGCTTGATCGGCCAAGAATTGAGAGAGCGTTACATCTTTACTGGAATGGATTGTTTGATGATATGCCAAGCGGAGAAGCGCTGCAGAAAGCGCTGGGTTGGGCGAGGGTACAGGTCTACCAATATGTGCAGGAAATCGAAGAATGCTTTCAGGATCTCTCTGATGCGGAGTTTCTGCGCGCATTGATCGCGCGCCTGCCGGATGGGGACACGCTGGAGGCGGCACTGCAGCTTGTCGCAGCGCCGGCAGTGTTCATTCCCTTTATCCATCATCTGCGCAAGGGGACAGGCTGTGGCACCACGATCTGCCCACATGCCGATGTCTGTCATGATGTTGATACCTTGCGCATGTATTATGGCATGATGCCGGATGAAGACACGCTGAAAGCCTACAGTCTCTATCTGCAGGCTATGGCGGATTGCAGTTTTTCACCGGCTGCCAGAGCAGCACGCATCGTTGCCGCAACCGGGGCGGGCTATGTCTCTTCTGTTGTCAGCGCCTTTTCTGCCTTCAAGGGCATGACTGTTGAGAATGAGAAATCGGAAATCCTGATGACACTTGACGCCATTTATTTCCCCGATCGGGTGGAGGGCTGGATCAAGCGTGCCGTCAATGAGAACGACCTGCATGGCATTCTTGAAAAAGGCACGGCAAAAACCGACTGGCAGATCGAAATCCTGAAACAGGCACTGGAAATGCTTGCGCGCAATCCGGATGAAAACACGCCTGACCGCGCTCCCCTTGTCGAGGCGATCGAGACAGCGACACGGAAACTTTGCCCGAAGGATGCCGAAGGTAACATGCTCAAGCCCAGCGTTGCTTTCTACCAGGAAATCTTGCTGGAAAAACTGGGATTTGAGCCCTGCAGCTATATCAATCTGAAGGCGCTGAACCAGGTGGTGGAATGGATTGCCCATGCAAGGGATGAATATCTGATCACCAATACCCAGGTCTGAAACATCATAAATGTAAACAGGAACAGGTGATTATTTCCAGCTTTCTGTTAACGCTTGTGCTGTTCCTAAATGCTTCCTGACAAGTCAGTTATGCATTCATCTGTCCAGCCGATGTGCGTCTGTTACGGACGCACATCGGATTCGGACAGTCAGCATCAAGGACATGTCAGGGCTGAAGGCGTTGCGGATGATCAGCCCCACAGGGCTGCTTCCGGCGGATAGACCAATGCGCCCTCATAGCGCAGCGCCGGTTCACGGTCGCGGGCAAGCAGCAGAGGCCCGTCGAGATCAACCACATCTGCTTCCTGCGCCAGCATGACCGCAGGCGCCATGCCGAGCGAGGTGCCTACCATGCAGCCAACCATGATCTTCAGGCCAAGCGATCTTGCCTTGTTGCGCATGGCCAGCGCTTCCGTCAGGCCGCCGGTCTTGTCCAGCTTGATGTTGATGGCATCATAGCGATTGGCGAGGTCTTCCAGCCCCTGCGACGTATGCGCGCTTTCATCGGCGCAGATCGCGACCGGATGCGGAATCCCGGCCAGCAATGCGTCATTGCCGGCGGGAAGCGGCTGTTCAATGAGCTGAATGCCGGCTTCAGCGGCAGCCTGCATGTTTTCGGCAAGATTGTCTGCCGTCCAGCCTTCATTGGCATCGATGATGATGCGGCTTCTGGGGGCGGCCCTGGCTACGGCATGAATGCGCTCGACATCGTTTTCGCCGCCCATTTTCACCTTGATCAGCGGATAATGCGCACGCTTTGCCGTTGCCTCAGCCATTTCCTCGGCAGTGCCGAGTGAAACGGTAATGGCGGTTTCAAGTGGGTGGGGGGCGGCAATGCCAAGACGCGCGGCGACGCTTTGGCCCATGCGCTTGGATTCAAGATCCCATAAGGCGCAGTCCACGGCATTGCGTGCAGCTCCCGGCTTCATGATGGTCTGGATGTCCTGGCGCGTTGCACCATTGATGATGGCCTGACGTGCGGTGGCAATTTCAGCCGTCACGCTTTCGACCGATTCGCCATAACGAGCATAGGGCACGCATTCGCCATGCCCTTGATGGGCACCATCGCGAATTGTGCACAGCACGATTACTGCTTCCGTTTTGGAGCCGCGTGCGATTGTGAACTTGCCGGCAATAGGGTAGCGTTCAACGGCAATATCGACGGAAATGGGCATGGTGGGATCCCTGGAAGGCACAACTATTTCGGTCGCGATACGACTCGTATAAGAAGGCAACATGTTGACCGATAAAGCTGACAAAGCAAGTGCTGTTGCCGATAGCACACCGAAGATCGATCTTGTCGATGCAGATGGTGTGCATCTTGTGCAATTGCGTGGCGACTGGGTTTCGCATTGCGTTCATCTTGTCGATGACAGGATGCGCGCCCTTGAAAAGACTCTTGCGGGTCGGGAGGTCAGCATAGATCTGTCGCAGCTTTCCCGGCTTGATACGGCCGGGGCATGGTTGTTTGAGCGCTTGCGCCACAGGCTGGAAGCCGCCAACAGTATCGTGCATGTTCAGGGCGCGCGCGAGACATGGCTGCCTTTGATCAATGAGGTGAGCAATGCGGTTGAGCATACGCTCGATCTGAAGCCGCAGCGCCGTCCGTCCTTCATCCTGGCATTTCTGGAGAGTATTGGTCGCGGTGTCTACTCCACCTTGGATGATTTCAAGGTGGCCATGCACATTCTTGGCGCAACGATCCGTGGCGCACAGTTGAAATATGGGCGCGGCTCCGGGGTGCCCATACCGGCTGTCGTGTCGCAAATGGACCGGATGGGTGTCGGCGCCATTCCGATCATCGTGCTGATGTCAACAATCGTCGGTGCGATCATTGCACAGCAGGGCGCCTTTCAGTTGCGTAATTTCGGCGCTGAAATCTTTGTTGTCGATCTCGTCGGCATTCTTGTATTCCGGGAGCTCGGCGTATTGCTGACCGCAATCATGATTGCCGGTCGATCTGGCAGTGCCATTACTGCGGAAATCGGCTCGATGAAAATGCGCGAGGAAACAGATGCGCTGACGGTGATCGGGCTCAATCCGGTTGGCGTGCTGGTTTTCCCGCGCCTTGTCGCCCTCGTCATTATCCTGCCATTGCTGACGATCGTGGCTGATCTTGCCGCTCTTATTGGTGCGGCAGCCGTGTCCTATTTCTATTCCAATATCTCGCCGGAAGCCTTTGTCAGCCGCCTGCATGATGCTGTCGCGCTGAACACCTATTTTGCCGGCCTGATCAAGGCACCGTTCATGGCCATGATCATCGGCATTCTGGCCTCGGTCGAGGGCATGAAGGTGGGCGGCAGCGCTGAATCGCTCGGACGCAGGGTGACGGCGTCGGTTGTCAAGGCGATTTTCGTGGTCATTGTCGTCGATGGGTTGTTTGCAATGTTCTATGCGGCGATTGATTTCTGATAACCGGCTGGCAACCTTGCGGTTCTGCGTCTCACAGGACACAGGCAGCAAAAAAGTGGCTTGCCGATCGATTAGCAGTTCAGCGTATAAGAAAGCTCGTTTAAAGAAGAGGCATGGTTAATCGTAACGACCACGGGTCGCAGTCGCAAAACAGCGAAACTATCGAGGCAGGCGCGCCATTGATTTCGGTGCGCGATGTCACGGTTTCGTTCGGCCGTGAGCCGGTGCTGGACAAGCTTTCACTGGATATCTTCAAGGGCGAGGTGCTTGGCTTCATCGGGCCGTCGGGCTCTGGCAAGTCGGTGCTGATGCGCACCATCCTTGGCCTCAACAAGAAACAATCGGGCGAGATTGAAATCTTCAACCGCAATATTGATCGGCTGAACGAAGTCGAGAAAATGGCGATTGATATGCGCATGGGGGTGCTGTTTCAGCATGGTGCACTGTTTTCCGCGCTGAATGTGCTGGAGAACATTCAGGTGCCGATGCGCGAATATCTCGACCTGTCGCCGAAACTGATGAATGAACTGGCGCGGCTGAAGATCGATCTGGTCGGGCTGAAGCCAGATACGGCAGAAAAATATCCCTCCGAACTGTCTGGTGGCATGATCAAGCGGGCAGCCCTTGCCCGCGCACTGGCACTTGATCCGGACATTGTGTTTCTCGATGAGCCGACATCAGGCCTTGATCCGATCGGTGCGGCTGATTTCGATGATCTGATTGCAAATCTGCGCGACACAATGGGGCTGACAGTCTATATGGTAACGCATGATCTCGACAGCCTGTTTGCGATCTGCGATCGTATTGCAGTGCTTGGGAACAAGAAAATTCTCGTGAGCGGCACCGTTGAAGACATGATGACGGTGGACGCCCCTTGGGTTAAATCCTATTTTCGCGGTAAGCGTGCGCGTCAGATCGATTTTTCTGCGCCGTCAAGGCGGCGCATGGGTCACCGTGTGCAAACTGGATAAGAAATGGAAACAAAAGCCAATTACGTCCTCGTCGGAGTGTTCACACTGATCGTCAGCCTGCTGGCTTTCGGTTTTGTGTACTGGATTGCGCGTTATGGTGAGGCGCGCGATTCCGTGCCGCTCGATGTGCGTATTCCAGGTTCGGTGACGGGATTGGGCATTGGCAGCCAGGTTCTGTTCAATGGCATCAAGGTGGGCGATGTGCGCAGCCTGCATCTGGATGAAAGCAATCCGGGCATGGTGATCGTGCAGACGCGTGTGAATGCATCAACCCCGATTACCCGCTCGACCAAGGCTTCACTCGGGTTTCAGGGGCTGACTGGTCAGGCCTATATCGAGCTCAAGGGAGGCAGACTGGATGAACCCAATCTTCTCACTGAAGCCGAACATGAAAACACGGTTGCCCGCATCGATGCGGATCCGTCGGCGGTGAACAATCTGCTTGCAACGGCACAGGATATTTTTGCCCGTGCCAACAATGTGCTTGGCGAGCTTGAGAGCTTCACCAATGAAGCGCGCGGTCCCCTGATCGAGACGATCAACAACGCCAAGGTCTTCACGGATGCTCTGGCCAAGAATGCCAATGTGATTGATGAGCTCGGCTCCAATGCTGGCAATATCAACCAGATCATTACTGATGCCAAGGACATGATGGCGCGCCTCAACACGGCGTCCATGCAGGTCGAAGGCATTCTCGAAAAGGCCGACCAGCTTCTGTCAAGCGACAACAAGGATGGTGTCGTGGCACAGGCCAAGGCAACGCTTGAGGCAATCCGCAAGACCGCTGACAATCTCGACAGGAATCTGACGCCGATTGCCAATAATCTGGAGCGCTTCTCCGGTCAGGGCCTGCGTGACGTACAGGCTACGGTGAACGAAAGTCGCCGCGCCATTCAGCGCATTGAACAGGCCATTACCGAGCTTGAGCGCAATCCACAGCGCCTGATCTTCGGCGGCGAGGGCAGCGTGCCGCAATATAATGGGAGGACTCGCCGTTGACCTTCAGGCAAGGACTTTCCAACAGAACTTTTCGGGATACGAAATTGCGTGATCATCTGATGGGGCGTCGTTCCATGCGCACTGCATTCATATCGCTTGGTTTGGCACTTGCCTTGGCTGGATGTGGAACCACGCCCAAGCTTGACACATTCAGCCTGAGCGCAGGCCAGGTGGCCAAGACGGCGCGCAGCCACAAGTCCATGCAGCTTCTGATCCAGCCGCCAACAGCGCTCAAGGCGCTGGACAGCGAGAATATTGTCGTCAATACGGCTCCGGGATCGATTGAATATCTGGGCGGTGCGCAGTGGGGTGACCGCCTGACCAACATTGTTCAGGCGCGGCTGGTACAGTCGTTTGAAAATTCCGGCCTGTTTGGCGGTATTGGCCGGCCGGGCGATGGCCTGGCGATCAATTATCAGGTGCTGACGGATCTGCGCGTCTTTGGCATCCGCGCCTATGGCGGCGCACGCACGGCAGTTGTCGATATTGCTGTCAGGCTGATGAATGATTCCAGCGGTGAAATCCGCGCCACCCGCATCTTTACGGCGACAGCGCCGGTACGCGGCACCAGCAATGCCGATTATGTCCGGGCGCTCAATACGGCCTTTGAACAGGTTTCGGCTGAAATCGTCAACTGGACGGCGGCAACGCTCTGAGAGCCTTGTGCGCTCTTCATCCGGTTTCCGTTTGGGAAATCACATCTGCTGAGAATATTTTTCCCATCTTGCTGGAAGTTGTCCGGGTGCGATCATCTGCAAGCGTGATTAGCGGTTGTTCCGCTTGCTGCGAATGTTGCTGAACGCCTGCTTAAATTGGAACAGCGGCATGTCAGACTTGCTGAGCCTGCAACGATTTTTGACGTGGATTGGTTGCGCATAGAAATAGCAGGTCGGCTCCAAGCACGATGGTGTTTTTGAGGGTCGCTTCGGTGAGCATCCACTGTGTATGGCCAAGTTATGGCGTTGAAAGACCAAGGTGACGGGATCTCTCATTCAAGATTGCTTACGCAAGCGATCCCGTTCAGCGGCCTGTTGCCTATCAGATGCCGATTGCCACGAAGTCACTGGTCTTTCGCGGAATCTCGTTTTCAGACAGCCAACGTCTAACGAGGACAAAGTGCGTAGGCTCGAACAAGCTTTCTTGACAGATTTGGCCAGCATGACTGGCCAGCAATGGTGAGATTATCAAGGGTGTCCTATCGGATATATTATGTCGAGGTTGGCTGTCATCCTGGGCACGCATTGAGGTAATAAGAATCCTGATTGCCAATCGCACATACCAAGGTCGTTACAGGTTTATCAGTAGATCCTTTCGCTCATCCATTTGGCCAAGAGCGTTATCGCCTATATAGGTTTTTGGAAGCAGGACAATCCGGTAACAAAAAAGAGCCCATGCATATCAAGTGCATGGGCTCTTACGGCATTTCCTTGAGTGCCAATATTAGCGCAGGCGACCGCTTGCATGGGCCAGCATGGTGTAAACCTTGCCGGTGTCAGAGGTCAGATAGGTCTGCGTGACGATATTGTCGCGGTCATTGCGGGCAACATCTTCAAGCAGGCGCTCGAAGTCGTCCATATAGCGGTCTACCGCGCGGCGGAACTCGCTATCGGTCTGATATTTCTTCTTGATATCGTCAAAGGTCTGCTGCCCTTTCAGTGTGTAGAGGCGGCGGGTGAAGACATTGCGCTCACCGCGACGATAACGCTCCCACAGTTCAATCGATGCCTCGTGGTCAATGGCGCGGGCAATATCGACCGAAAGCGAATTCAGCGATTCAACCACATGGGTTGGCGTGCGCGTGGTGCTTATCGGTGCCGGTTTTGGCGCAACTGCTTCCTCTTCCTCACGCGATGCGCGAGCCAGCAGATTGGAAACCCAGCCGGTGCGCGGCCTTTCAGCTGTTGCGACCGAGGCGGCCGGCTGAGCCGGTTCTGGTGCGCGTGGGCGCTGCACTGGCGGCAGGTCGGCAACCGGCATAGGGCTCGGTGCCTTGACCTGGGCGGGACGCGGCTGAACCGGGGCCATGCGGCTTGCCGGGCGTTCGGCGCGGCTTGCGCCGACATCAACCAGACGGCCAGACTTGTTGACGATGGCAGCCAGTTCCTTGAGGGCGTTGATCTGTTCGCTCACAGCCTTGCGCATTGCGCTTGTGGTTTCCTTGGCTTCCGCAGGCATTTCCAGAATGCCGCGCTTGAGTTCGCCACGGGTGGTGTCGAGCTCAGTGCGGATTTCATTGGCTGTACGGCGGATGTCATCGGTTGCGGCGGCAAATTTTTGTGCTGCCTGTTCGACGATCTGCGAAACGCTTTCGCTGATCCTGTTTGCCGAGGCAAGCGTCTGGCCTTCGGCGCGCTGCAGGGCGGTGGAAACCAGAGCCTCGAAGGATTTCATCAGCTTTTCAATGCCTTCAGACTTTTCAACCAGACCATTAGCCAGTTTGTCGAGTGCCTGATGACGATCTTCCAGCGTGCTGGTCAGGTTGTTTTGTGCTGCATTGATCATGTCGGAGGCGGCCGACAGAACCTTGCTATGGGCTTCGAAACGGTTGGAAATATCGGCAATCTGCAGCAGCGTGTTGTCGGACAGGGTGCGCAGCGTGCCAATATTGCTGTCGATCAGGCCAGTCGAATTCTGGAAGATTTCGGCAGCGCGATTGGTGTTTTCCACGAAGCTGGACGTAGTGCCCATCAGGCGGCTGTCAAGCTCGGCAAGGTTGCGTGCCGCCGTCTCAATCAGCTGGCCAAGCTCATTGTTCGAGCTGGACAGGCGTTCGATCAGTTCATTGACATTGCCGACAAGGCCGCTCTTGGCTTCCTGAACGGCGGCAATGGTTTCAGCGGTGCGGCTTGCCAGTGCATTGACGAGGGCTGCATTTTCCGCGCGCAGACGATCGGTTGCGGCATGGGTTGCCTCTTCAAGCTGCTGCGCCAGCCCACGGCCGCCATCGGCCAGACGCGCAATCAGCGGTTCTGCCGTTTCGGCCAGGATTCTGGTGATTTCCTGCGAGCGGGCGGCAAGAACGGCATTGAGTTCACGTGTGCGCTCTTCCAGCGTGACGGCGGTTGTATCGGTCACCTGGGCAATGCGTGCCTCGACGCTGCCAAGCTCCATCGTGATGCGCGAGCCGATCTCGCCAAGACGGGAGGCAATCGCATCCGCACGTTCAACCAGACGGTTTTCCGTGCCGGTGAGGTTTTCAACCACACGTGCCGAGAAGGCTTCGCTGTGGCCGGCAAGCAGGTGGCTTGCATTGGCAGCCGTATCGGCAATGCGCTGTTCAATCGTGCCCAGTTCACCCGTCAGGCGGCTTTCGATTTCGCCGAGACGGTTGGCGATGGTGTTGGCCTGTTCGCCGAGGCGTGCCTCGGTACCGGAGAGATTTTCAACCAGACGCGCGGTAAAGGCCTCACTTTGGCCGACGATGATTTCGCTTGCCTTGTTGGCGCTGTAGACAATGCGTTGTTCGATATTGCCGATTTGGTCTGTAAGACGGTTTTCAATCGAGCCAAAGCGGTTGGCGATGGTTTCTGCCTGTTCGCTGAGGCGCGTTTCGGCGCCGGTGAGATTGTCGACGATGCGCGCTGCAAAGGCCTCGCCTTGACCGGCAAGCGTTTCGCTTGCCTTGGCAGCGGTTTCGGTAAGACGTTGTTCGATATTGCCGATTTCGCCGGCAAGGCGGTTTTCAATGTCGCCCAGACGTTCGGCGATCGATTCAGCCTTCTGGCTGAGGCGGAATTCCGTGCCGGAGAGATTGCTCATCAGGCGATTGCTGAAGTCTGCGCCGATACCTTCCAGGGCCTCACCAGCCTTGGTTGCTTCGCTCGAAAGGCGGCTTGCAGCTTCGCCAATCTTGTCGCGCAGGCTGGCGGCAACGACGCCGGCGCTCTGTTCCAGCGTACGGCGGACATTGTCGACGCCAATGGCGAGCGCCTTTTCCATTGTCTGGGTGCGTTCTGCGATAATGCCGGTCTGGTTGTCGAAGCTGCGGTTGATGGCGTCACTGGTTTCGGCAATGGTATCACGCAGCTTGGCAGTGCGCTGTTCAAGGGTTGCGGCATGCGCCGTCAGCGCCTCATTGAGGGCAGTTTCATTATGGGTCAAGGTTTCGCGCATGACGCCGGCATGGGTCTCGATGGCCTGCTGATGATGGGCAATCATCGAGGCAAGACCTGCATCATGTTCGTTCAGGGCTGCCTTGAGGCCGTTCGTACGCTCATCGAGAACCGCGGCCAGCGCGTTCTGCTTGTCAGAGATCAGCGACTCGATGGCATTTGCGCGCTCATCGAGGGTATTGGCAAGCTGGGCTTGCTGGGCATTGAAATTGTCGCGCAGGGCCTGATGGCGCGCATCCAGCGTATCGACATGTGCGCTGAAGGAGGCGTCAAGCTGAGCGGCATGTTGCGCCATAGCCTGTTGCAGGCTGTTGGTGCGCTCGGCCAGAATGGCGGCATGCTGTTCTGCCGTTGTGCTGAGCGTCGAGGTGGTTGCGGCAATGGCATTGCGCAGATCGGAAGCGCGCGAATCCAGTGCCTCGGTCAGAACATCGCGGCTTTCTGCCAGCGTATCGACGAAATTGGCCGTCTTTTCCTGCAGGATGGTGCCGATATTGGCTTCGACGGAAGCCAGGCTTGAGGCAATTGCTGCCTTGGTCTCATCGATCATCGTATTGAACGATGCACGGCCGCCATTGAAGGTTTCGGCAATTTCACGCGTGCGGGCGATCAGATTTTCATTGATCTGGCGTGAACGGGCTTCAAGCGCCGCGTTGAGCTTCTCAGTGCTGCTGTCGAGCGCCTGTGCGCGGGCCTCAAATTCCGACACCAGCGAGCGCCCCCGTTCGGAAAGCGTCGAGTCGAGATTGGCAAGACGCGTATCGAATTCGCTGACCATGGCCTCGGTGGCCGTGCCAAGCAGTGAGGCAATGCCTTGCGTGCGTTCATCAAGCGCGTCGCCGATACGCTCGGAAATGGAGCGTGACTGCTCATCCAGCGTGGCAATGCGGGTGTCAAGAATATTGGCAAATTCCTGCCCGGAGGCGGTGATGCGCTCACCAATCGCGCCGGTGCGCTTTTCAATCGCTTCGGCAATCGAATTGCCGCTTTCATTGATATTGCCGATCAGGCGTTCACCGGATTCATTCAGAAGTGTGCTGAGCTGCTTCGAGGCCGAGAGCACATTGTCGCGGATGATATTGGATGCGCTCGACAACTCTTCCTTGAGCTGCTCATGCGCGCCGGAAATGGAGGAGCGTACGCGTTCGGCATGGCTGACGATTGCCTCGCGCTCATTGCCGAGTTCGCTTACCAGAGAGCGGATGCGCACTTCATTGTCGGCATAGGTGCGTTCCAGCTGGTTGACTTCGGCCTGAACCAGGGTTTCAAGCTCAACCGCGCGGGCGAGGGTGCGTTCAATGCCTTCATTCATGGCATTGACTTCACGGCGCACGGCCTGACCAATGGTGGTGATGCGGTCGCTGGCAATGGCATCCGGCTGAAGCAGCTTGAGGGCAGCTTCAGACATGGAGCGTGCGGCGGCATGCATTTCCTGCGCGCGTCTGACAAGCTGGGCAAAACCATAGAACATGGCAACCGGCAAGGCCACGCCCGCGGTCAGGCCAAGGCCAGCCGGCGAGGTGAAGAAGTCCCTGGTTGCCTGAAGATTGGTGAATAGATCCGGATTGATGGCGCGTCCAAGCGCAGCACCACCGGCAGCCCACAGAACGCTGATTGCGGTCGTCGTCCAGAACAGTCTGGAAGTCTGTTCGGTCGTGCGGCGATGGCGCGCCGTGCTGGCTGCGAGGTTTTCACCCCTTGAATCGTCATTGGCCGGTTTGCGGGTGAGTGCGGCCGCAGCGCCTGATGACGCGATGGCCGCTGGCTTGGCCGTGGCTTCCGGTTTGGTCGTGGCAGTCTCGTCGGCAGGCAGGTTCGCGGCAGGCGCTACGGCCTTGACCACTGGCGGAATGGGCGGGGCTGCAGGTGTAACAATGACAGAAGCGGCAATCGGCGCAGGCTTTTCCTGTTCAGACAGCCTGTTTGCCGTTTCATCAGCACGCGGGCCAACGGGTTCGGCGTCACGAACCTTCTGTTCGGCAACGAGCTCTTCGGCAGCACGCGAAATCTGCGCTTCCAGATCGTCAACCGAGAAGCCAGAGTCCAGATCGTCCAGCGTCAATTCAACGTCCAGATCTGCAAGATCGTCGTCAAAATTGATGTCGAGCGCTTCTTCCAATGCCTTCTCAACTTCCAGGTCTAGCTTTTGTGCCTTGGATTTTGACGCCATTGTGTGCCTACCTTGTACTCATTTACCACGACGGCTGGACTGCCGAAGCAACAATACCATACTTATCCGCCAACTTTACATCGTATCGGTTCGGTTGCGTTAAGGAAATAGGCGAAGCCGCCTAGGGTTCAAATCTTTAAATATAAGGTTAATGCAAAAGTGCGCTATGCTAAAAAATTAAGTAAAAGCAATTACTTAGTTGTTTTCTTATTGTGGAAATTCTAAAAGTCTTTTCCTGAAAGAACCGCCTTCCAGCCTGTTTGGCGTTAACCACTTCTCGTTTGTGGTGTGTGATTGAATGCTTTTCGTAACATAAAGTTGCATTGAAAATGTATGGACTCATTATCCGGCCAATTGCAACTCTTATCGTTAGGTCGTATTGGCGAAAGGGAAAAATTACCCAATGCAATGTGCGGGGCGCGCGCGGGACGGAGTGCTGTTTGGCGGCCCTGTATGCAAAGAGGCTCAGTAATGACAAGAATCATATTTGTTTCTGCGGACGGTTCCATGCGCACGGAGGTAGATGCCGACAATGGCGCTAGCGTCATGGAAGCTGCCATCCGTAATGGTGTGCCCGGCATTGATGCCGAATGTGGCGGTGCCTGCGCCTGTGCGACCTGTCATGTCTATGTCGACGAGGCATGGGTCGATATTGTCGGCCATCCGGAGTCCATGGAAGAAGACATGCTCGATTTTGCCTTCGATGTCCGTCCGAACAGCCGTTTGTCCTGCCAGATCCGGGTGAAAAACGAACTCGACGGTCTCGTCGTCCAGGTTCCTGAACGCCAGAGCTGATCTGTCGCACAATCGAAGCGTATGTCTTGCAAGCGCAAAGCTGTTGGGCGGCATGCGCATAAAGCGGCCTTGCGAAGGGCGCCCTTGAAATGGGCGTCCTTTGGCATGCGAGAACATGCAGGCGGGTAAGCCGCAATGCTCTGACCATATTGTCTTTGTGCAGTTGCGGCTGGAAACCGGTTTTTCCCTTTATGGAGCCTGGCGGCTTTCGCGCTGTTTTCGCTTTTCAAGATTTTTGATCAGCAGACGTTCAAAACGCTTTTCAAAATTGATCGTTTCCACGCGATCAAAGCGTTCCTGTGCCTTGTCATGCTCGGCCAGGAGTTTTTCGGTGAGCCGGTCAATATCCTTGCGCAGTTCAGCACAATCCTTGCGGGAATGCAGGGCGCGTACCTTGCGTTCCAGCTCATTGGCATGGGTGCGGGCGATGATGATGTGACTTTCCTCATGCCGGCGGATATCCTTCAGCAAGGTATCCCATACAAGCTGGATGTCACCCTCGGCTCTGGAACGATGTTTCCAGACAGGCAGTGAGATCTTGGCATAAACATTGACGCGAATGTCCTGCACCTTGCATGATTCGCCTGCGTTTTTGCCATATTTGACCTTGGCGTCAAACCGGATTTCCGTTGCACCGGGGTGGTGCTGGCCTGTCTTTTGCAGAAAAGGTCCGTTTTGCGACAGCGCATGATCAAGTTCGGCTGCCGTTTTCCCATAGATGGGAAAATAGGTGTATTTGCGCACCACATTGGCAGCATGCGCCCCGGTTGCGGGCAAAGTCAGAAGGACGCCTGCCAGAACCGTGTTCGCCAGAACCAATAATTTTTTGCCCATGTCCTGGCACCTTTCAAAAAAACAGAGGTAATTTCAAAATATGAGATCGCAAGCATGGCACGCAATCGTCAAGAGAACTATAACGCCGTCCAGACATATTCACGAACCGACATCGTTCGGATTGCGGTGCGGCATCAGGATTAGCAGCAATGACTAAATTATGGCAATTGGCACATGGGCGTTCGCTTCCATTGGGGGACAAGGCGGTCATCATGGGCATCCTGAATGTCACGCCGGATTCCTTTTCGGATGGAGGTCAATATGTCGAATGTGACAAGGCCATGGCCGCAGCCGAAAAAATGCTGGAAGAGGGGGCTTTGATCATCGATGTCGGCGGCGAATCCACCCGTCCGGGCGGTGCGCCCGTTGACGAGGCAACGGAAATTGCCCGCGTTGTTCCGGTCATTGAAGCGCTTGGCAAGCGGTTTGACTGCATCATTTCGATCGACACCTATCGCGCCGCCACGGCGCGGGCGGCAGTGGAGGCGGGTGCGCATATTGTGAACGATGTTTGGGGATTGCAGCGAGAACCAGCAATTGCGGATATTGCCCGGCAAAGCGGGGCCGGCCTCGTCATCATGCACACCAGCCGCGAACGCATGGTCGAACCTGACGTGATTGATGACCAGTTCGTGTTCCTGAACAGGTCACTGAAGATCGCTGCGCAGGCGGAGATCGATCCTGCGCGCATTGTTCTGGATCCGGGGTTCGGCTTCGGCAAGGAAACGGCAGACGATGTTGCGCTGATGGCTCGCCTGGGCGAATTGCAGCAGTTTGGCTATCCGATTCTGGTTGGTACGTCGCGTAAACGCTTTGTCGGCGCGATAACTGGCGTGAATGAGCCTCTGAATCGCGATATAGGTACAGCAGCGACTTCGGTTGCCTTGCGGCTGGCGGGTGCAGACATTTTCCGTGTGCACAATGTCGCCTATAACAGGGAAGCGCTTGCCGTTGCGGATGCAATCCTGCAGGCGCGCAGGGTCGATAACAGGAAGTAGAACCGTGTACACAATACGGATCATGAACTGCGCATTTTTCGCGCATCACGGCGTCTTTGATGAAGAACACAAGCTTGGCCAGCGTTTTTATGTTGATGCCATTCTTGATGTCGAGGCCGGCTCTGCGCTTGAAAATGATGATATTGACGGCACAGTTCATTACGGCATCGCTTTCTCGGTGATTGAAGACATTATCATGGGCCGGCAGCGTTATCTGATCGAGACGCTGGCGCTGGATGTTGCCAAGGCCCTGGTTGAACGTTTTCCGCAGATCACGCGGGCGGAAATTACCATCCGCAAGCCGAATGCGCCGGTGCCGGGCGTTCTCGATCATGTCGAAGTAACCGTGGTCTATCCGCAGTGAGCGGCGGTCATCACAGCGCGCGCGCATGGCTTGGCCTGGGCGGAAATATCGGCGATCCCATCAGAACCATGGGAGAGGCGTTGCGCCTGCTTGAGGCACGCGGCGACACAAGGATCGTTGCGGTGTCCCCCGTCTATCGCACACCTCCCTGGGGCAAGACCGACCAGAACTGGTTCTATAATGCCTGTGCGGTGATCGACACGGATCTGCCGCCGGTTGTGCTGATGCAGACCTGTCTGGACGTTGAAAGGGCGCTCAAACGCGTGCGCATTGAACGCTGGGGGCCACGCACGGTTGATATCGATATTCTTGCCATGTCAGACCCGGCTGGCCATCCGGTTATCCTCAACGAGGACAGGCTGACCCTGCCGCATCCGCGCATGATGGAACGCGCCTTCGTGCTTGTGCCGCTCAATGATATTGCGCCCACATTGGTGATCAATGGACAAAACATTGCCGAAGCCATGGCACATTGCCAGCGCGATGGCATTGAAAAAGCCCGCACGGATGCGGGCTGGTGGAAAGAAAGCAACTGAACAGGAGCGACCAGAGCCAAAATCTTTCTTGGGCGCCTTTTAATCTTTCTTGGGGACCTTTTAATTTTTGGCAATGGCGCCGATGGCCATATCATCGACGCGCTTCAGGTTCAGGCCGATGACCGGCACAAGTTCATTGTCCACGCGCACGGAAACCGTGACATTCATCGTATTTTCATCGCTGATGCGCGCCAGCATGGCACCATTGAGCTGCTTGCGGTTCAGTCCCAGTACCACCTTGTTGCCGTTCACGGAACCGGACACGACATCAAGTCCCTTTCCTTCGGCGCCATCATTGAACTTGCCGGAATAGCCGGTGTTGGAGCGGGTAATGGTTGCCTTCATCGGCTGGGTGAAGACGCCAACGCGGCAGGAACCATCCAGCGTCATGCCAACTGCCTTTTCCGGTGTTGTGCCGGACAGGGTGCAGACGAATTTCGTGCCCTTGTATTTGCCGGCGACGATCTCGCCCGGCCCCGACCACTGGCCTTCTATATTTTCAAAGAAACGTTGATCCTTGTCTGCGGCCAATGCCGGTAATGCAACAAGGGTTGCAGGCAGAAGCAACAGACAGGCAGCAATGGTCTTTTTCATGATCAGCTCTATTCCAGAACTCGTCAGCCGCAGCAGGCCGACATTACACCGTTGGTTACCCAGTCCGAAATCGAACAGACGCGTCCATGACCAGATAGCCGGTTTGGCATCAGGTACATTGCTGGAAACAACGTCGGGAAAACCGCCACGCCGATCCGCTCGATTCTGATGCGCAATGCTTTCTTGCACATATTCGGATCGAATGGTTAATGCTTGGTTTGCAATTTGCTGAAAGCCACTTCAAAATCACGCCTTGTCCTTGCTGCGTGGGGATTTGGTGGTTGCATCGCCATTCAGCCGCGCCAGATCACCAATAAAATCGCTGATGCCGGGTCTTTTCTCGGCATGAAACGGGAAGGGACGCACGACATCCATGGCGGCAATGCCAATGCGGGCGGTCATCAGGCCATTGACCACGCCTTCGCCAAGCTTGGCCGAAAGACGCGAGGCCAGGCCATGGCCGACAAGCTGCTGAATGACGCTGTCGCCCATGGCAAGTGTGCCGGTCACCGCCAGATGGGCCAGAACCCGGCGGCTCAGCGTGATGAAACCAAGCATGCCGGGGCGGGCGCCATAAAGCTGTGACAGCCGCCTGATCAGGCGCGCGGATTCAAAGATCACATAGCCAATATCAACCAAAGCGCGCGGGCTGATAGCCGTTACAATCGAAACGCGTTTGGAGGCGTTGAGGATGAGCGTGCGTGCTTCGCGATCAATCGGGCGCAGGATTTCAGTCTCGGCCAGCCGGATCAGGTCGCGGCCATCAATGATCTCATTGGATAGGCCGTCAAGAATCTGTCTGCCACGCGCGGTTTCTGGCAGATTGCGGGTAATGTCATGCAATCGGACAAGGCAAGCGCGCGCCGCCTTCATGTCATCGCGTTCATAGGCGTCGGTAGTTTCCTTGCGCAGGGACTGTGCCGAAGCAAGCCGGCGCAGCGCCAGAAGCTCCCGCGTTACAATGGCAAGAAATGCAGCAAGGGCAATGATGGCAACAACAAAGGCTGTCCAGCCAAGCCAGTCTGCGCGGGCAAACAATGCCCTGATCAGGTCTTCTACCCAGATTGCAATGGCAAATGACAGGAGTATGCCAAGAGCGCTCAGCAAAACACCGCCAAGCGACCATTTGCGCCGCGCTGCCTCATCAAGTGCAGGCTCAAGCACCGCATCGGGCACAGCATCCTCCAGTGCAAATATATCGACATCCGGCACCACCTGTTGCAGATCCCTGACCGCACGCGGGCGGCGCGGGGCTGCAGCTGGTTGCGGATCCACAGTCTTGCCGGAAGCAGGCTGTTCCAGAATGAATGCCGCTGGCTTGCGGGGCTTGGCATCGCTCATTGCAATCGGTCTCCAATGAGAAACTGTATGGCCCGGTCGAGACGAATATGCGGCAGGGACAAGGTCAAGCCGTCAGCCGTCTGCTCCAGACGTGGCGGACGGAAGCGGACAAAGCGGATGAAATGTTCCGTCGCGTGATTGTTTTTTTCAAAAATTACATCAGGATTTTTCGGTAAATCACCGGGAAATATAGCTGTTTCTGTTTCGCCGTCAAAAATCTCACCGTCAATGCGTTCGCCTTTCAGCGGGGTGCCGACGATCACCGGCAGGGCTTCCTTGCCCTGCCTGACGGTCGCTTCATGGGTGGCGCGGACGGCCGCCATGGCCAGCACATCAATATCGGCGCCGGAAAAATCCGCCCGTTCCATGGCGCGTTCAACCAGTCGGCGCACGATGGCCTGCAGGCGGTCATGGCTTTCATGATGCAGCTGGTCTGCCTTGGTGGCGGCAACGAGAATGCGGCCGATGCGGCGCTGGATCAGGCCGGTCAGAAGATTGGTGCGGCCCGGCCTGAAACAGGACAGGATATCGGTGAGGGCGCGTTCCAGATCAGCGACAACGTCCGGGCCGGCATTCATCGCCTGCATGGCGTCGATCAGCACGATCTGGCGATCAAGACGCGCAATATGCTCGCGGAAGAAAGGTTTGACGACATGGGTCTTGTAGGCCTCGTAACGGCGCTCCATCATGGCGGCGAGTGAGCCGGGCTTGAAATCGCTGTCTTTCAGCTTCGGCAGGGGCGCGAAGGTCAGCGCGGGCGAGCCGTCGAGATCGCCCGGCATCAGAAAACGGCCCGGGGGGAGTGTGGAGAGCGCGCGTTCATCGGCCTTGCCGGCGCGCAGATAGTCGGTGAAGCTGCGCGCAAGCCTTTGTGCGATCAGCTCATCGGCCGCATCGGCAGGATTGACGCTTTCGGCCTCATTGATCCAGCCCTTTGCCAGATCATGATGGGTCGGCGCATGGGCAAGAGCAAAGGAGTCGGCACTGAATTCGGCATAGCTTTTGCCAAGCAATGGCAAATCGAGCAGCCATTCGCCCGGATAATCAACAATATCAACGGATAGGCGTCCCGGCGATAGCCAGCGTCCCCAGGCCGATGCCGTCTCATATTCAATGGTCAGGCGCAGCTGCGATATGGCTCGGGTGGAATCTGGCCAGATGCGTTCATTGAGCAGTGCTGCCAGATGTTCCTCATATTGAAAACGCGGTACGGCGTCGTCTGGCTGTGGCTCCAGCAAGGCACGCGAAATGCGCCCGGATTTATAGGCCTCGAACAGCGGCAGCCTGCCGCCATGCAGCATGTTATGCACGAAAGCCGTGATGAAAACCGTCTTGCCAGCGCGCGAAAGCCCGGTCACGCCCAGCCGCAGCGCGGGAGAAAAAAGGCCACTGGCACGATCTGCCAATGTGTCCAGCGCAATTCTGGCTTCATCGCCGAAACTGGTCAGTTTTGCCAATTATGCCTCGCCCTGCCTGTCGTTGCGCACGTCAGCGCAAAGGAAATGATTGTCTTCACGTGTGTCTTGTCTCCCGAAAATGGTTTCTGCTTTTCCTGGAACCGCAACTGTTCTTTTCGCAGTTCCGAACGGAAAACCGGTTCCCACATTTCCTGGCACTGCCTTAGAAATAAGGTGCCGAGCCGGCCAGATGCAAGAATGGCAGGGCAGTCAGTCAGGAAATTTTATCGGGCAGGGGAAAAGTCTCAAGAAAGCCTGCGCCTTCATCAATCTCCGTCAGGCTTTTGTCAAAGCGGATCGTCGCAAGACCTGCCGGAGGAAAGCCGGCATGAAGATTGTGCAGGCTGTCGGGATGACCTGCGCCGCACAGGGCAAGTGCAAGATCTTCCATCGTCGGATTGTGGCCGACCAGCATCAGATGTTCGACATCGCCATATTTGCGGATTGCGGCCAGATATTCAAACGGTCCGCCACTATAGATCGTCCCATCCAGAACGGTTTCGACATTGATCCCAAGCCGTTCAATCAGGCCGTAAGCGGTTTCCTGGGTGCGTTTCGAGGTCGAAAGCACAACCCGATCCGGGAAAAGTTCTGCTGCCTTCATGCTCTCCGCCAGCCGATCCAGCGACTGAATGCCTTCCGAATCCAGCGGCCGGTCAAAGTCACGCATGCCGGGTCTGGCCCAAGCCGCCTTTGCATGACGAAGGAGAAGAAGAAAACTCATGGTTGAACTCCGCTGGCTAAAGGCTTTTGGCGGCAATGTTTGCGGGCGCAAGAAATGCCAGAATTTTATCAGCTGGCGTAATTTTTTAACCACTTATGGCCGCTTTTTAACATTATTCTTTGTCGCAGTGATTGTTTTTTGAAGAATTCATAAAGCTGTCATATCCGACGGGGTGCAACCATTGATTATTTCTTATCGAATAAGTTTCAGCAAATCAGCTATTTAAAAATATGAATTTATTTGCATTTTCTATCGGGTTTGTAGAAGTGGACAGTTTGTTGGCAGTGAAGCCTAAAAATAATGCACTAAAAAGTAGTGGAACACGATTGTTTCGTGTTGTGTCCTGCAAATGATGGACTTATATAACCGCACGCGTCTCTTTGATGTGGGGTGATTCAGAATGAGTGAATTGATAGACCTTAACTATAAGCCCACTGACGACGAGCCGTTCATGAATGAACGGCAGAAGGCTTACTTCCGTGCAAAGCTTATTGCCTGGAAGAACGAAATCCTGCGTGAAGCGCGCGAAACACTTGAAGCGCTGCAACAGGAAAGCGCCAATCATCCTGACCTGGCTGACAGGGCTTCATCAGAAACTGACAGGGCGATTGAATTGCGCGCCCGTGATCGCCAAAGAAAACTGATCGCCAAGATTGATGCAGCACTCAATCGCATTGAGGAAGGCACCTATGGTTTCTGCGAAGAAACGGGTGAGCCGATCAGCCTCAAGCGGCTTGACGCGCGTCCGATTGCAACGCTGTCGCTTGAGGCGCAGGAGCGGCATGAGCGACGCGAGAAAGTCTATCGCGACGAATAGGCTTTACCCTCTGCCTTGATCTGTATATGGCTGTTTGAAATGGCTGCATTTTTGCAGCCATTTTCTTTAAGCACCGTGATCGCTCTATGTGGCTGTCCGGCAAGTTGATATGTATATTGTTTTGAGTTGTTTTATGCCGCTTTTGAACCAATTTTATCCAGACAATGCTTTCAGAATGAATATTATGGTATCAACAGGCGTTGTTTAAACTGAACAGATATTAATTTGTGTCCTATTTTATTTTATGCTAAAAAATCATTCGTTTTTCTATATGAAGAACCTTATTGTCTGGAATGGGTTGCTGGACATTTCAATTCCTAAGGTGACTGATGGGCAAGCGGTTGGGCTTTTTGCTTGAAAGCGCGATTAAATCTGGTGAAATTAGACCGTATTTCCAGCCAATCGTCCGATTGTCTGACCGGCGCATAGTTGGTTTTGAAATCCTGTCACGTTGGCACAGGCGGGATGGCAGCATTCTGCAGCCGCTTGAGTTCATTCCTCTGGCTGAGGAAAGGGGGCTGATTGGCAATCTGACCGAGTCAGTCCTGCGTCAGTCTTTGAGTGCAATCGAGCATTTGCCCAAGGATCTATTCCTGTCACTCAATATTTCACCAAGCCAGCTCAAAAATACGTCCATTTTGCGTATCATCAAGGATGCGGCGGCAGATTATGGCTTTTTCCTGCCGCGTCTGAAGATTGAAATTACCGAAACGGCGCTGATTGAAGATACGGATCTTGCCAAGGCGACCATTCTGGAACTGATGCAGCTGGGTTGTCACATTGCGATGGATGATTTCGGCACCGGCTATTCCAGCTTGAGTTGGTTGCAGCATTTGCCGATTGATACGATCAAGATCGATGCCAGTTTTGTCGGTTCCATGCTGACGGAGCGTGAAAGCCGCAAGATCGTCATGGCTATCATCAGCCTTGGCCAGAGTCTTGACATTGGTGTCGTTGCGGAAGGAGTCGAGACGGAAGAACAGGCAGAAGTCCTGCAACGTGCCGGCTGTCAGATGGCGCAGGGCTATTATTTTGGCAAGCCGGGTCCGATTTTGAATGTTGATCTGCCGGCATGTGAGGAGCCGGTATTGCAGGCAGGCATCCCCAATCATGGTCTTACGGTCGAGCAACGTGCCTATCAGATTGCGGCAATCTATACGGACAACAATACCTGTATGGGTTTTGTCGATCCGGACTTCCAGATCATAGATATCAGCCGGAAATTTGCCAAAGCTCTTGGGTCGACGGTTAGCGCATTGCGTGGCACGGATCTGGCGAGTCATTTCAATCTGAAACAATGGCAGGTCCAGGAAATTGTCAGCACCTTGCGTGAAAAAGGCCATTATCCGCCGTTTGAGGTGCGTTTGCCGAATAGCGTTCAGCTTGTTTCTGTCAGTCCAGTTCTGGATGAGATCGGCGGCCTGCTCGGTTTCAGTGTTTTTGGCATTGATGTCACTGAAAAGAAGAGGCAGCAGGAAATCCTGCAGGAAAGCGAGGAACATTACCGTCTGATCGCCCTGTTGAGCCCGCGCGCCTTCTGGCAGGCGGATGCCAATGGCAAGGTTATCCGGGTCGATAGAAAATTCAATCTGACCATGCAGACTTCGCCTGACGAGGTGAATGAGGATCACTGGCTGGAATTCATTTTCCCGGAAGACCGGGCCAAGATACAGGCTGAATGGCAGAAATCCGTGGAAACTGGCGAAATTTTTGAAGCCGAGTTTCGCTATTGCCGTCCGGATCAAGATGTCCGCTGGCTCCGCGTCTATGCCGCGCCGCAGAAAGACGGGAATGATCGTGTCTTGCGCTGGTTTGGCCAGTGTGAAGATATCACGACGCGCAAGCTGGCGGAAATTGGCCTCAGTGAACGCGAGGCGGAATTCCGTTTTCTGGTTGAAAATTCACCACATCTGTTCTGGATTGCCGACCAGAGAGGGCGCTTTACCGGGATCAATCCACGTCTTGCAGCCCTGTTTGAGATTACCAGTGCTGAAGCACAGAATTTTGGCTGGCTGGACAGGGTCTATCCCGAAGACCGCGCATTTTCGGGCGCAGCTTTCCGGGATTGCATTCATCAGGGACGACCCTTTGATATCTATTATCGCCTTCTTTTAAGTGGCGGACGTATCCAGTGGGTACGCAGCTGGGGTGCAGCCAAAGTAACCGATGGTATCATTACCGGCTATTACGGCATGGTGACGCCGATTGACGATAAATTTTCGAACATTTTGCAGGAAAAGATTGATGAAGATACAGAAAAGTATGTTCCCACCGGCTCGAATTTGTACCTATAAGTAGCTAAGTTTCTCAATTTATTGTAATAAATATGATGAGTTCACTTCATGTAAAGTGATTCATCCTGCAGATCGTTGTTGTCATGCATTCGTCTGTCCTGCCCTTGGCATGATAGATATGGGCGGGCCGGAGATGAACAAGCAAATCCCATCTGAACTGTCGAATGGTCGGCTTGATACGTCCTATTCTGACACGATCCGCTCCAGCGACCTTCCGCTGTTCATCAGTCCGGAAATCAAGACTATCCGCAGCAGCCAGAAATTCGGCTGGAAAAGCCTGTTTGCCGTCCACACGGTTGAGACGCCCCATAAGGGCTATCCGAATACTACCCGTTTCTATGTGCTGAGAGCCCGACTCAAAATTCCATTTTTGCGATACGCCTCGTCATTCGCCTGATTGAGGAGATGACCATCCAAGCTTGTG